>JAYRMX010000199.1:0-2558 GCA_041912475.1 Myxococcota bacterium
ATCCCGACTCCCCGGCCCCGCTCGTGAACCACGCCTACATGATCCTCGACCAGGGCCGCGCGAGCGAGGCGCTCGCGCTGTTCCGCCGCGTGGAGCAGGTCGAGCCCGGCGGCTGGGCGTCGCCCTACGGCGAGGCGAATGCGCTCGTTGCGATGGGAAGGCCACAGGAGGCGATCCCGGCGTATCGGCGCGCGATCGGCAGAGCGCCGAAGATCCCGTACCTCTACCAGTCGCTCGGCTTCGCGTACGAAGATCTCGGCGACTTCGCGAGCGCGCGCCGCGTCTACGACGAGGCGCTCGCGCTCTTTCCGGACTCGGCGCTGGGGCAGGGCGTCGTCGGCGTTCTCGAGGCGAAGCGCGGCAATCCGCAGGAGGCGCTCGCGCAGACCGAACGCGCGCTCGCGCTCCGCCCCGATCAGCCGCTGCTGCGGCTCAACCGGGTCGCGCTCCTCGCGGAGCTGGGCCGCGTCGACGAGGCGATCGCCGCGAGCGAGGCGCTGCTCGGTGACGCGGCGCTGGCGCCCGAGGCGCAGCGCCGGCTCGGGATCCTCTACGACCGCTACCGCAGCGATCCCGAGCGCGCGGTGCAGCACTACCGTGAGTCGCTGCGACTGTCTCCCGATCGCCCGGACGCGGGTCAGCTCCGGCGCCGCATCGCGACGCTCGAGCGCGGGCACGGCGGCCCGTAGCGCGCCCGAAGCGGCAGCGCTCGCTCGCCGATCGCACGGATCGCGCCCCCGCCGTCAGGCGTCCGCGCCGCCCTCCGGGATGTCGAGGGTGATCGCCAGCGCGAGGCGGATGCGGCGCCCGCCGGCCTCCTCGACCTCGATCGGAAGCCGCAGCGTGCGGCCGTCGTCGCAGGTCGCGGCGCCGGCCGCGACGATGCGCAGCGCGGCGGACGGGGCGGGGGAGTCGGGCCGCTGCGCGGGCGCATCGGCGTTCGCAGCGTCGACACGCATCGGTGTGGGCGCGACCGGAGGCTCGATCCGGCCCGTCACCTCTTCGCGGCTCGCCGGAGCGGTCGCGGTGTCCGGCCGGCGCGAGCGGACGGGCGCCGGCCATTCGCTCGCGGCCGACGCCGCGGCGGGCGGAAGCGGCGCGGGCGTCGCCGGGGCGGCGGGCTGCGGCGCCGGCGCGCGGAGCGAGGCCGCCGGCCGTTCGCGGCCTCCGGCCGGCTCGCGAAGGCTGCGAACCACGCTCTTCGAGATCGTCGAGAGCACCTGGAGCACGCCCGAGCCGTCCGTCGCGACGGTCTCGAAACGGGGCGCGTCGCCGTGGCCGAGCTTGCGGGCGAGGTCCTCGACGCCGGCCGCGCCCGCCCCGTCGCAGCGGTTCATCTGGATCACCAGCGGGACGTCGTCGAGCGAGCGCCCGTAATCGGCGAGCGAGCGGCGCAGCTCCGCGAAGCTCTCGAGGCTCGCGCCGATCCGGTCGGGCCGCGCGTCGGCGACGAACACGACGCCGTCCGCGCGGTCGAGGAGCTGCTTGCGCGTGGGCGCGTGCTCGGCGGCCCCGGGAACTGCGACGATCTCGATCCGCGTGTCGACGCCCCCGACCTCGCCCAGCTTGATCGGCAGCACCTCGTAACACATCGCGGGGTCGATCCGGGTCGGGACCTCGCGCAGCTCGCCGCGATGGTCCGGCCTCAGCTTTGCGAAGACGCGTCGCAGTGTCGTCGAGACTCCCGCCTGCTCGGGCCCCCAGTACACGATGCGGGCGTTCACCGCCGTCCGGGCTCCGTGCGCCATCAGATCTTCCCCTTCTTGCTCAGCAGCCGCCGCGCGTGCGTCGAGATCGCCGAGGGTACGTCCCGGCTCTTCATCAGGCCGAGCAGGTCCTTGTCCTGCAGGTAGTTCACGAACCGCATGGCGACCGGCTGGGGACACTTCGGATTCCCGGCGAGCGCCAGCTTGATCGGGTAGCTCTTCGTCCATTCCTGGTTCGCGGAGACGAGGCGCAGCACCTCGTCGCTCACGTTGCGCGATTTCGCGAAGGCGAGGACTTCCTGCTCGGTGAGCTTCGGGCTTCGAACCACGGCCGACGCGACGATCTTGTTCGTGTCCCGGATCAGCAGCGCGCGGGCCTCCTTGTTGCCGGCGCGCGCGAGCTTGATCTTCTGGAAGACGGACAGCGTCTGGATGATCGCGTACAGGCTTCCGCGCGCGGCCTCGTCGGGCTCGGCGCCTTCCTCGACGAGCCCGGGAGCGAACTCGGAGACATCGTCGCCCAGGATGGCGCGAAGCGCAGCCTCGGCCTCGGCGTCGCTGATCGGCACCGCGGGCACCGGGCCGTCGCCGGCCGTCTCGTCCGGCGCCTCCGACGCCGGACGGGCGAGGCCGAGGAACGAGAGGATCCGGTCGATCACCGAGCGCCCGGTGAGCGGATTCGCGCCGAGGCTCTCGACGATCGCAGGGCAGCGCAGCATCCGCTGCTGGTTGTTCGAGATGATGTCGACGATGCGCTTGTGCGGAAGGGTCGCGAGGAAATCGATCGTCTCCTCCCTCGCGGCCGCGTTGAGCGCCAGCTTCTCCATCAGCCCGGCGTCGTTCTGGTGCGCC
>JAYRMX010000200.1:0-12365 GCA_041912475.1 Myxococcota bacterium
GATCCCGTCGCCTGCCGCGGGTGTCGTCGAGAAGATCCTGGTGGCCGAGGGCGCGACGGTGCCGGTCGGCGCGGAGCTCGCGCTCATCGCGAGCGCCGCGCAGGGCGCGGTCGCACAGGCGCCGGCGGCCGCGCGCGCGGCGCAGGCCCCGGCCCGAGCCGAAGCGGGTCGCTCGACGCCGGTCGCGCGCAAGGTCGCCGAGGCGACCGCGACCCCGCTCTCGGGCGTGCCGGGGACGGGCGTTGCCGGCCGCGTCACCAAGCGCGACGTCCTCGGGCGAGCCGGCGCGCAGCCGGCGCTCGCCGCGGCGCAGGCCTCGGCCGCCGCGCTGCCCGCCGAGGCGGCGCGCCCGGTGGCTCCGCGCGGCAAGGCCGCCGCGCCGGCGCCGGGCAAGCCCGCCTACATGTCGTACCAGCTCCAGCCGGGCGACCGCGTGATTCCGATGACCCCGCTGCGGCGGCTCGTCGCCGAGCACATGGTGCTCTCGAAGCGGACGAGCCCGCACGTCGGCACCGTCGCCGAGATCGACATGCAGGGCGTGGTGAAGCTCCGCGACCAGCACAAGCGCGGCTTCCAGGAGACGTCCGGCTTCGCGCTCACGTTCCTGCCGTTCGTCGTCCACGCGACCGTTCGCGCGCTGCGCGAGTTTCCGCGCCTCAACGCGTCGGTGCTCGAAGACGCGATCGTCGAGAAGAAGGACGTCCACGTCGGGATCGCCGTCGAGACCGACAAGGGCCTCGTCGTTCCCGTCGTTCGGCACGCCGACCGGCTCTCGCTGGTCGGCCTCGCGTCCGCGATCGAGGACCTCTCGGCGCGCGCGCGAACGAAGAAGCTCTCGGCCGACGAGCTGAAGGGCGGAACCTTCACCGTCTCGAACCCCGGCCGCAACGGCAATCTCTACGGCTTCGCGATCATCAACCAGCCGCAGGTCGGCATCCTGCGGATGGGAGAGATCGTGAAGCGTCCGGTCGTCCGCACGCTGAGCGGCGAGGACGCCATCGTGATCCGTCCGATCATGCACCTGGCGCTCTCGTACGACCACCGGGCCGTCGACGGCGCTCCGGCCAACGGATTCCTGTTCCGGGTAAAGCAGCTCCTCGAGGAGGCCGAATTCGATCTCTAGGGGGGCCCGATGATCCCTGCGGCCGACCAGATCGAGATGTATCGCCTGATGCTCCTCATCCGGCGCCTCGAAGAGCGCGTCGCCGAGATGTACTCGGAGCAGCGGATCGGGGGCTTCACCCACCTGTACATCGGGCAGGAAGCCGTGGCCGTGGGGGCCATCACCTCCCTCAACCACGACGACCCGGTGATCGACACCTATCGCGACCACGGGCACTTCCTCGCGCGCGGCGGCGACCCGAACCGCTTCCTGGCGGAGCTGTTCGGCCGCGACACCGGCATCTGTCGCGGCAAGGGCGGGTCGATGCACCTCGCCGACGTCGAGCGCTACTTCTACGGCGGGACGGGGATCGTCGGCGGGTCGATCCCGATCGCTGCGGGCCTCGCCCTCGCGTGCCAGGTGCGCGGCGACGACCGCGTCGTGATGTGCTTCTTCGGCGACGGAGCGACCAACCAGGGCGTTTGGCACGAGGGGCTCAACTTCGCGAAGCTCTGGAACCTTCCCGTCGTCTTCGTGTGCGAGAACAACTTCTACGGCATCGGGACCGACGTTCGCCTCGCGTCGTCGCTCACCGAGGTCCACAAGAAGGCCGCGGGCTACGGCATGCCGGGCTTCCAGGTCGACGGCATGGACGTGCTCGCCGTTCGGCAGCTCTGCGACGACGTCGTTCGGACCGTTCGGGGGGGCGCGGGGCCCGTTCTCGTCGAGGCGGTCTGCTACCGCTACCAGGGCCACTCGATGACCGACCCCGGCCGCTACCGCGCGCGCGCCGAGGAGGAGCTCTGGCGCCGCCGCGACCCGATCCCTCGCCTCGCGAAGACGCTGCAGGCCGAGGGTACGGCGAGCGCGGAGCGGCTCGCCGAGATCGAGCGCGAGGTCGAGCACGCGACCGAGGCCGCGGTGGCGTTCGCCGAGTCGAGCCCGCCGCCTTCGCCCGCGGCGCTCTACGAGCACGTCTTCGCCGAGCGTTTCCCGGGCGATCCGCATGCGTGAGCTCCGCACGCACGAAGCGCTGAACGAGGCCCTCGCCGAGGAGATGCGACGCGATCCCGACGTCTTCGTGATGGGCGAGGACGTCGGTCTGTTCGGCGGTACCTTCCGCGTGACCGAGCATCTGCTCGCCGAGTTCGGCGGCAAGCGCGTGCGCGACACGCCGATCGCCGAGGCCGGGATCGTCGGGCTCGCGATCGGCGCAGCGCTCGGCGGGCTGCGGCCGGTGCCCGAGCTCATGACGATGAACTTCGCGATCGTCGCGATGGACCAGATCATCAACCACGCGGCGAAGCTGCGGTACATGTTCGGCGGGCAGGTGCGGCTTCCGATCACGATCCGCGCCGCGGGGGGAGGCGGCACGCAGAAGGGCGCGCAGCACTCGCACTCGATCGAGTCGTGGTTCGTGAACGCGCCCGGCCTTCGCGTCGTGATCCCGTCGACGCCGTACGACGCCAAAGGCCTGCTCAAGACCGCGATCCGCAGCGACGATGTCGTCGTCTTCATCGAGCACGAGATGCTGTACGGCGCAAAGGGGCCCGTTCCCGACGACGAGTACACGATCCCGTTCGGCGTCGCCGACGTGAAGCGACCGGGAAGCGACGTCACGATCGTCGCATGGTCGCGGATGGTCCACGAGGCGCTCCGCGCGGCCGACACGCTCGCGCAGGAGGGGATCGAGGCCGAGGTGCTCGACCCGCGGACGCTCGATCCATTCGACTGGGACGGTCTCTACGCGTCGGTCGCGCGAACCCGGCGCTGCGTGGTCGCGGAGGAAGGCTGGCGAACGCTCGGCGTCGGCGCGGAGATCGCGGCGCGCGTGCAGGAGCGCTTCTTCTACGAGCTCGACGCGCCGGTGCAGCGCGTCGCGGCTGCCGACGTGCCGACGCCGTACGCGCGCGAGCTCGAGCAGGCGGCACTGCCGCACGCGGCCGACATCGTTCGCGCCGTTCTCAAGATCACGACCTAGCCCGCGGAGGTTCCATGCCGCGCGAAATCAAGATGCCGAAGCTCTCCGACACCATGGAGGAGGGGACGCTCAACGTCTGGCGAAAGCGCGAGGGCGAGCGGATCAACAAGGGCGACGTGCTGCTCGAGGTCGAGACCGACAAGGCCGACATGGAGTTCGAGGCGTACATGTCGGGAACGCTCGCGAAAATCCTCGTCGAGGCCGGCGCGACCGTTCCCGTCGGAACGCCGATCGCGGTCGTCCGGTTCGATGCGGACAGCGATGCGGACCTCGCGGCGTTTCTCGCAGCGCGCGGCGTTGCGGCGGGCGCCGCGGCAGCGGCGCCCGCGGCGGGAGCGGCCATGCCGGCGCCGGCCAGCGTGCGCACTGCGCCCGTCGCCGGGCCTCTCGCGGCGACTGCCGCGGCTCGCCCGGCCCTCGCCGCGCCGGCCGCGGTGCCTCCCGCCGCGCCGGCCGCGGAGCCCCAGACGGCGCAGGCGCAGACGATCTTCGCCGCGGCCTCGCTCCCCGCGCCCGCATCGAAGCTTCCGTTCTTCCTGCCCGACCCCGCGCGGGTTCGCGCGACGCCGCGCGCGCGGCTCGTCGCGCAGGAGCGCGGGGTCGACCTGTCCGAGATCGCCGGATCGGGAGAGGGCGGCGCGGTGCTCGTTGCCGACGTCGAGCGCTACCTCGAAGCGCTCGAGACGCAGGCCGAGCCGCTGCTGCACGGCGACGTGCCCGTGACGCCCGTCGCGCAGCGCATCGCCGAAGAGCTCCGCATCGACCTCTCGCGCGTCAAGGGCACGGGCCCGGGCGGGCGGATCACGAAACGCGACCTGCGCGCGCACCTCGACCGCGAGGAGCGCGACGGAAGAGCGCGCGAGACCGAGCTCTACGGCGACGAGCTGAGGCTCTCGCAGAAGCGCAAGTTCCTGATCCGCAACATGGTCGAGAGCAAGCGAACGGCGCCGCACTTCTACCTCTCGACGGAGGTCGACGCCGAGCCGCTCGGGCGCCTTCGCGAGCAGCTTCGGAGCGAGGGCAAGCGCATCACGTACACGCACCTCATCGTGAAGGCGTGCGCGCTCGCGATCGAGCGCATGCCCGAGGTGAACGCGACCTACCGCGACGACCGCATCGTCCGCTTCCTTCCGATCAACGTCGGCGTCGCGGTCGACGTCCAGGACGAGCTGGTGGCGCCCGTGCTGAAGAGCTGTCAGGGGCGCGACCTCGACGACCTCGCCGGCGCGCTCGACGCGCTGATCGCGAAGGCGCGCGAGCGAAAGCTCTCGCCCGACGATTACTCGGACGGCACGTTCACCGTCTCGAACCTCGGGATGTTCGGCGTCGACCGTTTCTACGCGATTCTCACGCCTCCGCAGAGCATGGTGCTCTCGGTCGGCGCGCTGCGGGCCGAGCCCGTCGCCGACGGCGACCGCGTTCGTGTGGGCCGCAGGATCACCTTCGGGCTCGGCGTCGATCACCGCGTGCTCGATGGCGTGAAGGCGGCCCAGTTCCTCGCCGAGGTGCGGCGCCTCGTCGAGACGCCCGAAGCGCTCCTCGCCCGCAGCGCGGCGCATGGCGCCTGAGGCGGAGCCGGTTCGCCCGGCCGTTACCTGGCTCGGGCGAGTCTCCTACGCCGACGCGCTCGAGCTGCAGGAGAAGCGGGTCGAGGCGCTGCGCACGGGCGCCGGTCCCGAGTGCCTGCTCCTGCTCGAGCATCCGCCGGTCGTGACGCTCGGCCGCGGGGCCGACGCGCGAAACGTCCTGCTTCCCGAGAGCGAGCTCGCCGCTTCGGGCGTCGAGGTGCACCGCGTCTCGCGCGGCGGCGACGTCACGTTCCACGGGCCGGGGCAGCTCGTCGGCTACCTCATCCTCGATCTCGCGCGACGCGGCGAGCCCGACGTCGGCCGCTTCCTGCGCGCGATCGAGGCCGCCCTCATCGATGCGCTCGCGGGCCTCGGCCAGCCGGCGCACGCGCGGCCCGGCATGACGGGCGTGTTCGCCGGGCCGCCGGATTCGGCGCAGGGAGACGAGCCGCCGCGAAAGCTCGCGTCGATCGGCGTCGGCCTTCGCGGCTGGGTCACCTGGCACGGCTTCGCGCTCAACGTGACGACCGACCTCGCGGGGTTCGGCGCGATCGTTCCGTGCGGGCTTCACGACGTCGCGATGACCTCGCTCGCCGCGGAGCTCGGTGAGCAGGCACCGCCGGACCTCGGCGCGCGCGCCCGCGAGGCCGTCGCGGCCGCGTTCGAACGGCGCTTCGGGCTCTCCGGCTCCTAGCGCCCACAGGGCCGTTTCTCTATCGTCGCGCCCCATGCCGGGGCGGGTCATCGTCGTCGAGCGTCGGGCGCGGCTCACGTGGGTCGAGCGCCTCTATCTGCCGATGATCCTGAAGGGCCTGTTCGTAACGAGCCGGCACTTCTTCCACAACCTCGCAGGCTGGCTGACGGGAAGGCGCACGGCGTTCGTCGTGCAGTATCCCGAGGAGCGCGTCGACTTCCCCGACGCCTTCCGCGGCATGCCCGTCCTCGTTCAGCTCGAGAACGGCCAGCCGAGGTGCGTGGCCTGCGGGCTGTGCGAGTTCGCGTGCCCGACCGACTGCATCACGATCGTTCCGGGCGAGCTCGAGGGCGCCGGCATCGAGCGCTATCCGGAGGAGTTCGACATCGACCTCTCGCGCTGCATGTTCTGCGGCCTGTGCGAGGAGGCGTGCCCCGAAGAGGCGATCGTCATGAGCCGCGAGGTCGAGCTCGCGACTTACGACCGCGGATCGCTCCACTTCCACAAGAAGGAGCTGCTGGTGCCCGAGAAGCTGCTCGAGCGGCGGCTGGGTTTCATCCGCGGCGATTACGACCGGGTCCACGCGCCGGCGGCGAGACGGGAAGGCACAGGGGGCTGAGAGCGGATGGAAGACCACGGCTCCGAGGCTCTCCGGCGCCTCATCGGCGCCTTGCCGGAGGCCGTCCGCGATACGCACGCGCGCCTCGGCGACGCGACCGCGATCGTCGATGCCGCGCGCATCGCCGACGTGCTGCACTTCCTGCGTGACACGCCCGGCCTCGAGTTCGACGTGCTCGTCGACCTGACGGCCGTCGATTACCTCGGCCAGACGCCGCGCTTCGAGATCGTCTACCACCTTCGTTCGATGAAGCACGACCACCGCGTTCGCGTGAAGACGCGCGTTCCCGAACAGGCGCCGGAGATCGACTCCGCCACCTCCGTGTGGCCGGCGGCGAACTGGATGGAGCGCGAGGTCTGGGACATGTACGGTATCCGCTTCCGCGGGCATCCCGACCCGCGGCGCATCCTGCTGTACGAGGAGTTCGAGGGGCACCCGCTCCGCAAGGACTATCCCAAGGAGAGGCGGCAGCCCCTCATCGGGCCGAGGAACTAGAGGCACATGGCGGCCGAGCCTCATCTGCTGACCGAGCGCGCGCGCGACCGCCGCGAGGACGATTCGCGCGCCGACCTGCACACCGAGCACCAGATCCTCAACATGGGGCCGTCGCACCCGGCGAGCCACGGCACCGTGAAGTTCGTGATCGAGCTCGACGGCGAGAGCATCGTCGATCTCGACGTGCAGGTCGGCTACCTGCATCGAGGCTTCGAGAAGGAGTGCGAGAGCGGGTCGTGGTACCAGGCGATCCCGTACACCGATCGCCTCAACTACAACTCGGCGATCCTCGCGAACCTCGGCTACTGCATGGCGGTCGAGAAGCTGCTGCAGGTCGAGACGCCCGATCGCTGCCAGTACCTGCGCGTTCTCGCCGGCGAGCTGTCGCGGATCGGCGACCACCTGACGCGCGCCGGCGCGGCGTGCCTCGAGCTCGCGGCGATGACGCCGTTCCTGTTCGGGATCGAGGCACGCGAGCTGACGTGGGACCTCCAGGAGATCCTGTGCGGCGCGCGCGTCACGTCGAACTTCATCCGCATCGGCGGCGTGAAGCACGACATGCCGGCGAGCTTTCCGGCCACCTGCCGAGAGAACGTCGCGAAGATCCGCGCGCTGCTGAAGGACTTCGACGACGTCATCACCGAGAACCGGATCTTCGTCGACCGCCTTCGCGGAACGGGCTTCCTCTCGAAGGAGGACTGCATCCGCTATGCCGTCACGGGTCCGCTGCTGCGCGCGGCCGGCGTCCCGCACGACCTGCGAAAGAGCGAGCCGTACCTCGTCTACGACCGGCTCGACTTCGACATCCCGATCGGCGAGGTGGGCGACAACTACGACCGCTACCTCGTCGTCGTCGCGGAGATGCACCAGAGCCTGCGGCTGGTCGAACAGTGCGTCGACTGGCTCGAGAAGAACCCCGGCCCCGTGAACGTCGACGATCCGCGCGTTCGCTGGCCCGCGAAGGGGCGCGTCTTCAACAAGATGGAAGAGCTGATCCAGCAGTTCAAATCGGTGACCGAGGGGCCGATGGTTCCGGCCGGCGAGGCGTACCACGCGATCGAGTCGCCGAACGGCGAGCTCGGCTTCTACGTCGTCTCCGACGGCTCCGCCGTCCCGTGGAAGGTGCGCTGCCGGCCGCCGAGCTTCATCAACCTGCAGCCGCTGCCGCTCATGGTGCGCGGCGCGCTGCTCGCCGACCTCATCCCGACCTTCGACTTCATCAACATGATCGGCGGCGAGTGCGACCGGTGAGCGCGGCGGCCGAGAAGCGCATCGACCGCGCCACGGTCTGGAAGCGACTCGGCGCGCCCACCGATCAGGTGGGCAGCGTGAACGATCCGCGCGCGGTCGAAGAGAACGGCGTGCGCTGGAACGAGAAGTGGATCTACCGCGCTCCCGAGGGTCAGACGATCGAGCGCGTCGTGCTCTGGAACCGCTACGACTTCCTCGGCGCGTTCCGTGTCGCAGCCGACGGATCGGCGGAGCCGGAGCCCCTGCCGGAAGCCTGACCCGGTCTCCGAAGGCGAACCCCGATCGGTCGAGGGTCCGCCCGCCGCAGCGGTCGGTGTCGCGTCCGGGCCCGGAAGGCTCCGATCGTCCCCGCGGCGGGCCAGCGCCCGGCAGTTGACTCCGTCGCCGCCGCGTGTTCTGATGACTGCATGCGCCGAGGACGGCGCTGCCGCCGCTCGCGCGTCCGGAGTCGCCCTCGCCGCTTCGCGAGGGGTGCCGTATGCGCCGGCTGCCCGTCCTCGCTGCTCTCGTCGCCGCGCTGCCCGTGAGCGCTGCCGAGCCCGGCTCGGGATCGACGAAAGAGCTCGTTCCGGTGGCGCTTCACGTGGTCGCCAACGAGTTCGTCGTTCCCAGGGAGCCGTCGGGTCTGGGCATCCCCGGACTGAGCGCCGCGTGGGCGAACTCGCTCGGCACGGGGCGAGCCGCCGTCTCGGACGCCGACGGAGGGATCACGCTCACCACCGGCGTCACGCCGACCGTCGCCAGCGGAATCCTCGAAATCTCGGCGTACTCGGACCTCGGCAGCCTCGCGATTCCCGACTTCGGCGAAGCGCTGACCGGTCTCGTCTTCACGCTCTCCGTGAGCTCCAACCGCGAGGCGTGCCGACCGTACGCGGAGCTGCGCGGGCGGCCGAACGCCACGAGCGCACTGCTCCCGGGCGGCTCGCGATTCGAAGTCGCAACCGGCACGCCGGCGCCTGCGGTCTTCAGCCAGCTGGTCAGCTTCGTCGCCGGCGACGTGATCGAAGGCCTGCACCTGGTGTCTTCGTTTCCGGGCTGCTCGCGGCCCGTGACCGGATTCGTGAGGCTCGAGGTTCGTGCCGTGAGGTCGTCCCGCGCGCGCTGAGCCCCGCGCCGGGTGCGCGCTCCCGAACGAGGACCGGCCCCCGCCGAGCGATCGCTCGCTCGCGGGCGCATGACGCATGCCGGCCGCCCGGTGTACGCTCGCCGCGCAGCACACGGGGTGAGGGAGTCATGGAGCGGCTCGCCTGGGTCTGCCTCGGAAGCGCCCTCGGCGGCGGCCTTCGTTACCTCGCCGGGCAGGCGGCGGCAACTCTTCTCGGTGTCGCTTTTCCGTACGGCACGCTGTTCGTGAACGTCACCGGATCGTTTCTCATCGGGCTCATCATGCACGTGGGACTCGCGTCGGACGCGATCTCGCCGACGGCGCGCCTCTTCCTCACGACCGGCGTGATGGGCGGTCTCACCACGTATTCGACGTTCAACTACGAGACGCTCGGAATGCTTCGAGAGGGAGCCGTCTTCGTCGCCGGGCTCAATCTCGCGCTCACCGTCGTGCTGTGCCTCGCCGCCGGCCTGCTCGGTCTCGCGGCCGGCCGCGCTCTCGCGGGAGGCTGATCCCCGGAGCGGGGAGGGAGGGCTGCATGCGTGTTCTCACCGGCGAGCAGATCCTGGTACGCGTCTTCATCGGCGAGAGCGACCGCTGGCACCACCAGCCGCTCGCGACCGCGCTGCTCGAGCGTCTTCGCCGCGAGGGCTTCGCCGGCGCGACCGTCTTCCGCGGCGTCGCCGGCTTCGGCGCGCACAGCGTCGTCCACACCGCGAGCATATTGCGGCTCTCCGAAGACCTCCCTGTCGTCATCGAGATCGTCGACACCGAGCAGCACGTCGAGCGCCTCACCGCGATCCTCGACGAGATGGTCGGCGAAGGCCTCGTCACGATGGAGAAGGTGCGCGTGCTCAAGTACGCCGCACGCGCGCCCGCGCGAGGCTGACGCAGCGCTGCGCGGGCGAAGCGACGCCGCGCTCGTTCGCCGCAGGATTGACGTCACGCTCCCCCCGCGGTACTCCCTCTCCTCCGCGACGGGCTCTGCGGCGGCGTAGCCAAGTGGTAAGGCATGGGACTGCAAATCCCTGATCCCCGGTTCGAATCCGGGCGCCGCCTCGCCCTCCACACCACGCTAACCTACGATAGACATTGATCTTTCTGGCATGGCAGGGTGACACTCCCCTACGTCGCCCTACGCCGTAAAACGCTGCGAAACGCTTCCTCGTGCTTACGGTATGCTTACGGTAGAACGAACCGAAAGCGAAAGGAGGCGCCGTGCCGAAGCTCACGAAGCGCACCGTCGAGAGCGCCCGGGCCGCGGCCGAGGACACCGTTCTGTGGGACGACGACCTCCCCGGCTTCGGCGTGCGCGTCTACGCGACGGGAGGCCGGCGCTATCTGGTTCAGTACCGACACGCGGGGCGCAGCCGAAGGCTCTCGCTCGGCGCGCATGGCGTGCTCACGTGCGAGCAGGCCCGCGCGATGGCGCGCGACGTGCTCGCGCGCGCGCTGCGCGGCGAAGATCCTGCCGGCATGCGCCGCGAGGCCGCGCAGGCTCCGACCGTGGCCGAGATCGCGGCGCGCTACATGGCCGAGCACGCGCGCACGAAGAAGAAGCGATCCTCGGCCGATACCGACGCCCGCAACCTCGAGAAGCACGTGCTGCCGGCGCTCGGCCGCCGCCGCGTCGCCGACGTAGCGCGCTCCGACGTGGCACGGCTTCACCATGCCATGCGCGCAACGCCCGGCGCAGCGAACCGGACGCTCGCGCTGCTCTCGAAGCTCTTCGCGCTCTGCGAGCGCTGGGGCCTGCGCGCCGACGGCTCGAACCCGTGCCGCCACGTCGAGCGCTACCCCGAGCGCAAGATGGAGCGCTTCCTCTCCCCGGCCGAGCTGGCGCGGCTGGGCGATACGCTGGCCGAGATCGAGCGCACGGGCGCCGAGCCCCTCGCGGCGGTCGCTGCCGTGCGGCTCCTGATCCTCACGGGCGCGCGACGCGGCGAGATCCTCGGGCTTCGCTGGGAGCACGTAGACCTCGAGGCCGGCTGCCTGCGCCTGCCCGACTCGAAGGAGGGCAGACCGAAGGTGATCCCGCTCGGCGTTCACGCGCAGGGCGTGCTCGGCAGCCTGCCGCGCCGCTCCGAGTGGGTGCTGCCGACCGCGCGCGCAGACGGCCCGCTCTCGCTCTCGAAGGTGTGGGCGCGCATCCGTGCGCGTGCGGGCCTGCCCGACGTGCGCGTGCATGACTTGCGGCACTCGTTCGCGAGCGTGGGCGTTGCCGGCGGCGACTCGCTCTTCATCGTCGGCAAGATCCTCGGCCACTCGCACGCGGCGACGACCGAGCGCTACGCCCACCTGGCCGACGACCCCGTGCGCGCAGCGGCCGAGCGCATCGACGCGCGGATCGGAGCCATGCTCGACGGCCGCCCCGACGCGGACGTGATCCCGCTGCGCGACTCGAAGTAGACTCTCATGCAGCGCGGATAGGCTGATCCCCGAAAAGCCCGACCGCACGGGCCTGCCGCGCTGCCTCACTCCCTGCGGATGCACCGATGCGGAGGTGCGAGCCGTGGCGAGCAAGACGAAGGACTCCTCGAGCACCGGATCTCCTCGCGGAGGCCGACCTCCCGAGAAGAAAGACGCGATCCGGGAGACGGCGCTCCATTCGGTGGGGCTCTATCCCGACCTCGACGACTCGCATAGTGATCGCGACTTCGTCGAGCGCTGCCGGCGCGACTTCGTGAGGACGGGAAATCCCTTGCACGCATGGGAGGCGTGGGGGACGTACCGTCTCACGACGCGCCGAGATTCTCGATTCGATCCGCCGCTCGATCCACCGAGCTGGCTCTTCGAGTACCTCGACGAGTGCGGGCGCCGCCTGATCGGCACCTGGCGCGAGGTGCCCGGTACGCAGAGAGAGAAGTGGATCGGTGGCGGCATCACGTTGCGATCCGCTCGGCAGATGCTCGACGTTCCCGCCCGCGCTGGCGAAGGGCCCGGCGCGATCGGTCGCGCCCTTGGATTCAAGGAAGGGCTCGCGAAGGCTCGCGAGCACTGGGGCGGTGAGTACGACGCTCGCGAGCGGCTCGCCGCGCAGGCGGTCGAGATGATGTGGAGCGAGGGTCTCTCCCTCGACGCCGTCGCGAGCCGGATTGAGCAGGAGCGCGGTCCGGCACGGGAGTACTTCCCGCCGCGCATCGCGGCGTCGCGCGCGAAGGTGACAAGAGCCGTTCGCGAGGCAAGGCGATACGCCCTGCGAACGATGCAGGCCCGGCTCCGCGAGGCGACCGGCAGCATTCCTCCCGTCTCCGAGGTTGCGCGCGCCTATTCGCGTCTTTGCAGGCAGCGTGCCAGCAAGCCCTAGGGAATCGCTCGATTCACGGCGGGAAATCTGAGCGGCACGCGCTGCCGGCCGCGCCGTAGTCTGTCCCCGTCCGCCGGATCTCGCGGCGCATGGAGGGGGCACGATGGACCGTACGTATCTCACGACCGCGCAGGCCGCCGAGCGTCTCGGCCTGCAACCTCGGACATTGGAGCGCTGGAGGTGGGCGGGGACTGGCCCGCGATTCCGGAAGCTCGGCGGCGCCGTCCGATACGCGCCGCAGGA
>JAYRMX010000201.1:0-18502 GCA_041912475.1 Myxococcota bacterium
AGCGCGAGGTCCTGCTGCACGCGCCGCATCTGGTCGCGATGCCGGATCAGCGTGTGGATGCCGTGCGTCGTCACCGTTCGCGTCGTCTCGTTGCCCGCGACGCACAGCAGCATGAAGAACGAGTTGAACTCGAGCTCGGAGAGCCTGTGTCCGTCGACCTCGGCGGCGAGCAGATGCGTGGTGAGATCGTCGCCGGGGCTTCGCCGCGCCCGGTCCGCCATCCGCGCCGCGTACACGAACATCTCGATGGCGGCGAGCTTGCCGTCTTCGGGAGACGTCTGGAACTCGGGGTCGTCGAAGCCGATCAGCCGGTTCGTGAGATCGTAGATCGCCTGCCGGTCTTCCTCCGGAACGCCCATCATCTCGCAGATCACCTCCATCGGGAGGTGAGAAGCCACGTCGTTCACGAAGTCGCACGCGCCACGCTCGCACACGCGGTTCACGATGCGGCGCGCCATGCGCTCGACGCGCGGCCGCAGCGACTGGATCACGCGCGGCGTGAACGCCTTGTTGACGAGGTTGCGGAAGCGCCGGTGCTCGGGAGGGTCCATGTTGAGCATCAGCGCGCGCACCTGGGCGAGCGCCGCCGGATCGAGGTCCGGGATGTTCGTTCCGCCGCGCGCCGACGAGAAGATCTCGGGGTTGCGAGACGCCCACTTGACGTCGGCGTGCTTCGCCAGCACCCAGAACCCGGGCCCCGAGGGCTCGAGATGGAACGACACGGGCGCTTCGCGCCGGAGCCTTCGGAACAGCTCGTGCGGCGCCCCTTCGGCGAAGCTGTCGGGGCTCGAGAGATCCACTTCGGGCCTTCTCATCGGGGAGTCCTCTTCGGATTGCGGGGATCGGCGGGGTGCGGCGAAGCGTCGGGGGCGCGCAGGCGCCGCGCGAGCTTCTTGAGAAAACGGATCTGGCGGTCGAGCGCTTCGGGCGCGAGCGGATCGACGTGGAACACCTCCGCGAGCAGCGGCGCGAGCGCGAACGGCCCGAAGACGAGGTTCATCCACGCGAGGATCATGAGCGGGACCTCGTCGTCGTCCCACCCCTGCGCCGTCTCGCGGCGCGCCGCGGCGACGCCCTCGGCGAGCAGCGGCCGGATCCAGCGCTGAACGAGCCGCGCGAGGTGCGTTCCGCCGCTCACGGCCTCCTGCTGGATGAGGCGCGGCACGTTCGGCGTGCGGGCGAGGAGCGTCATCACGTCGTCGATCATCCGGTCGGCGGGCAGCGGCCCCGGGTCGCCCTGCGCCGAGCGGCGCAGCACCTCGATGAGGGGCGCGAGCCCGCGAGCGAGAACGGCTTCGTAGAGCGCCTGCTTGCTCTCGAAATGGTTGTAGAGGCTCGCGGGATTGAGATCGCAGCGCGCCGCGATGTCGCGGACGGCGGTTCCCGCGAAGCCGCGCTCCGCGAAGAGGGACTCGGCCGCGTCGAGGATGCGCGCGGCGGTGGAGCCGGTGTCGGCGGCGGGCCGGGCGGTGGCGATCATGGGGCCTCTCGGGCTCGGCTGGGCTGCGTCAGACGAACAAACGTTTGTTTACCTTGCAACAGAGAGGCCGGCAAGCAGCGCCGCGGCCGGCACGGGGCGCGCCGGGCGTTGCAAGGCCCGGTGCCGGCTGTCATTCTCCGCCGCGGTTGACTCGCGAATCAACTCCCGCGTCTCCCACCCTGGCGAAGGAGCCCACGATGGTAGAGCAAGCGGCGGCCGCGGGGCCGCTCCCGGTCGTTCCGTTTCTGAAGATCCCGCCGCAGGGCAGTCCCTATCTCGAGGGCCAGCGCTGCACGAGCTGCCGAGCGATCTTCCTCGGCGAGCGCTCGAGCTGCTCGAAGTGCGGCGGTCGCGGCGGCTTCGACGCCATCCCGCTCTCGGGCCGCGGAACGCTCTACGTCTACTCGATCGTCCACCGCTCGTTTCCCGGGATCGAGGTGCCGTACGTCTCGTGCGTCGTCGACCTCGAGGGCGGCGGGACGGTGAAGGGCAACCTCATCGGCATCGCCGCCGATCCCGCGAAGATCCAGATGGGCATGCCCGTCGAGACCGTCTTCAAGGTCGCCCCGCGCAAGGACGCGGAAGGCAACGAGTACCTCACCTACTACTTCCAGCCCCGCTCTTGAGCGAAGGGAGCACAGCGCGATGAGCGACGTCTACATCCTCGGCGTGGAGATGATCAAGTTCGGCCGCTTCCCGGAGAAGACGGTCCCGCAGCTCGGCGCGCAGGCCGCGCTGATGGCCCTCGACGACGCGGGCCTGAAGATCCAGGACATGGAGGCGCTCTACTGCGGCAACCTCTATCAGGCCAGCGCGATGGTGGGCCAGCGCATCCTGCACGAGATCGGCCAGACGGGGATTCCGGTCGTGAACTGCGCGAACGCCTGCGCGACGGGAGCCACCGCGTTCCGCGAGGCGTGGATGGCGATCCGGGCCGGCGCGTACGACCTCGCGCTCGCGGTGGGCGTCGAGCAGATGGGAAAGGGCCTGCTCGGCGGCGGCGGCGCGCGCGGAAAGGGCATCCCGACGGAGGGGCTGCTCGGGTCCGGAACGATGCCGACGGTGTTCGCCGAGGCGGGGATGGAGCACGCGCGCAAGTACGGAACGACGTTCGAGCAGTTCGCGAAGGTGAGCGTCAAGAACCATCACCACTCGACGCTGAACCCGAAGGCGATGTACCAGATCGAGACGCCGCTCGAGATGGTGATGAACGCCGAGATGATCTCGTACCCGAACACCAAGCTGATGTGCTCGGTCAACGTCGACGGCTCGGCGGCGGCGGTGCTGTGCTCGGAGAAGAAGGCGCGCGAGCTCGGGATGAAGCGCGCGGTGCGCGTGAAGGCGTCGGTGCTGACGAGCGACCCGTTCACGGACCGCGACCTCGTGATGCCCGACGTCAACACGTGCACGCGGCGCGCCGCGGCGAAGGCGTACGAGATGGCCGGAATCTCGGCGAAGGACATCCACCTCGTCGAGCTGCACGACTGCTTCGCGACGGCCGAGATCCTCCACTACGAGAACCTCGGGCTGTGCGGCGAGGGCGAGGCGGGAAGGGCCATCGACGAGGGCTGGACGGCGCTCGGAGGGCGCGTCCCGGTGAACGTCTCCGGCGGGCTGCTCTCGAAGGGCCATCCGCTCGGCGCGACCGGCATCGCCAACCTCTACGAGGTGTCGACGCATCTGCGCGGCGAGGCCGGCAAGCGGCAGGTGCCGAACGCGCGGCTCGGGCTCACGCACGTGATCGGCCTCGGCAGCGCGTGCGCGATCCATGTCCTCGAGAAGGTGGCGTAGCCGGACGCCGCGAGGAGCGGCACGCCACCGGCGAGCAGCCGCGACCCGCCGCGAGACGGGGTGCGCCCCGCCTCGCGGCGGGCGGCCGCCGCGCGACCTGCGCATCGGCTGCAGCGTGCAGCCCGCGTGCAGGCGGGCGGCAGGTCGTCGCGAACGCATGCGCAGCGGCTGCGCGAGCTGCGCTCGGGGAAGCGCCCGAGACGAAAAACGTCGCTTCAGGTGCGCACGACCCGCGCCGATGGCCGGCATGTCATGCGGTGAACGCCCGCGCGAGCGGACGGCTCCGCGACACGACTCCACGATCGGCCCCCTCCGATCTCGCTCCCGGCGTTCCGGGAGCCGCGGTGCGCTCCGGGGGCCAGACGGAGGACGCGCCATGGCCGGCTACGTGATCGACAGCGCCCACATCGTTCGCATCCTCGCGAAGGACGGGCATTGTCACCGCTGCGCACGCTGCGACACCCCCATGCTCGTGAAGGGGGAGTCGAGCCTGTGCGTGCACTGCTACAACGACCTGCGCAGCGGCGAGGACGCGGCGGCCGAAGACGCGAGCGACGCGGAGCCGGCGGAGGTCGCCGCCGCACGATCCTGACGCCGCGCCTTCGCGGCGGGAGGACGCGCCGCGGGTCCGAGACCGGGCGCGGCCGCGGCCCGCAGCGCGCCGCGGGCGGCCGAGGGCCGTGCGGCGCTGCGCGGACGCTGCGAAGCTAGGGGCCTTGCGGAGGCCCCGTGCGAAGCGCGCTTCGAATCCTCGGCTTCGCTCTCGCGCTGATCCTCGCCGTGCTCCTCGTGCGCGCGGCGACGATGCGCTCGCAGCAGGTCCCCGCCGAGCCCGCGGCGCGGGTCGCGTTCGACGCGCCCGCGCTCGCGACCCGGCTCGCCGGCGGTCTGCGCTTCCCGACGATCTCGAACCAGGACGGAGCGAACCGCGACGACGCCGCGTTCGAGGGCCTTCAGCGCTACCTCGAGCAGGAGTTCCCGCTCGTGCACCGGACGCTGGCTCGCGAGCGAGTCGGTGACTTCGCGCTGCTCTACACCTGGCGCGGAAGCGATCCGAGCCTCGCCCCCGTCGTGCTGATGGCGCACCAGGACGTGGTTCCGATCGAGCCGGGAACGGAGCCCGACTGGGAGCACCCGCCGTTTGCAGGCGACATCGCGGGCGGATACGTCTGGGGGCGCGGCGCGCTCGACGACAAGGTGAACCTGTTCGGCGAGCTCGAGGCGGCGGAGTCGCTGCTGCGCGACGGCGTTCGTCCGCGCCGCACGATCGTGTTCGTCTTCGGGCACGACGAAGAGATCGGCGGAGCCGGCGGCGCCGCGCAGATCGCCGCGCTGCTCGCACAGCGCGGCGTTCGCCCGCTCATGGTGGTCGACGAAGGCGGATCGATCCTGCAGGGAATCGCTCCGGGCGTCGCGGCGCCGGTCGCCGCGGTCGGCATCGCCGAAAAGGGCTACGTGAGCGTCGAGCTCGAGGCGCAGGCGCCCGGTGGGCACTCGTCGACTCCGGCGGCGCAGACCGCGATCGGCATCCTCGCCGCCGCCGTTCGCAGCGTCGAGCGCACGCAGATGCCGGTACGCCTCGACGGAGCATCGCGCCTCCTCGTCGAGCAGGGCGTCGGCCCCGAGGCCGACTTCGCGCACCGCATCGTGTACGCGAACCTGTGGCTGCTGCGCCCCGTCGTCGAGCGCGCGCTCGCGCGCATCCCGGCCGCGAGCGCGACGGTTCGCACGACGACCGCCCCGACGGTCCTCAGCGCGGGCATGAAGGACAACGTGATCCCGAGCCGCGCACGCGCGGTCGTGAACTTCCGCATCCTGCCCGGTGACACGATCGATGCCGTGCTCGAGCACGTGCGCAGCGTGGTGGGCGACCCGCGGGTCGCGATCCGCGCCCTTCCCAAGAAGCGCGAGGCGTCGTCGCTCTCGCGCACGGACGGCGAAGGCTGGGAGATGCTCGCGCGCAGCATCCGCGAGGCGCTTCCGGGCGCCGTGGTGGCGCCGTACCTCATGCTCGCCGGGACCGACTCCCGCCACTTCGCGCCGCTCACGGACGCCGTCTATCGCTTCATGCCGCTGCGGCTCACGCTCGAAGACACCCGCAGGATCCACGGCACGAACGAACGCGTCCGGATCGACGACTACACGGATCTCGTGCGCGCCTACCGGCGCCTGCTCGAGAATGCGGCCGGTGCGGCCGAGAAGTAGGCCGTGAGCGAAGCCGTTTCCTCCGCCGCGCGCTCCGGGCGCGCCGACTCCGGGTGGCCCGCCTACGTCGTGCCGTACCTCGCGTTCCTCGTGATCACCGAGGTGCAGGCGCGGCCGGTCGGGGAGGGCTCGCTCGTTCTGTGGGTGCTCCGGGTCGCAGTGCCCGCGGCGCTGCTCGTCCACTACTTCCGCCGCGGCGACTTTCCCGAGCTGCGCGGCTTTCGCCCGACCGTCCTCGGTGTCGGATCGGACGTTGCGCTCGGGGTCGCCATCGCGCTGCTGTGGATCGTCCCGTACCAGGCCGGGTGGCTCGCGAAGCCGGACGCGGCGACACGGTTCGATCCCGACCAGCTCGGGGCGTCGCTTCGCGAGGTCGTCCTCGGGCTTCGCTTCGTGGGCTTCGCGGCCGTGACGCCCTTCGTCGAGGAGCTCTTCGTCCGCAGCTTCCTGATCCGCGCGGCCGAGCTCGTCCGCATCTCGCGCCGGGGCGTCGACGTCGACTTCGAGACGGACTTCCGCGACCTGCCGGTGGCACGTTTCGCCTGGCAGGGATTCCTCGTGACCGTGGTGCTGTTCACGTTCTCGCACCTCGGCTGGCAGTGGCCCGTCGCGCTCGTGACGGGCGTCGTGTGGAACCTCTGGCTCTACCACCGCGGCCACATCGCCGCGCTCGTGATCAGCCACGCGGTCGCGAACGCGACGATCTTCGCGCTCACGGTCTTCGGCTCGGGCCTCTTCGCCGACCTCTGGTACCAGCTCTAGTCGCGGAGCGTCCCCGCCGGCCTACGGCACGGGCCAGGCCCGCGAGCCGAGGGCGAGCGAAGGCCGCTGCCGGCGAGCGCCCGCGCGCCGGTGCGGCCTAGACGGCGCCGCGGTGGCCGAGGCGGATGCGGCGCGCGATCTCGGTGAGGACGAGCAGCGACTCGCGGGTCTGCTTGCCGTCGCCGGCCGCGGCGGCGGCGACGGCCTCGCCTGCGGCGGCCGAGAGGGGAGGGAAGCCGTGGCGTGCGGCGTCGCGGCCGAGGCCGCGTGCGAGGTCGGCGACGCGAGCGAAGTCCGCCGCCTGCTCGAGGTCCTGCAGCGCGTCGACGCTCTCGCCGAGGCCCACGACGAACGCCTCGATGTGAGGCCGCTCCTCGGGGTCGTCGGCGAGGAGCGAGACGATGGGCTTCTCGTCTTCGGGGCCGGCCATGGGCCCTGCATCGGCACGCCCGCACCGAGACTGAACGCATCCGCACCCGTCCGGAGCCGCTCCCCGCGCCGGCGACTCGGCGACGGCCGCGGTGCTCAGCGCTCGGGGGCCTGAAACAGCGGGAAGTGCAGGGTGGCTCCGTCCGGCGCCTCGAGATCGAGCACGACCTTCCGCTTGCTCTCGAAGCCGCGCAGCAGGCGCTCGGCATCGCTGCCGCTGCGCGCCGCGCGGAGCCACGCGTGCCCTCCCGCGAAGTCGACGACGTGCGGCTCGGTCTCGCCCGGCGCCCAGCCCCGGATCGCGAGCTTTCCGGCGCGGATCTCGAACCGGAACCCGTCGTCGCGGCGCAGCGCCGCCTGGAAGTCGTAGCGTGCGGTGTCGGGGCGCGAGCGACCCGGCAGGAAGACCGTGAGCGTCCCGTCGACGAGCGGCTCGTCCGCGCCGAGCTCCGAGAAGCAGCGCGTCGCGCCGCGGGCCTCCGGATCGGGAAACTGGATCCGGTTGGCGGGGCCGCGCTCGACGTCCTTCGCCGGCGCCGGCGCAATCAGGACGCTGCGGACCGCGCGGACGGGAGCCCCGCCGACGTCGCAGACGAGCGGCGATCCGTACTGCCCGCGCGCCCAGTCGAGCGCGAGCAGGTTGAGGTCCGGTCCCGCGGCGCCGGCCTGCGCGCGGGCCTCGGGGCCGGCCGCGAGGGCCGCGGCGACACAGACGAGGAGCAGCTCGCGAAGGCCCGGCGCGCGCATCGCGCCCGACGGTATCACGCCGGCGCACGGAGGTTGACATCGTGCGGAGGACGGGGACTGTCCCGGCCATGCACTGCTTCTCGTGCGGCCGCGAGCGGGCGCTCGGCAGCGGGGATCGCATCGGCTTTCGCGACGCGTGCGATTGCGGCGCCGATCTTCACGTGTGTCGCAACTGCGCACACCATGATCCCGCGGCGTACAACGAGTGCCGCGAGCCGGGCGCGGAGCGCGTCGCCGACCGAGACCGTGCGAACCGCTGCGAGTGGTTCGTCCCCCGAGAGGGGCCGCCGGCGCCGAGTGCTGCCCCGGGCCGGGCCGCCCTCGACGCCCTGTTCAAGAAGCGCCCGTGAATCGCCCGATGAGGAGCCCATGAGCGGCGATCCGCGCGCCCGCGAGACGTGGGCGGTCTTCAAGATCATGGGCGAGTTCGTCGAGGGCTTCGAGACGCTGCGCCCCGTGTGGCCGGCGGTTTCGATCTTCGGAAGCGCGCGCGTTCGCCCCGGCCATCCGTACTACCGGCACGCGGTTCGCATCGCCGCCGCGCTCTCGGCCGCCGGCTTCTCGATCATCACCGGCGGCGGCCCCGGCGTGATGGAGGCCGCGAACCGCGGCGCGCGCAGGGGCCGCGGAAAATCGATCGGCCTCAGCATCGAGCTCCCGAAGGAGCAGAAGCCGAATCGCTTCGCCGAGATCCAGCTCGAGTTCGAACACTTCTTCGCGCGCAAGGTGATGTTCGTGAAGTACGCGAGCGGCTTCGTCGCGCTGCCCGGCGGCTTCGGAACGCTCGACGAGATGTTCGAGGCGTTCACCCTCAAGCAGACGGGCAAGATTCACGACTTTCCCGTCGTGCTCTTCGGCACGAAGTTCTGGGGCGGCCTCGTGCGCTGGATCAAGCAGCGGCTGCTCGCCGAGAAGCTCATCTCGCCGCGGGACCTCGAGCTGTTCACCGTGACCGACGACGTGAACGAGGTCGTGCGCGTGATCGAGACCCATCACCTCGAGCGCGTTCGACAGCGCGGCGAGCGCGCGGCGAGGCGCGAAACGCCGTAGCAGCGGACCGCAGCCTCGCTACGGCGACGCGACGCGCGGGCCGTCGGCGGCGCCGGACGTCTCGTCGGGCCAGCGCGCCGCCAGCATCGGATCGAGCTCGGCCGCGAAGCCCAGCAGCCGCCCGCGCGCGGCGACTTCCTCTCCCGGTGCGAGCGGCGTGCTCAGGCGCACGAGCGCGCCGTCGGCCCGTCCGTCGAGAAGGCGCCCGAGCAGGCGATCGACGTTCTGATCGAGTCCGCCGAGAAGGCCGGTCCTGCGGTGCGAGCGGTACCAGAAGTGAACGAGCTGCCGCTCGCCGTCGCGCTCGACGACGTATTCGTTGACGCGAAGCGGGCCGCCCGGCTCCGCGTCGAGGCTGCGCGAGGACTCGATCCCCCAGCCCGCGCCGGTGTAGCAGCCGCGCGGTGTGTGCTCGGGCCGCCCGCCGCGCGCCGTGCCGTAATAGCCGATGTAGAGCCAGACCGACGCGCCCGCGGGATGCGTGTAGAGGCGCTGCAGATTCATGTCCGCGCGCAGCTCGGCCTCGACCGCGCTCTCGAGCGGGACATCCTGCGAGACCCACGCGCCGACCTGCGCCGGCAGCGTCGCGAGCGACGAGGCGTCGACGCGCAGCGGCGGCTGGAGCTGGAGCCACCACGCGAGCGCGCCGATCGCGACGAGGAGCGTGCAGAGCAGCGCCGTGCCGACCCGTCCCTGCGCCAAGCCCTGCCTCCTGTCCGCGGCGGCGACGAGCCGCCCGCGCCCCCCCGGCTAGAGGGTGCCCCCGATTGTGCCTCGGGTTGCGCCGGGTGCCGAAGCGGCGGCCGGGGCCGGCCGGGTCGGATCGGCGTCCGCAGCGTCAGAAAGGCCGAGCAGGCCGGCATAGCAGCGCTCGACCCCTGCGACGGTATGACGGATGTCGAAGTCCGCGGCGCGCGAGAGGCCGGCGGCCCCGAGCCGCTCGCGGAGCTGCGGCTGCTCGTAGAGCTGCTCGAGCAGGAACGAGAGCTCGTCGGGCCGGGACGGGTCGAACAGCAGGCCCGAGCCTTCGGTCACGATCTCGCACGGGCCGCCGAGGCGCGCCGCGACCACGGGCCGTCCGAGCGCCATCGCCTCCGCGACGACGAGCCCGAACGGCTCGGGGCTCGTCGACGCGTGGAGAACGACATCCGCCGCGCGCATGAGGTCGGGAATGTCCCGCCGCTCGCCGAGGATGCGCACGCAGGCGCCGAGGCCCTCCTCGCGGGCGAAGGCCTCGAGCTCCTCGCGATACGCGGCCTCGGCGGGCGGCGCCGCGCCGGCGAGAACGAGCCGGAGCCGGGCTCGAAGCCGGGGGCTGGTTCGCGCGAGCGCTTCGAGCGCGAGCCGCTGGCCCTTCCATGGGCGAAGGTGGCCCGCGAGGAGCACGAGGAAGTCGTCTGCGGCGAGGCCGAGCTCGGCGCGCACCGCCGCGGGCTGTCGGCGCAGCGCGCCAGCGAGGGCCTCGCGGTCGACGCCGTCGTAGACCACGCGGACCCGGCCCTCCGGGATTCCTGCGGCGGTCGCGGCACGCTCCATCCAGCGACTCACGGCGATCACCGCGTCGAAGCGCTGCTGGAGCCAGCGGCCGACCGCGCTGCCCGCGGTCGGAAACGGGCCGCGCACGTGCGTCAGACAGGGGATCCCCGCCAGGCGCGCGGCGGGAAGCCAGTCGTCGAAGCCGACCCCGGGAGAATTATTGAGATGAACGAGGTCGATCCCCGCGGCCCGCATCCCGTGCGCCCGGCGCCGAATCGCCTCGAAGACGCCCCGCAGGCGCCGCCCGGGGCGCTGCGGGCCCGAGAACGCCCGCTCGGCCTCCCGGATCTCGTCCCAGGCCTCGACCGTCACGCCCGCGGCCTCGATCTCGGCGGCTGCCGGCCCTCGCTGGTAGAGCACCACGCGCGGCTCGAAGCGGCGCCGATCGAGGCGGCGTACGAGATCGCACAGGGCGCGGTACGACCCTCCCGTCGTTCCGTCCTCATTGGTTTCCACGAGGAGCACGCGCCGCCGGCGGAGAGTCGGTGAGGCCACGGGCTAGCCTCTCGGGAGCCGGGCGCGCGGCGGGGGGCCGCTCGGCTTCATCGCGCCCACGGGGATTCCGAAACGAGAGGGGAGGGCGCGCGGGCCATGCCACCGAGGCGCCGGGCGGGAGTGCGCTTGATCGACGTCCTGTTCGTCCACTACGGCGACCCGTGGCTGCGGGGCAGCGAGAACTGCCTGCTCGCTCTGCTCGAGCGGCTCGACCGCGGCCGGTTCCGGCCGCGCGTCGTGTGCAGCCAGGAGGTGATGCGCGAGGCGGTCGCGGCGCGCGGCGTCGAGGCCGTGCGGGTCGATCTCGCCGAGATCATGATCGACCGCGGCGACGTTCGGCTCGACCTTCGCGCGCATCTTCGCACCGCGCGCCGGATCCTCGCGTTCGCGCGCGAGCGGCGCCCGGCGCTGCTGTACTGCAACTCGGGCCGCGCCTCGCAGGCGAGCTGGCTGGCGGCGCGCTGGCTGGGCATCCCGCGACTTTGCCACATCCACGCGCCGTTCTACCGCCGGTATTACTGGCTCTGGGGTCTCTGGGACGCCCGGCAGATCGTCTTTCCGAGCGAGGCCACGCGGCGCGCGTCGCTCGCGAAGCACCGCCGTGCGGGCGATGCGCTCGTGATTCCGAACGGCGCCGACCTCGATCGCTTCCGGCCGACCGCGCGACGCGATCCCGCCGTGCGGCGCCATCTCGGCATCGGCGACGCCGAGCTCGTGATCGGGCAGATCGGGAGCCTCATCCCGCGCAAGGGCGCCGACGTGCTGCTGCGCGCGTTCTCCGTGCTGCGCGCACGGCGCCCCGCGCGCCTCCTGCTCGCGGGCGCCGGCCCCGAGCGCTCACCGCTCGAGCGGCTCGCTGCGGAGCTGGGAGTCGCCGACTCGGTCGGATTCCTCGGCGAGGTGCGAAACCCCGAAGCGCTCCTGCAGCACGCGATCGACGTGAGCGTGCTCGCCGCACACAGCGAGGCGATGCCGCTCGCGCTCGTCGAGGCGTCGGCCTGCGGGCTGCCGATCGTGTGCACCGACGTGGGCGGCAATCGCGAGGTCGTCGTCGACGGAGAGACGGGCCTGCTCGTTCCGGCCGGCGACGCGGACCGTCTCGCGGCGGCTCTGGCGCGCCTGTGCGAAGACTCCGCGCTGCGCACGCGCTTCGGCGAGGCCGCGCGACGGCGCGCCGAGAAGCGCTTCGGCATCGACGGCTTCGTGACGGCGATCGAGCGCGCGATGCTCGGCCTCGTGCCGGGCGCTGCCGCCGACGCGCAGGCCTTCGCTAGCGGTCGCGAGGCTTCGCGCGCCGGCGCCGCTCCGCCCACGGAAGGGCCGTGACCAGAACGAGAGCGGGCAGCCCGGGATCGAGCACCCCGCGTGCAGCCCAGGGGCCCAGCGTGACGAACGCGAACGCGGCGGCGGTGAGGAAGACGGGCTGGAGCGGCACGGTGAGAAGCGCAGCCTTGCCGGCGAGCCGCGCCGCTGCGCCGATCCCCTCGCCGCAGAGCACCGCGGCGTACCAGCCGACGAGCGTGAGCAGATGCGCGAGGTGGATCCCGGCGTCGGGCGCGTGGAGCTCGAAGCTGCGCCCGCCCGCGCGAACGAGCGGCCCGACGGCCGACGCGTCGGGGCTCGCGAGAGACGCCACCGCAGCGACGAACATGGCGGCGCCGTTCTCGAAGGGCTCGCGCAGCGGCTCGAGCAGAGAGACCGGAATCGGCACGAGCCAGAGCGAGAGCAGCGCCGTTGCGAGTGGCGGGTGTCCGAGCAGGCGCGAGAGGGCAACTACGGCGACGGGAACGCTCACCCGTGCAAAGGTCGACGAGCCGCCAAGGATGCCGAAGAGCTCGAGCCCGGCGGCCGCTGCGAGCAGGCCGAGCGCGACGGCGCGCTCGGGCGCCTCGTGCGACCGGCTGCGCGTCGCCGCCACGAGCAGCAGCGCGCCGGCGATGACCGGCGTCGTGGTCCGCGGATTCGAGACGGTCTGCGCGGCGATCTCGGCGAGCGCGGGCGAGAAGGCGACACCCGCCGCGATCCACAGCCAGGGAGAGCTCGCAAAACCGCGCGCTTGCATCCGCTCCTCGACAGCCTCGCCCGCCGGGGCTGGCGAGCTTGCCTACGCTCCGGGGCCAGCGATGCTGGCTTCGGGCATGACCGTATGGATTTCCCGGGCGATCCGCAGCGGCGGCCGCCTCCTCACGTCGCCGGCCGCTCGGGCGAACGTCCTCCACGAGTGGCGCCGCCGGCTGGGTGGCGAGCCCGCGCTGCCCGCGGCGCCGATCCGCTCGGTGCTCGTCCTTTGCCACGGGAACATCTGCCGCAGCCCGCTCGCCGCTGCGCTCCTGCTCCGGAGCCGGCCCGATCTCGCCGTCGTCTCGGCCGGCCTCGCGGCCGGCGACGGGGCGCCGGCCGACCCGCTGGCGGTCCGCGCGGCGAGCGGTCTCGGCGTGGACCTCACGGGGCACCGGAGCCGGCCCGTCACGCCCGGCCTCGTTGCCGGCGCCGACCTCGTCCTCGTGATGGAGGCCACGCACGCGCGCGCGCTGCGAGCGTACGCGCCGGAGGCGGCGCCGCGCACGCGCCTGCTGGGCGACTTTCTCGAAGCCGGACCGTTCCGCATCCCCGATCCCTGGGGCCTGCCGCACGAGGTCTTCGCCGCCACCTTCGCGCGCATCGATGCCGCCGTGAGCCGGCTTGCCGCGCGGCTGGACGCTCCGGCGCGATGAGCGCCGCGTGGCTCGCGATCGCGGTCGCGGCGGGCTGGGTGGCCTACGCCTACGCCGGCTATCCGCTCGTGCTCCTCGCGCTTCGCCGCATCGCGCCGCGACCCGTTCGCCGCGGCGACGTCTTCCCGCCCGTTTCGGTGGTGATCGCCGTCCACGACGGCGCGCGCGAGCTCGCGGCGAAGCTCGAGGAGAGCCTCGCGCTCGACTATCCGGGTGAGCGCGAGGTGATCGTCGCGTCCGATGGGTCGGCGGACGAGACCGAGGCCGTGGCGCGCTCGTTCGCGGCGCGCGGCGTGCGGCTGGTCGCGAGCGCGGAGCGGCGGGGCAAGGAAGCCGCGCAGGCGGCGGCGATCGCCATCGCGCGCGGCGAGGTGCTGGTCTTCACCGACGTCGGCGCGCGGCTCGATCCCGGCGCGCTGCGTGCGCTCGTGCGTCCCTTCGCCGATCCCGACGTCGGCGCCGTGAGCAGCGAGGACGTGATCGAGGCCGCGGGCGGCGAGGGGGCGTACGTTCGCTACGAGATGGCGCTGCGCACGCTCGAGAGCGAGGCGACGACGCTCGTCGGTCTCTCGGGCTCGTGCTTCGCGATCCGCCGAGCGCTCGGCGAGCCGTGGCCGCCCGATCTCGCGAGCGACTTTCGCTGCGCGCTCGAGGCGGCGCGCCGCGGGATGCGGGCGGTCTCGGAGCCGGAGGCGCGCGTTCGTTTCGGCGTCGTGCGAACGCCGGCCGAGGAATGGGCGCGCAAGGTGCGGACGGTGCGGCGCGGTCTCGCGGTCCTGTCGGCTTACCGCGGCCTTCTCGATCCGCGACACGGCCGGGTGTCGATCGCGCTCTGGAGCCACAAGGTCGCGCGCTTCACGTCGCCGTTCGCGCTCCTCGTGCTGCTCGCGGCGAGCGCGTTCGCGGCGCCGGCGAGCCCGCTCGCGGCGGTGCTGCTCGCCGCGCAGCTCGTGGTCTACGGCGCGGGCTGCCTCGCGCTCGTCGCGCGCCCGCTCGCTTCGCTCCTTCCGGCGCGGATCGCGGCCTTCTTCGTGCTCGTGAACGCGTCGATGCTCGTCGCCTGGGGGCACCACCTCAGGGGCCGGCGCGCGGTGCTGTGGCAGCCGACCCGGCGCTGAGGGCGCCGCGCGGCTTCCGGCTCCCGCCGGCGGGCCGCGCGCTCGGCGCGCGCGAGCTGCGCGCGGTGTGGAGCGCGGGCGATGCGAGCGAGCGCCTTCGCGCGGCGCTTCGCGAGCGGCTCGGCGCGGCGGAGGTCCGCCTGTTCGCGTCGGGCCGTGAGGCGCTCCGCGTCGCGCTCTCGTGCGCCGCGCGGCAAAGCGGGCGGCGCGAGGCGATCCTCCCGGCCTACACCTGCTTCTCGGTGGCGGCGGCCGCCGTCGCGGCGGGCCTTCGCGTTCGCCTCGTCGACGTGACGCTCTCGGGCGCCATCGATTCCGCGTCGCTGGCGAAGCTCTCGCACGAGCGCGCCGCAGCGCTCGTGGTGTGCAACCTCTTCGGCCTCGCCGAGCCGCTGCCGAACGTCGCGCCGGGAGTCCGGATCATCGACGACGCGGCGCAGGCGCTCGGCGCGCGCGGTGCGGACGGGCTCGCCGGCGGGCGCGGCGACGCGGGCATCGTCTCGTTCGGCCGCGGCAAGCCGCTCTGCGCCCTCGGTGGCGGCGCGCTGGCGCTGCCGCGCGGCGCGGACGCCGAGCCCGAGCCCGTCCGCCCGCGATCGCGGCGCCTTCGGAGCCTCGCGCGCGCGCTCGCGTACGACGCCGCGCTCTCGCCGCGGATCTTCGGCTGGCTCGCGGCCATTCCGGCCCTCGGGATCGGCGAGACGCCGTTCGATCCGGGCTTTGCGCGGGGCGGCCTTCCCGCAGACGCCGCCGCGCTCGCGCTCGCAGTGCTCGCGCGGTTCGACGCCGATCTTCGCGCGCGCGCCGAGGAGGCGCAGCGCCTTGCCGCGGTGATCGGCGGCGAGACCCGGCTCGTGCCGCTCCTGCCGGCCGCAGGCGCCGCCGGCGCGCACCCGCGCCTCGCATGCCTCGCTCCGAGCGCCGCGGCGCGCGACGCCGCGGTGGCCGCGCTCGCGTCGGCCGGTGCGGGCGTCAGCACCCTGTACCCGACGCCGCTCGGCGAGATCGCGGGCCTCGCGGCGCACCTCGAAGGGCCCGCGTCGCTTCCCGGCGCGCGCGAGCTCGCGTCGCGCCTGCTGACGCTCCCCGTTCACGGCGGGCTTCGCGGCGCGCGGCTCGATGCGGCGCTGCGCGCCCTCAGCCGCGCAGGTTGTACTTGAGGATGCACCAGACGGCGCGCACGCCGTCGCGCCAGCCGATCTTCTTGCCCTCGCCGTAGGTGCGCCCGGAGTAGGAGATGCCGACTTCGAAGACGCGGCAGCCGAGCTTCGCGATCTTGGCGGTAATCTCGGGTTCGAAGCCGAAGCGGTCCTCTTCGATGCGGATGCGCTCGATCACCTCGCGACGGAAGGCCTTGTAACACACCTCCATGTCGGTGAGGTTGAGGTTGGTCATGGCGTTCGAGAGCAGCGTGAGGAAGCGATTCCCGAGGTAGTGCCAGAAGTAGAGCACCCGGTGCGCCTCGCCGCCGCTGAAGCGCGAGCCGAAGACCACGTCGGCCTGTCCGTCGAGGATCGGGCGCAGCAGGCGAGGGTACTCCTTCGGGTCGTACTCGAGGTCGGCGTCCTGCACGAGAACGATCTCGCCCGTCGCAGCGGCGAAGCCGGTTCGCAGCGCGGCGCCCTTGCCCTGGTTGCGGTCGTGGTAGATCACTCGGTCGGCCTGCTTCTCGAGGCCGCTTTGCAGCAGCTCGCGCGTGCCGTCGGTCGAGCAGTCGTCGACGACGACGATCTCGAGGTCGCCGACGCCGCTCGCCCGCACGCGGTCGAGCAGGGGGCCGAGCGTCGTGCGCTCGTTGTAGCAAGGGATCACGACCGAGAGCTGCTTCATCGTGCCTCGTCTCGCCGGGCTCGGCCCGGCACGGCTGCGCCGGGGGCGGCGGCTGATCTAGCGTACCCGAGTCGGCGGCCGGGGCGCGAACAGATCGCCCCTCGCCGTGCCGATGAGGACTGCGTGCTCCGGAACCTGACACTTCTCGGGGTTTCCCTCGCCATCACCTGCGGGCTCGTCGAGCTCGTGCTTCGGATCTTCTACGCGGTGCCGCCGACGTGGGTCGAGCCGCAGACGCGTCACCTGCGCAGTCCGCAGGTCGGCTGGGTGCTTCCCCCGTCGAGCGACTCGTTCACGATCGACGCTCCCGTGCACGTCAACTCGCTCGGACTCCGAGACGAGGAGATTCCGCTCGCGAAGCCGCCCGGCACCCGGCGCGTGCTGTGCCTCGGCGACTCGTTCACGTTCGCGCTCGGCGTTCGGCTGGAGGACCTCTACGCGAAGCAGCTCGAGCGGCGGCTCGCGGCGACCTCCGGCGCCGGCGCAGTCCAGGTGATCAACGCGGGTGTCGCCGGGTACAACACGCGGCAGGAGCTGATCACGTATCTGGCGCTCGGCGTCTCGCTCGACCCCGACCTCGTCGTGCTCGGCTTCTACTGGAACGACCTCGTCGGCAACGCCGACCCGATCCCCGACCTCGCGACGACGCCGCGCATCGACCCCGCCGCGCAGGCCACCCACGAGCCGGCCGCGCAGCACTGGATTCCGGCCCCGCTGCGAAACGCGCTCCGCAAGAGCGTCCTGCTCTACCGTCTCGTGACGGGCGCGCAGATGGTTGCCGCGCTCGCCTCGCCGCCCACGGACGGCTACAGCGTCGTGCAGCGCGCGCTGCTCTCGGGGGACGCCGCCACACTCGCGCCCTACTGGAAGGAGACCGCCGAGCGCCTGATCGAGCTCGCGAACGCGGCGAAGTCTCACGGCACGCCGGTGATCCTGCTCGTCTTCCCCTCCGAGAACGAGGTGCGCCGCGACTACCCGAAGCTCGTCTTCGGCGAGAAGCTGCGCGAGATCTGGGCGCCGACGGGCTTCGCGATGATCGATCTCACGCAGGCGTACCGCGCGTCGCTGCGCGCGGGCGAGAATCCGTTCCTTCCCTACGACCTGCACCCGAACGCGATCGGGATGAGGATCGCCGCGGACGCGCTCTACGACGTGATCCGCGAGAGAGGCTACCTCGGCACGGGCGGCGCGCCGGCGACGACCGCGGGGGCTCCGTGACCGCGGTCGACCGCATCTGCGCTGCGCTCGCGGCGACCGGGATCCCTCGCCTTCACGGCTCGCCCGGCCCGCTCGTGCTCATGCTCCACGGCCTCGGCGGGGCCGACGGCGTCGACCCCGGCCTCTGCGACGCGGCGCTCGATCGCCTGCGCGCGCGGCGCCGCGTCGTTCCTCTCGCGCAGGCCGTCGCCGCGCTCGGCGCGCCGGAGGCGCGCGGCCTCGCCGCCGTCACCTTCGACGATGGCTACGTCGACTTCGCCGAGCACGCGCTGCCGGCTCTCGCGCGACGGGGCCTTCACGCGACGCTGTTCGTCCCGGCCGGCCGCCTCGGCGGGACGAACGTCTGGGACGCCGGCCGCGCCGCCGAGCGCAAGCTCCTCGATGCCGCGGCGCTGCGCGCTCTCGACCCCGCGCACGTCGAGATCGGCGCCCACGGGATGACGCATTGCCGCCTCTTCGGCCTCGCCCCGCACGCGCTGCGCGAGGAGACCGCGGGCGCCAGGTGCGCGCTCGAAGACGCATGCGGGCGTTCCGTACGCTTCTTTGCGTATCCGTACGGCCAGCTCGACGACTTCGACGCCGCCGCCGAGGCGGCCGTCGCCGCCGCCGGCTTCGAGGCTGCGTGCTCGACGCACTTCGGGCGGGGCAGCGCCCCCGCCGAGCGCTTCCGGCTGCGACGCGTCGGGATCGAGCCCTGCGACACGCTCGCGACCCTCACCCGCAAGCTCGACGGCGCCTACGACTGGACGGCCGCGAAGGAGCGGCTCGGCGCGCGCCTGCGGCGGGCGAGGAGGGCGGCGTGAGCTTCGTCGAGAACGTCGCCACGCTGCGAGACCGGATTCGGCGCGAGGGCGCGCGTGCGGCGTTTGCGCGAGCGGCCCGAGTCGTGCGCGATCGCCTCGCGCCGCCGGCGGAGACCTTCTACTGGCTGCCGGTCCGCGAGGCTCTGCGTCTCGATCTCCCGCCCGGCGGCACGCTCTGCGTGATCCGGTCGCTCGACGAGCTCACGGAGGCTCAGCGGCATGCCGTCGAGCGCTCGATCGGTGCGGCGAGCGTCCAGATCTGGCGCGAGCGCCTCGCTCAGGGAGTCGAGGCGCATCTTCTTTTCTCCGGCGATCGGCTCGCTG
>JAYRMX010000202.1:0-8475 GCA_041912475.1 Myxococcota bacterium
GCCGGGCGGGGGCCCGCCGGCGCCCCCCCCCCCCGCCCCGCGGCGGGGGGGGCTCCGCCGGGGGGCGCCCCCGCCGCCGCCGCGGCCGCGGGAAGGTCCGATTTGGACCCCACGAGCAGCACGGGAGCTCGCCGCGTCGCGAGGCGCGCGAGCGTCTCTGCGACCCCGTCGGCGATCCCCTGCTGCGGATCGACCACGAGCAGCGCGACGTCGCAGTCGTCCGCCGCCTCGCGCGCGGCCTCGTGCATTGCGGCGTGGAGCGGCCTCGCTCCGGTGTGCAGACCCGGCGTGTCGACGAACAGGATCTGCGCGCCCGGCAGGGTGAGGATGCCGAGCAGGCGCCCGCGCGTGGTCTGCGGGCGCGGCGTCACGATCGCGAGCTTGTGCCCGACGAGGCGGTTGAGCAGCGACGACTTTCCGGCGTTCGGAAGGCCGAGCAGCGCCACCACGCCCGCGCGGTGGCCGGCGGCCGGCGACGCTGCGTGTGCGTTCGCCTCCCGGACATCGGGCGCGCGCGAGCGCCTGCCGCGACTCATGGCGACTTCTCCGCGCGCTGCAGCGCCAGCTCGGCCGCCGCCTGCTCGGCCTGCCGCTTGGTCCGCCCTCGCCCGCGCGCCCACGCGTCGCTCGCGATCCAGACCTCGACCTCGAAGCGCTCCGCGTCCTCGTCGACCTGGCTGTCGTGCAGCGTGCGGTAAGTCGGCGTCTCGCGCAGCCGCGCGTGCGCCCACTCCTGGAGGCGCGTCTTCGCATCCCGCACCGCGACCGGCCCGTTCACGATCTCGCCGCCGAACGTCCGCTCGACGAACGCGCGGGCGGCGGCGAGGCCGCCGTCCAGATGGAGCGCGCCGACGAGCGCCTCGAAGACGTTCGCGAGGATCGAGTCCTTCGCGCCGCCTCCCGTTCGCTGCTCGGTGCGGCCGAGCCGGACGAACGCGCCGAGGTCGAGCGCCCTCGCGCGCGCTGCGAGCGAGCGCGCGTTCACGAGCGCGGCGCGTGCGCGCGTCATGTCCCCTTCGTCCCACTCCGGGCGGCCCGCGTAGAGGATCTCGGCCACGACGAGCCCGAGCACGGCGTCGCCGAGCAGCTCGAGCCGCTCGTTGCCGCGCGAGCCGTCGAGCTCGTGGGCGAACGACGGGTGCGCGAGGGCCGTTTCGAGCAGCTCGCGCCGCACGGACCGGTGGCCGATGCGCTCCTCGAGCAGCGCGAGGCGCTCGTCCTCGCCGGTCAAGCGGGCTCCCGGCCGATCCAGCCGCCGCCGAGCACGCGGTCGCCGTCGTAGAAGACGGCGGCCTGCCCGGGCGCGAGCGCACGGACGGGCGCCGAGAAGCGCACGCGCGCGCCGTCTTTGCCATCGGGCTCGATCACCGCGTCGGCGCCGCCGTGCCGGTAGCGCACGCGCACCCGCGCGCGCACCGGCTCGGCCGGCGCCTCGCCCGCGATCCACGAGACGCTCTCGAGCCGCGCCGCGTGTGCGAGGAGCGCGTCCTCTGCGCCCACGACGACGCGCGCGCGCTCGGGATCGATGCGCGTCACGTAGAGCCGCTCGCCGGCGGAGAGCCGCAGCCCGCGGCGCTGGCCCACCGTGAAGTGGTGGATCCCGGCGTGCCGGCCCAGGACGCGCCCGTCTTCGTGAACGATGTCGCCGGGCGCCGGCGCCGCGTCGGGCCGGATCTGCTCGACCGCGCGCGCGTAGTCGCCCGCGGGAACGAAGCAGATCTCCTGGCTCTCGGGCTTCTCGGCCGTCGCGAGGCCGAGCGCGCGCGCCCGCGCGCGGACCTCGTCCTTTCGCAGGCCCCCGAGCGGCAGCGCGATGCGTGCGAGCTGGCGCTGCGCGAGATCGAACAGGAAGTACGACTGGTCCTTCGCCGCGTCGACCGCCGCGTGCAGCCGGAACGCGCCGCTTTCGGGATCGGTGTCGATCCGCGCGTAGTGGCCGGTCGCGATCCGGTCCGCGCCGAGCGCGCGCGCGCGAGAGAGCAGGTGGTGGAACTTGAAGCGCCGGTTGCACGTGACGCACGGGATCGGCGTTCGCCCGGCGAGATAGGCGTCGGCGAAGGGCTCGATCACCTCGCGGCGGAAGCGATCCTGGTAGGGAGCGACGTAGAAGCGAATACCGAGCGCGCGAGCGACCCGCCGCGCGTCCTCGACGTCGTCGAGCGAGCAGCAGCGCGAGGCGTCGCCGGCGAGGTGCATCGTCATGCCGATCACCTCGTGTCCCTGCTCGGCGAGGAGCGCCGCCGCGACGGAGGAGTCGACGCCGCCCGACATCGCGACCACGATGCGCTCGCTCACGCCTCGCTCTCCCGAACGCGCGCGACCCCATCGGGGAGCAGCGCGAGCACGCGGTCGATCTGCGCCTCGTCGCTTCCGTAGCCGACGCTCATCCGCAGCGAGCATCGCGCCTCGTCGCCCGTGAGGCCCATCGCGAGCAGCGTCCGCGACGGCTCGACCGATCCCGAATGACACGCCGCACCGGCCGACACCGCGACGCCCTCGAGATCGAGCGCCGCGAGCAGGACGTCTCCGGGCGCGCGCGGGAACAGGACGCTCAGCGTGTTCGGAAGCACGGACGCCGCCGAGCCGTTCCTGCGCGCGCCCGGGATCTTCTCGCGAATCCCGCTCCAGAGCCGGTCGCGCAGCGCCGCCATCCGCTCGGCCCGCGCGGGCGTCTCGCGCCGGGCGAGCTCGCAGGCCACGCCGAGCCCGACGATCCCGGCGACGTTCTCGGTCCCACCGCGCCGGCGCCGCTCCTGCCCTCCTCCGCGCAGCAGCGGCTCGAACGCCGCGCCCGGCCGCACGTACAGCAGCCCCACGCCCTTCGGGCCGTTCTGCTTGTGCCCCGAAGCGGCGATCGTGTCGGCGCCGAGCGCCGCGGCATCCACCGGGATCTTGCCGATGCACTGCGTCGCGTCGAGGTGGACCGGCACGCCGCGCGCGTGCGCGATCTCGACGAGGCGCGCCGCGGGCTGCACCACGCCCGTCTCGTTGTTCGCCCACAGGATCGCGGCGAGCGCCGTCTCGGCTTCGAGCGCGGCGGCGAACGCCTCCGGATCGACGAGGCCCTCGCGGCCGACCGGGAGGCGGACCACGCGCCAGCCGCTCGCCTCGAGCGCCGCGAGCGGCTCCGACACCGACGGGTGTTCGGCCGCCGTCGTCACGACCGCCCGCCGACCTGCGCCCCACGCCGCCGCGAGCGCGCCGCGGATCGCGGTGTTGTTCGACTCGGTCGCGCCGCTCGTGCCGCCGATCGCGCCGGGCGCCGCGCCGATCGCGGCGGCGACCGGCTCGCGCGCCGTCTCGACCGCCGCCCGCGCCGCCGCGCCTTCTGCATGGATGCTCGACGGGTTCCCGGGCAGGTCGCGCAGCGCCTCGCCCATCGCCGCCAGCACCTCGGGACGAAGCGGAGTGGTCGCGTTGTGATCGAGATAGATGCGCATGGGCGCCACGTGCGGCTGCGCGCCACGCTACTTCCCGGCCTCCGCAGGGTCAACCGGCGCAGCGGCGGCGCCCGGCTCCGCTGCGAAGTGAAGCCAGGGCCGCAGTCGCTCGATCGTCGCGGGGCCGATGCCGCCGGCGCGCTCGAGGTCCTCGGCGCGCCGAAACGGAGCGAGCGCGCGCTCGCGAACGATCGCTTCGGCGCGCTCCGCGCCGATCCCCGGCAGGACGGCGAGGCTCGCCGCATCGGCCGTGTTCGGATCGAGCCGCTGCCCGAACAGGAGTCGCGCCGGCCCGTCGACTTCGGGGCCGGGAGCTCCCCCGCAGCGCACGGCGACGGTCCGCCCCGCGTGTGCGGCGGCGCTCACCGGACGCGCGCAGGCCGCGTCGGGCGCGCCGGGCGCCGGCCACATCGCACGCGCGACGAGCACGGCCGCGAGCGCGAGCACCGCGCGGGCCGCACGTTCGAGACGAAGATCCGGGGCGCCCATCCGCCCCTCCCCGGGACCGGGGTCGAAACGGGGTCAGCGCTCCTCGCGCGCCTCTCCAGCGCCCGACTCGACGAACGCCGCGTGGAGCGCGCGAACGGCGAGCTCGGTGTACTTCTCCTCGATCAGCACCGAGATCTTGATCTCGCTCGTCGAGATGAGCTGGATGTTGATGCCCTCGTCGGCGAGCACGCGGAACATGCGCGAGGCCACGCCGGCGTGGTCCTTCATGCCGAGCCCGACGATCGACACCTTCGCGATGCCCTCGTCTCCGATCACGCCCGTCGCGCAGACTTCCTGGCCCGCCTGCTCGGCGATCGCGAGCGCGCGGCGGTAGTCGCCGCGCGGCACCGTGAACGTGATGTCGGTCGAGCCGTCCTGCCCGACGTTCTGCACGATCATGTCGACCACGATCCCCGCCTCGCCGAGCGGCCCGAACAGGCGTGCGGCGACGCCCGGCTGGTCCTTCACGCCGCGCAGGCGGATCTTCGCCTCGCTGCGGTTGTAGGTGACGCCCGAGACCACGAGCCCTTCCATCGCATCCTCCTCGCGCACCACCCAGGTGCCCTCGTCCTCCGAGAACGACGAGCGAACATGGATCGGAACGCCGTACTGCATCGCGAACTTCACCGACCGGATCTGGAGCACCTTCGCGCCGAGGCTCGCCATCTCGAGCATCTCGTCGAACGAGACCCGCGAGAGCTTGCGCGCCGCGGGAACGAGGTTCGGATCGGTGGTGTAGACGCCGTCGACGTCGGTGAAGATCTCGCACACGTCGGCGCGCAGCGCGGCGGCGACGGCGACGGCCGACGTGTCCGACCCGCCGCGCCCGAGCGTCGTGACGTTGCCCTCGTCGTCGATGCCCTGGAAGCCGGCGATCACGGCGACGGTGTCCGCGCCGAGCACGTCGAGGATGCGCGTCGCGTCGATGCTCTGGATCCGCGCGCGCGTGTGCGCCGTGTCGGTCCGCATCCCGATCTGCGCGCCGGTGAACGAACGCGCCTTGTGGCCGAGCCGCTGGATCGCCATCGCGAGCAGCGCGATCGTCTTCTGCTCCCCCGTCGAGACGAGCGCGTCGTACTCACGCGGGTCGGGGTCTTCGCCGCCCGCCGCGTGCGCGAGCTTGACGAGCGCATCGGTCTCGCCCGCCATCGCCGAGACGACGACGGCCACGCGGTGACCGGCCTGCTTCGTCGCGACCACGCGGCGCGCGACGTTCTGGATGCGCTCGATGTCGCGGACGCTGGTTCCGCCGAACTTCTGGACGATCAGGGACATGCCACGTTCTCCAGCTCGACCGTGCCCGAGACGCCCAGGCACAGGCTCCAGCGCCGCAGCACGGACGCCGAGAGCAGCCCGTGCGCCGACACCGAAATGATTCGCTCGGCCTCGGCGCCCTCGCACGGACCCGAGAGCTCGATTTCGAGCCGGTCCGCGGGCAGCGCGTCCGGAAGGCGGTCGGCCCACTCGACCGCGACGATGCTGCACGCATCGAGCGCGTCGAGGAACCCCGCCGACTCGAGGTCGGCGACGCGCTCGAGGCGGTACAGATCGAGGTGCACGAGGCGAACGCCGCGCTCGATCGCCGCGTATTCGTGCGCGATCACGAACGTCGGGCTCGCGACGACGCCCGGATCGACGCCGAGCCCCTCGGCGAGCCCCTTCACGAAGCGGGTCTTGCCGGCGCCGAGGGGGCCGCGCAGCGCGATCACGAGCCCGCCCTCCTCGAGGACGGACGAGAGGGCGCGGGCGACGGCGTGCGTCGCCTCAGGGCTCGGGGAACGGAAGCGAAAGGCCGCGAGAGTCTCCATCTGCGCGCTCCGTCCGACCTCCCGTCCGCTTCGCCCCGTCCGCCCGGCCGCGGCGCAGCCGCTGCATCGCCGCCGGCACCGTCTCCGCCAGATCTTCCGCCAGCGCGCCCGCCGGGCCGAGACGCTCGGCCAGCCGATCCGCCGCGAAGCCGTGCAGGTATGCGCCGAGCGCCGCCGCCTCGAACGGCGGCAGCCCCTGCGCGAGAAGGCCCGCCACCATCCCGGTGAGGACGTCGCCCGAGCCGCCGGTCCCGAGGATCGGGCCGCCGGTCGGATTGACGATCACGCGCCCGTCGGGCGCCGCGGTGATCGTCGCAGCTCCCTTGAGCACCACCACCGCACCGGTTCGCTCCGAGACGGCGCGAGCCGCCCCGACGCGATCGGTGTTGACCGCTCGCGCTTCCGTCCCGAGCAGGCGTGCCGCCTCGCCGGGATGGGGCGTCACGATAGTCGGCGCTCCCCGGCGCTTCAACAGCGCGGGATCGGGCGCCACGGCGTTGAGTCCGTCGGCGTCGAGGACGAGCGGCCGGGGCAACACGGGTACGAGCGCGCGAACGAGCGCCGCCGTTTCCGGGTCGGTCCCGATGCCCGGGCCGAGCGCGACGACGTCGCGCGCCGCGGCGAGCTCGAGCAGCGACTTCTCGGCGGCGGCCGCGAAGCCGCGCCCCGGCGTCTCGGCGACCGGGACGGTCATGGCCTCGGTGCACTTCGTTTCGAGGATGTCGTTGAGGCTCGCCGGGCACGCGATCGTGACGAGCCCGGCGCCCGCGCGGCCCGCGCCTTGCGCAGCCAGCGCCGCGGCCCCCGTCTTGCCCTCGGAGCCTGCGACGACGAGCACGTGGCCGAAGGTCCCCTTGTGCCCGGCCGGCGGCCGTGACGGGAGCCAGGCGGCCGCGCCGGCGCGCGTCCAGATCCACGCGGCCGTGTCCGCACCGGGCGCCTCGTCGGCGATGCCGATCTTCGCGACGCGCACCCGGCCCGCGAGGCTGCGGCCCGGCTCGAGGGCGAGCCCGAGCTTGGGAAGACCGAGCGTCACGGTGACGTCCGCCGCGACGCACGCGCCGAGCGGCTGGCCGGTGTCGGCGCACAGGCCCGAAGGCAGGTCGACCGCGAGAACGGGGCACCCGGCTTCGCTGCGCGCGCTGCGAATGCATGCGATCACGCGAGCGGCGGCGCCCGCGACCTCGCGCGCGAGGCCGGTCCCGAAGATCGCGTCGACGACGATCTCTCCGGCCGCGGGCGCTGCGTCGGCCGGCACGAACGGGACGCCCGCCGCGCGCGCGCGGGCGAGATTCGCCGCCGCATCGCCGCGAACGTCTCCGGTGTCGCTCACCAGGGCCACGCGCACGCGGACACCGAGCGCGTGCAGGTGGCGCGCGGCCACGAGGCCGTCGCCGCCGTTGCTTCCCGACCCGCAGACGACGAGCGCGCCGCGCGAGAGAGCGCCCATCGCGAGCGCCTCGCCCGCCACGGCGCGGCCGGCGCTCTCCATCAGCAGCTCGCCCGGAACGCCGAGCGTCTCGATCGTATGGCGGTCGCGCAGGCGCATGCCCTCCGCGCTCACCAGCCGCCAGTGCGGGAAGTCTCCGAGCCTCACGGCTCTCCCTCGAGCACGACCTGTCCGATGCAGCACGACGGATCGTGCGTCAGCGTGAGCGCGGCCCGTTGCACGCCGAGTCCGCTCGCCGCCGCGGCCGCCCGGCCGTGGAAGCGCAGCGCCGGCGCCTCGCCCCGGGAGCGCACCACCTCGATCTCGCGAAAGTGTGCGCCACGCAGGCCGAGCGCGCGACCGGCCGCGAGCTTGGCGGCGAAGCGAACTGCGAGGCTCTCGACGCCGCGCACGCGGCGCGCGGCGTACTCCCGCTCGCCGTCCGTGAACAGGCGCTCGCGCAGCCGCTGGCCGTGGCGCCCGTGCGCCGCTTCGAAGCGCCGCACGTCGACCAGGCCGACGCCGACGCCGACGATGCGCCCCGCGGTCAGTCGGCCCTCCCGAGACAGCGGCCGAGGCACGCCGCCAGATCCCGCGCCATCTCTCCGACGCGCGTCTCGTCCTGGCCCTCGACCATGATTCGCGCCTTCGGCTCGGTGCCGCTGTAGCGGATCAGCACGCGGCCGAGCCCGGCCAGCTCGGCCTCGACCTTGCGGACGAGGTCCATCACCTCGGGAAGGCTCTCGAGCGGCCGTTTGTTGGCGATGCGCACGTTCACGAGCACCTGGGGGTAGCGCGTGAAGCCCCCGACGAGATCGGACAGCCTGCGGCCGCTCCGGCGCAGGATCGCGAGCGTCTGGAGCGCGGTGATGAGGCCGTCTCCCGTGGTGTTGTGGTCGAGGAAGATGACGTGCCCCGACTGCTCGCCGCCGAGGTTGTAGCCGCCGGCGCGCATCGCTTCGACGACGTAGCGGTCGCCGACCTGCGTTCGCACGAGCCGGACGCCGAGCCTCTCGAGGTGCTTCTCGAGCCCCAGGTTGCTCATCACGGTCGCGACCACCGCGCCGCCCGTGAGCGCGCCTCGCTCGACGAGGTGCGTGGCGCACAGCGCGAGCACCGCGTCGCCGTCGACGACGTCGCCGCGGTCGTCGACGAGCACGCAGCGGTCTGCGTCGCCGTCGAGCGCGATGCCGACGTCGGCGCGCACCTCTCGCACGCGCGCCGCCGTCTTCTCGGGATGCAGCGATCCGCAGCCGTCGTTGATGTTCCGGCCGTTCGGCTCGACGCCGAGACGGAACACCTCGGCGCC
>JAYRMX010000203.1:0-8550 GCA_041912475.1 Myxococcota bacterium
CCTCGACCTCTACGCGCACTCGCTCCCGGCGATGAAGCAGGCGGCGATGGGGAAGATGGAGGCGATCCTGTTCGGCGGGGCGTAGGCCGAGACCACGTTCGCCTCGAGCGTTTCCGTGAAGTACCCAGAAAGTTGGCACACTATAGGCACACTAACGCCAACAAAGCCTCCTTCTCCTAGTGCAACTCTACGACCTAAGTCATTGAAAATATTGGTGGCGGCGCCCAGATTCGAACTGGGGACACGCGGCTTATGAAACCGCTGCTCTAACCAGCTGAGCTACGCCGCCAGGAACCCGGCGCACGCAAGACGCCGCAGGGCCGGCGCAGTCTAGCGGACGGCCTAGTTCGTGCGAGGGCCGGAACCGCTGCTCGGCGCCTTGGGCGCCGGCGGCAGGCCCGACGCAGTCGTCGCGTGCGAGCGGGTCGCCTCCTCGAGCGCCTCGACGCGGCGCCGCAGGTCGTCGACTTCGGCCCGCGAGACGGCGCCCCGCGCCGCGGAAGAGCCGGCCGAGACCGCCGGCAGCTCACCGGCCGCCCCGGGCTCGCTCACGTAACGCGCCACACGGTCGGCGAGATCGTCGAGGCGCGGAATGATCGATCCGAGCGCGCCCGACTGCATGAAGAACTGCCGCGCGCCCTGCTCCGTCCCGTCGGTCTTCGCGCACTGGAGGTCGAGGCTCGCGCCATCGCCGAAGCTCGTGAACGAGCCGAAGACGACGTAGCGCGCGCCGGCGGCGCGGGCCGCGCTGCGCGCCGCCTCGAGGTCGGTCGTCGCCGACTTGGGATCGGTGACGCGCACGAGGCTGAGGCCGCCCGCCTGAGCGAGCCGCGACGCCAGCATGTCGCCGACGCCCGCCTGGAGGTAATCCGCGCGGTCCTGGCTGTGCACGACGACCGGCAGCAGCAGCACCTTCGAGGGCTCGGCGGCCGCCGGACGGACGACGGAAGCGGCGAGAGCGCCCGCGACAGCGAGAGCAAGGGAAATGCGGCTCACGAGCGACTCCTGAGGGATCGAGGTGCATCGCGCGGGGCCTGCTCACCCCGGCAGGCCGGCCCGGTTCTACCACCCGCCCCCGGCGGGGTCAAGGCGCGAGCGCGATCTGCCGGACGACGACGCCGGCCTCGTGCAGCAGGGAGAGCGAAACCTTCCCGAGCGGGTAGTCGGCGTTGAAGACGACCTCTTCGATTCCCGCGTTGATGATCATCTTCGTGCACGTCAGGCACGGGCAGAAGGTCGAGTAGAGGCTCGCACCGCGGACCGAGACGCCGTGATACGCCGCCTGCGTGAGCGCGTTCTCCTCGCCGTGCGAGCACAGGCACTCGTCGAGGCGCGTCCCCCCCTGCGCGAACGAGTTGCAGCGCGGGCAGCCGCCTTCGTTGCAGTTGCGCGTCCCGCGCGGCGTTCCGTTGTACCCGGTCGAGATGATCCGGCGGTCGCGGACGATCACCGCGCCGACCTTGCGCTTCACGCAGTTGCTCCGCGACGCGACCATGCGCGCGATTCGCATGAAGTACTCGTCCCAGCCGGGCCGCTCGAAGTGCAGGCAGCGCTCGAGGACGCCCTGCAGCACACGGTGCAGCGAGGGGAGGTCCCCGTCGTTGCGCACGTGGAAGTCGGAGAGCTCGCGAACGGCGAGGAGCTGCTGCCCGGCCGGGTCGTCGCTCGCGAGCTCGCGCCCTTCGAGCCGCCGCAGCTCGTCGAGCGTGCCGGGGTCTCCGCTGCGGCCGCGCCGCCGAAGCCGCTCGACGCGCGTCGCCTCGTCGGCGTCGACCCACAGCAGCCGGAACCCGCTCCCGGCTCGCCGCAGCGCCTCGACCTCCGCCGGATGGCGAATCGAATCGACGACGTAGTTGCGGTCGGGAAGGAGCTGCGCGAGCAGCCGCTCTGCGAGCGCCGCCGGACCACCCGCCGCGCGCATCGCATTTCCCGTCTCGATCATGCGCTCGCGCGTCTCGCTCTCTCCGCGAAGGCGCAGCTCGTCGCGAATCACGTCCGACAGCGAGAGCGCATAGAAGCTGCGCTCGCGCAGGAACGCGATCGCCTCTCCCTTGCCCGCCCCGTACGGCCCCGAGATGCCGAGAATCACCGCTGCCTCCGGTGCGCAGGCTGTAGCACGCGGCCGGCGGCTCTGGCAGCCTGCCCGCGTGCGGCGCCCCTGCTATGCCGAGAGGTCGAGGCCGATCCAGGCCGTCCCGCTGGCATCGGTGCGCTCGCGCGCGTCCCGAACGCGCAGCCCGGCGCCCGCGAGCCGCTCGCACGCGTCGTCGCGCTCGGCAGCGAGCAGCCCCGAGACGACGACGCGAGAGCGCGGCCCCACGTGCCGCGCGAGGAGCGGGACCAGCGGAAGCAGCTCTCGCTTGAGCAGGTTCGCGAGCACGAGGTCGAAGCGCTGCGACGCCAGTCCCTCGAGCGACCCCGCGACGAACGCCGCGCGAGCGGCAAGACCATTTCGCCGGGCGTTCTCCGCAGCGACCGCGGCGGCCACGCGATCGACGTCGACGCCGAGCGAGAAGGCCGCGCCGAGGCGCAGCGCCGCGAGCGCGAGCACGCCGCTCCCGGTCCCGACGTCGAGAACGCGAGCGCCGCTGCGCGCCGCGGGCGCAAGGCCCGCGAGCAGCTCGAGCGCGAGCCGCGTCGACTCGTGCCCGCCCGTTCCGAAAGCCTGTCCGGGGTCGATCACGAGCTCCGATTGCCCGGGCGCGAGCGAGACTTCGCTGAAGCTCGGCCGGACCACGAGCGCTCCGGACACGACGATCGGCCCGAGGCCGGCGCGCCACGCGCCGGCCCAGTCGACGGGCGCGCAGGGCTCGGCGGCCGCAGCGGCGCTCGCTCCCGCAACGCCGGCGGCGGCTGCGCGAACGGCGCCGCCCCGCGCCGCAGGCGCGTAGATGAGCAGGACCACCTCGCCCGGCGCGTCGCCCGCGCGCTCCTCGATCCCGACCGCGCCGGCGGCGAACGCTTCGGCCGCGGCGATTTCCGCCGAGACGCCGTCGCGCGCATCGACACGCACGCACACGCACGCCGCGCTCGCCGTCCTCGCGTTCGCCTCGCTCACGCTCCTCTCCGGCTGCTATCTCGGCCACGTCGCCGCCGGCCAGCTCCGCCTGCTGCGCGCGAGCACGCCGATCACGCGCGCGCTCGCCGATCCCGGCCTCCCCGACGACGACCGCGACCGGCTCGCGCTCGTCCTCGAGGCGCGAGACTACGCGCGGAGCCTCGGCCTCCGCGTGGGCGAACAGTACACGACCTACGCACCGTGGCCCGGCGACCGCCTCGTGACCGCAGTGGTCGCCGCGCGGCCCGGAGCGCTCGAGCCCGAGCCGTTCTGGTTCCCGCTCCTCGGAAGCGTGCCGTACAAGAGCTACTTCGCGGTCGATGCCGCCGAGGCGGAGGCGGCGCGGCTTCGCGCCCGCGGACTCGACGTGTGTCTGTCGCCGGTTCCCGCCTACTCGACCCTCGGCTGGCTCGCAGATCCGGTGAGCGGCCCGCTGCTGCGCGAGCACCGCGCCGACCTCGTCGCGACGGTGATCCACGAGATCGTACACGCGAACGTGTACATCCCCGGAGACGCCGACTTCAACGAGGGCCTCGCCAGCTTCATCGGCGAGCGCGCGGCGCTTTCCTTCTTCGCCGACCGCGACGGGCTCGCGGCGCCGCAGGCGCTCGACGCGCGGCGCCGCATCGACGACGAGCGGTCCGTGCGGACCGCCGTTCAGGCGCTGCGCGACGAGATCGCGGCCCTCTATGCCGCCGAGCCGCCGGGGCCGCAGCGCGACGCCCGGCGGGGCGAGCTCGAGGCCGCAGCGCGGGCGCGCATCGCGGCGCTCGCGCTCGCGACCGCGGACGCCGGCGAAGTTGCGGCCGGCCTGCGTGCGAACGACGCGTGCCTCGCGGTCGAGGGCACGTACACGCGCGACCTGCCACGCTTCGAGGACGCCCTCGTGCGCCGAGGCGGCGACCTGCGCGTGTTCATCGCGGCCGCTCGGGACGCGGCGGACGCCGCGGACCCGCGCACCGCGCTGCTCGGCCCCTGACGGCGGCGAGCGCCGCCCCGCCCGCCGGGCGCAGCCGGCGGCGCCGGCCCGCCACCCAGCAGCCCGACGCGGATCCTGCCGGTTCGCGCGTCGCTCATGCGCGGAGCACGCGCCGCCGAAAAGCCCCGGCGTGGCGACGCAGGCCCCCCGCCCCCACGCTCCCCTCTCCCCCGGCTCGCCGGAACGACGCCTCACCCCCGCGGAGGCGGCCGAGTTCGCCGCGCGGCTGCGCACCAACGTCGAGCGCGCCGTGCGCGGCAAGACCGAGGTCGTCCGCAGGGCCGTCGAGACGGTGATCGCGGGCGGGCACCTCCTGCTCGAGGACGTTCCCGGCGTCGGCAAGACGACGCTCGCGCACGCGCTCGCGCGATCCCTGCGCGCGAGCTTCCGGCGCATCCAGTTCACGAGCGACCTGCTGCCGAGCGACGTCGTCGGTGTTGGCCTGCCGGCGCCGGGCGACGGACGCGCCGCGGGCAGCTTCGTCTTCCAGCCGGGACCCATCTTCGCGCACGTCGTCCTCGCCGACGAGGTGAACCGCGCGAGCCCGAAGACGCAGTCGGCGCTCCTCGAGGCGATGGGCGAGGGATCGGTCACCGTCGACGGCGTCTCGCACTCGCTCCCGCGTCCGTTCCTCGTGATCGCCACGCAGAATCCCCTCGAGCAGTTCGGAACCCATCCGCTGCCCGAGTCGCAGCTCGACCGCTTCCTCATGCGTCTGCGGCTCGGCTATCCGGCGCCGGCCGACGAGGCCGCGGTGCTCCGCGAGGACCCCGCAACGAACGAGCTGCCGCGGCTGGCCCCGGTCCTCACGGTCGACGACGTGCTCGCACTGCGCGACGCGTGCGCCGCCGTCAAGTTCGACGATGCGCTGGTCGGCTACCTGCTGCGCATCGTCGCCGAGACCCGCGAGCACGAGGGGCTTCGCCTCGGCGTCTCGCCCCGCGGCGCGGTCGCGCTGCGCCGCGCCGCGCAGGCGCGCGCGCTCGGCGAAGGCCGCGACTACTGCATCCCCGACGACGTGCGCGATCTCGCCCTCGACGTGCTCGGCCACCGCGTGAGCGTCGCCGCGCACGGTGCGGCGCCGGGAGGCTCCGAGCAGGCCGAGTGGATCCTGCGCGAGATTCTCGACCGCACGCCCGTCCCGCTCTGAGGCGCGCGTGCGTCCGCTGGGAGCAGCGAACGGAGCACGCTCACGGCGATCGCGCCGGCCGCCCGTGCGCGGAGCACCGGGGCGCTCTCCCGCGTGGGAGGCTCGAGAGGCGAGGCGGCGCCGCGGGCGTCTGGTCGGCTCGCGCCTTCCGCGCTGGCTCCAGCCGCCGCGAACGCTGCGCCCCACACGCGCGGGCTGGGCGTTCTTCGCGCTCACGCTCGGTGTCGGATTCGGTGCGCTGCAGAGCGGGAACAACCTTCTCTATCTCGTCTTCTCGCTCATGCTCGCGTTTCTCGTGCTCTCGGGAGTGCTCTCCGAGTCCGCGCTCGGACATCTCGAGGTTCGCCGGCGCCTGCCGCGCGAGATCTTCGCGCGGGCGGCAGGAACGCTCGCGGTGGAGATCACGAACACGAGCCGCCGCTTTCCCGCGTACGCAGTGGCCGTCGAGGACCTGCTGCAGCCGCGCGGCGGCGCGCCGGGCTACGAGCCGCTCGGCCGCATGTTCGCCTTGCGGATCGCTCCGGGCACGACCGAGCTCCGTGCCTACCGCCTGGTTCCTGCCGCACGCGGGCCGCTCCTTCTCACCGGGTTTCGCATCTCGACGCGGTTTCCCTTCGGCCTGTTCGCCAAGGCATGCATCCTCGAGTGCGCGAGCGAGGCGCTCGTCTACCCGTCGGTGAGCGGTGCCGGGAGCCTCCACGCGCTCGACGTCGGCGAGGGCGAGGGGATGACGGGACCGCCGCAGCCCGAAACCGGGAGCGAGGTGGTCGGTCTTCGCCCCTTCTCGCCCGGCGACTCGATGCGGCGCGTCCACTGGCGGGCAACGCTCCGCCGCGGCACCCCCGTCGTGCGCCAGAGCGAGGAGCCGCGCGCCGCCGAGGCCGCGGTCTACCTCGCAACGCGCGGTCAGCGGCCGGGCGAGCGATTCGAGGCGAGCGTTCGGCGCGCCGCCTCGCAGGCCGTTCGCCTGCTCGCCGATGGCGCGCGCGTCTCGCTGCGCACCGACACCACGTTCATCCCGGCCGATCACGGCCCGCAGCAGCGCACGCGTCTGCTGGCCTTCCTCGCGCGCGTCGCACCGGACGCGACCACGCCATGAGCCGCCTGTCGTTTCGCGCCGCGCTCGAGACGCCGCGCCCGCGGTCGGCGTTCGTTCTCGTCGCGCGCTCGAGCGCGACGCTCGGTGTCACGGGGCGCCTGCCGGCGCCGGTCCTCGTGCTGCAGGCCGCGCTCGTCGCCGCCGCCGCGGCGCTGCGGACCGCGCCGCGCGCATGGCAGCGGCGCGCTCCCGTCCTCGGCGCGGGCGTCGCGGCGGTCGCGCTCCTCGCGGCCGCCGAGCTGCTCTCCGGCGCTCAGGCCGCGGTCTGCATCGCCGAGGTCGCGCTGCTCGCGTCCGGGCTGCAGCTCCTCGACGCCCGGCCGCGCCGCTCCGAATTCCTCCTCGTCGCCATCGCGCTCCTGCAGGTGGTGCTCGCTGCGAGCCTCACCGACAGCCTGATCTTCCCGCCGCTGCTGATGGCCTTCCTCCCGACCTGCGTATGGACGCTCCTCGTCCACACGCTCCGCAGCGAAGCGCTCGAGGCCGGCGACCCGGCGGCGGCCAGCGGCGCGATCACGCCGGGACTGCTCGCCATGACCGTCGCCGCGTCGGCGCTCTCGCTCCTGCTCGCGCTCTGCCTGTTCTTCCTGCTGCCGCGCATGCGCGAAGGGCTGGTCCGCGCGGGAGGAGCACCCGTGTCGAGCAGCGGCTTCTCCGACCGCGTGCGCCTCGGAGACCTCGGCAGGATCCACGCCGATCCGACCGTGATGCTGCGCGTGCAGACGCTCGCGGGAGCGGCGCCCGCGCCGCAGGACGCCTACTGGCGAGGCCTCGCGTTCGACCGCTTCGACGGACGCTCGTGGTCCGCGTCGGCGAGCACGCGGACGGCGCTTCCCGGCGACCCGACGGTCGGCGTCTCGCCCGCCCACGCGCGCGGCTCGCCCGACCTCGTGCAGCGGATCCTGCGCGAGCCGGTCGCGGCGGGGGTCCTGTTCGCGGCCGGCGACCCGCTGCAGATCCAGGGCGCGACCGGTCGGATCGAACGAGACGCGTCCGGGAGCCTCTACGCCCCGCAGACCGCGCAGGCGCGGCTGCGCTACGACGTGTCGGCCCGAGCGACGCCGCCCTCCGACGACGAGCTCGCGCGCGACGTCGCCGCCGCGCCCGCGGGCGGGGAGGCGCTCCTCGCGCTCCCGCCGCTCGCTCCCGAGATCGCCGAGCGCGCGTCGAAGATCGTCGCCGGCGAATCGAACGACCTCCAGCGCGCGCGCGCGATCGAGCGCTGGCTGAGGAGCCACGGGCGTTACAGCAACGTGCCGCCGCACGAGGCGCCCGGCGACCCGCGCTCCCCCGTCGAGCGCTTCCTGCTCGGAGAGCTCGAGGGGCACTGCGAGTACTTCGCGACCGCGATGGCCGTCCTCGCCCGCAGCGTCGGCCTGCCCGCGCGGGTCGTGAACGGCTTTGCGGGCGGGCGGCGCAACCGCGTCGGCGGCTTCGTCGAGCTCACCGGGTCCGACGCGCATGCCTGGGTCGAGGTGCCCTTCCGCGATCATGGCTGGGTTCGCTTCGACCCCACGCCCCCCGACCTGCGCCTCGCTGCCACCGATGAGGCGCTCTCGCTCCGCGATCGCCTCGCGGAGCTTCGCAGCGCGCTCGAGCTCCTCTGGTTCCAGCACGTGATCGACTTCGACCGCGAGCGGCAGATCGGCGCGGCCTCCGCGGCCGTCCGCGCGCTCGGCCGCTGGTTCGCCGGAGACGACGACGAGAGCGCCGAGGCCGCGTCGCCTCGCGACTGGCTCGTGCGGCTGCGAGAAGCGCCGGCCGCTCCGGTGCTCGCCGTCGTCGCGGCTCTCACGCTCGTCGCGATCGGGGCCGTCGTCTGGCGCGCGCGCCGCACCCGCGACGTGAGCACGCCGCTTCCGCCCGCGTACGCCCGCGCGCTGCAGATCCTCGCCCGGCGCGGGCTCTCGCGGACGCCCGCGCTCACGCCGCGCGCGTTCGCGCGCGAGGTCGCCCGCGCGGTCGGCCCGGCGGCGGGCAGCGCATTCGCCGCGATCACCGAGGCCTACCTCGCCGAGCGCTACGGCGGCCACCCCGCGCCGGCAACCGGCGCCGACCTTCGCAGGCTCCGTGATAGCCTGCGGGAGTGATCGCGCCCGCCGCCCCTGCCCGCTCCATCGTGCTCGACGCCATGGGCGGCGATCTCGCCCCCGGCGCTCCGGTGGCCGCGGCGGCGACGCTCTCGCGCGAAACGGACATCCGCCTGCTGCTGGCCGGCGACCCCGCGCGCCTCGGGCCGCTGCTCTCGGACGCGCGGGCCGACC
>JAYRMX010000204.1:0-5572 GCA_041912475.1 Myxococcota bacterium
CGCCGTCACGAGCGGCTGGCGCGCGACGACCGCGCGGCGCGCCGTCACGTCGCGGTTCACGTAGCCGAGGTAGTCGGCGCTCATCCCGAAGTACTTCATGCACACGCTCTTCACGGCGAAGCCGAGCTTGATCTCCTCGGCCGATCCCACCTCGTTCACGACGAGGCGCGGGCGGAGCTGGCGCAGCGCGTGGAGGAACCGCTGCGCCTCGCGGGGATCGCGGGCCTCGACCTCGCGGACCAGATCGAGAGGCGTTCGGATTCCCTGCTCGTTGCGCTGATCCATCGCCTGCGCGATGAGCTTTCGGACGACGCCGGACGTGAGCGTGAGGTGCATGCGCCGGTAGAACGCCGCGCGCAGGAAGCCGTACGCGTTCTCGACGCTCGTCGGCTCGGGCGTCAGCACGAGGATCCCGTCGTCGGCGGCGAGAAAGTAGTCGAGCGTCGCGTGCTGCATGCCGGCGCCGAGATCGACGATCACGAAATCGACGGGAAGCGTCCGCAGCCGCTGGACCAGCCGCGCGCGCCGGAAGTGCGCGGGCTGCGCCGCGCCGAGGTGCGCCTGCGTCGCCGCGATCAGGCCGAGGTTCGCGAACGGCGTCTCGACGACGAGCTTCGAGACGTCCTCCTCGCGCTGCGCGACGTACTCGGCGAGGCTCGTTCGCGGCGACGCGACACCGAGCGCGGTATGGAGATTGGCGCCCTCGAGATCGCCGTCGACCGCGATCACGGTGCGGCCTTCCCGAGCGAGCGCAGTCGCGACGTTGCTCGCGACGAACGTCTTGCCGACGCCGCCCTTGCCGCCGCCCACGGCCACGAGCCGCGGCCGGCGCACTGCCGCGCTGCCGTTCATCCTGCCCGTGGCTTCGAAACCCGTGACGGCCCCTCCGCGCGCTCCTACTCGACCAGCTCCGTGTTCCAGTAGGAGGCGTCGACGACGTTCAGGAACGGCCGCCACTCGTTGTAGCGGGCGTTCGAGAGCACGAGGTTCATGAGCGGCGTCCAGCGCGGTCGCACCGGCGCGCGCCGCAGCGCGAGGCCGGCCTTCTCCGGAGTTCGGCTTCCCTTGCGCCGATTGCACTCGAGGCAGCTGCAAACGACGTTCTCCCACGTGCTGCGGCCGCCCATGCAGCGCGGCACCACGTGGTCGAGATTGAGCTCCGATCGCGGGTGCCGGACGCCGCAGTATTGACACGTGAAGTTGTCGCGGGCGTAGATGTTGATGCGGCTGAAACGCACGTGCCGCTTCGGAACGCGATCGTACGCCGTGAGGACGATGACCCGCGGCACCGGGATCGGGCCGCGCGCGGTCCCGACCTTGTCGCCGTCGCGCGCCGCCGCGAGCTGCGCCCAGCTCTCGAAGTCGAAGGTCTGGTAGCGCTCGTCCACGGCGCGGGCGATGCCCTGATAGATGAGGGCGAACGCCCGCCGCACCGACGTCACCTGGATCGGCAAGTAGGAGCGGTTGAGGACGAGAACGCTCGTGTTCAGCATGGCTTTCGGGCCGCAAGGCTACCGGAGGGGAAGGGGCCCATCAACGAGCGTTCACGGTGCGAACGCGAAGCGGACGGCCGCCTCGACGGCCTCGACGTCGCCGGGCAGGAGGGTCCGGACATCGAGCAGCACCGCGTCGTCGCGTACGCGAGCGAGGACCGGAACCTCGGCCGAGCGCAGGGCGTGCGCGAGCTCGTCGGCTCCGATCCTCCCGCCCGCGTCGCGCAGGCGAAGCACGCGGGTCTCGAGCGCAACGGCGGGCAGCGAGCCGCCGCCGAGCGGCGCCCGCTCGGCGGCGATCTCGACGGCGAGCCGGCCCGGCGCGGCGGCCAAGACGCGGCGCGCGAGCGCCTGCGCGCGTTCGTCGAGCTCGGCCTCGGACAACGAGAGCATGCGGAGCACCGGGATCTCCTGCTCGCGCCCTTCGAGCAGCGCCGCGAGCGTCCAGTCGAGGGCGGCGAGCGTCTGCTTGTCGAGGCGCAGCGCCCGGTCGAGCGGGTTCGCTCTCATCGCGCGGACCAGCGCGCGCCGCCCGAGGACGATCCCGGCCTGCGGCCCGCCGAGCAGCTTGTCGCCCGAGAAGAGGACGAGATCGGCGCCGAGCCGCAGTCGCGACGGCGCGTGGGCCTCGGGCGCGAGGCCGGCGAGCTCGAGCAGCGTTCCGCTGCCGAGATCCTCGATCACGGGCAGGCCGGCCGCGGTGCCGATTCGGCGCAGCGTCTCGAGCCCCACCTCGGACGTGAAGCCCCGCAGCTCGAAGTTGCTGCGGTGGACCTTGAGCAGCGCGCCGGTCTCCGGCCCGATCGCCCGCTCGTAGTCGACCGGGTGCGTGCGGTTCGTGGTTCCGACCTCGCGCAGCCGGACGCCGGCGCGCTCGACGATCTCGGGAATGCGGAACGAGCCGCCGATCTCGACGAGCTCGCCCCGCGACACGATCACCTCCTTGCCGCGCGCGAGCGTGTCGAGCGCGAGCAGCAGGGCGGCCGCGCAGTTGTTGACGGCGTGCGCGGCCTCGGCGCCCGAGAGCAGCTCGAGCTTGTCGGCGACGGCGCCCATCCGGTCGCCCCGCCTCCCCTCGCCGAGGTCGAGCTCGAGGTCGGTGTAGGTGCTGGCGGCGGCCGCCGCGGCCGCCGCCGCACCGCCGGCCAGCGGGGCGCGACCGAGGTTCGTGTGGAGCACCACGCCCGTCGCGTTCACGACGCGGTGCGGATGGCCCCGGACGAGGCGCCTCGCCTCGGCGAGCGCGGCCTCGCTGAGGTCCGGGAGGGAGAGCGCGCGGTTCGCGGCCGCCTCGAGGCCGATCCGCGCCCGCCGCAGCGCCGCGCGCGCTCCGGCCGCCGCTGCCCAGACGGGAAGATCGGGGGCGGACTCCCTCACCGACCGGATCAGCCGGTCCGCCTGAGGCAGCGCGCGCCGCGGATCGTGCTTGACCTTGCCGCTCGAATCCATGATGTTCCGGAAGAATGTTTCAGCGGGCCAGGGGTCCCTCGGGGAGGGACGCCGAAGCCTCGGCTCGGGCTGGACGGGCGGCGGGGTGCTGCACCGGGTCCGAGGGTCCGAGTCTCGGGTTGGCACCGTAGGTCGCGCCTTCGTGCGAGTCAACGATTTCGGTTTTGATTTCGGGATTTTAGAGAGAGTCAACCGTCCGTCGGGAGCGCGCTAGCTCTCCCATCCGGTACTGCCCTACCCCGCCGCCGACCAGGACTCCGCAGCCGCGGGCCTGGCCGCTTGCCTTCCTCGATCTCCCGAACACAGCCAGCGCGGCTGGTCGGGTGACATGCAGAACGAAATTCTCATCAACGCCGAGGCCGGTGAGACACGCGTCGCCATCCTCGAGCGGGGTCTGTTCAGCGAGCTCCACATCGAGCGCCGGGGCGGCGTCTCGATGGTGGGGAGCGTGCTCAAGGGACGCGTCACGCGTGTGCTCCCGGGCATGCAGGCGGCCTTCGTCGACATCGGGCTCGAGAAGGCGGCCTTCCTCTACGCGGGCGACTACATCGAGCAGGCCGACCCGGCCGACGTCGACCTCGACGACGACGACGAGCCGCGGCCGCGGCGCTCCTCGCGCGGCCGATCGCGCCCGCCGGCGCAGATCGACCGCCTGCTCCGCGAGGGGCAGGAGATCGTCGTGCAGGTCGCGAAGGAGCCGATCGGCACCAAGGGCGCGCGCATCACGTCGCACGTCTCGATCGCCGGGCGGCATCTCGTGCTCACGCCGTGGGGCAACCGCGTCGGCGTCTCGCGCCGCATCGAGTCGGACCGCGAGCGGCGGCGCCTGCGCGAGGTCGTCGAGCGGGTGCGTCCGCGCGACCTCGGCTTCATCATCCGCACCGCCGGCGAGGGCGCGCGCGAGGCGGATCTCGAGGCCGACGTGCGATACCTGGCGTCGGTGTGGGAAGAGATCCAGCAGCGGCAGGACACCGCGCGCGCGCCGTCCGTCCTGCACTCCGAGCTCTCGCTCCCGCTGCGCGTGATCCGCGACTTCGCGAACGGCGAGACCCGGCGGATCGTGATCGATTCGCCCGACGTCCACGCGCAGATGCAGGACTTCGTCTCGCGCTTCATGGCCGATCCCCGGCCGAAGATCGAGCTCTACCGCGGCGCGGAGCCGATCTTCGACCACTTCGCCGTCGAGTCGCAGATCGACGCGAACCTCGGCCGCAAGGTCTGGCTCAAGTCGGGCGGCTACCTGATCGTCGATCAGAGCGAGGCGCTGACCGCGATCGACGTCAACACCGGGCGCTACGTCGGAAAGCGCGACCTCGAGGAGACGGTCCTCAAGACGAACCTCGAGGCGGTGAAGGAGGTCGTCTACCAGCTCCGCTTCCGCAACATCGGCGGCCTCATCATCATCGACCTCATCGACATGGAGTCGGGCGAGAACCGCGAGAAGGTCTACCGCGCGCTGCAGGAGGCGCTGCGGCAGGACAAGGCGAAGACGAACATCCTCAAGATCAGCGAGCTCGGCCTCGTCGAGATGACGCGCAAGCGAACGCGCGAGAACCTCGTGCAGACGCTGTGCGAGCCGTGCGCGTACTGCGAGGGTCGGGGCTACGTGCTCTCGGGCGAGAGCGTGGCGTTCAAGGTGCTGCGCGAGATCCGCAAGGACCTGCCGCGCTTCCGCGGTCGCAAGATCGCGCTCGCGGTACACGCCCGCGTGGCGGAGCAGCTCCTGCGCGAGCGCGCCTCGCTGCGAGTCCTCGAGCAGGATCTCGGCCGCGAGATCGAGGTGCGCGCCCGGCCGGGGATGCACCAGGAGCAGTTCGAGATCACGGCGCTCGAGGCCGGGCCGCCCGTGCCGCTCACCCTGCGCTGGCTCGGCATGGGCCCGCCCGAGCCGCCGCTGCCGCTGCCGGTGGCCGAGGCGGTCGCCGAGGCCGCGGACGGCGACGGGGTCGAGAAGCTCGAGGTCGAGGGCGAGCCCATGGAGCCCGCCCCCGCGGCGGCCGAGCCCGAGCAGCTCTCGGCCCTCGATCTCCTCGACGACCCGGCTCCGGAGGCGGGCGACGACCCCGCGCGTGGTTGACGCCGGCCGGGATTTTCCGATACTTCGGCGCCCCATCGCCCCGAACGCGAATCCGCAGGAGCCTCGATGTACGCCGTGATCCGAACCGGAGGGAAGCAGGTCCGCGTGAGCCCCGGTGAGGCCGTGCGCGTCGAGAAGCTCGCGGGCTCGGTCGGCGAGGCCGTGACGCTCGGCGAGGTGCTGCTGGTCGGCGGTGAGGGCGAGCCGCGCGTCGGAACGCCGCTCGTCTCGGGCGCGAAGGTCGTCGGCATCATCACCGCGCAGGACCGTGGCCCCAAGATCACGATCTTCAAGATGAAGCGGCGCAAGGGCTACCGGCGGAAGATGGGGCACCGGCAGAGCTTCACGGAGATCCGTGTCGATCGGATCGAGGGCTAGCGATGGCACACAAGAAGGGGCAGGGCAGCTCGCGCAACGGGCGCGACAGCAACGGCCAGCGCCGCGGCGTGAAGGTCTTCGCCGGACAGACAGTGAGCGCGGGGTCGATCCTCGTTCGCCAGGTCGGGACGCGCGTCCATCCGGGTCGCAACGTCGGCGTCGGCCGCGACTACAC
>JAYRMX010000205.1:0-3416 GCA_041912475.1 Myxococcota bacterium
CGAGGTCGAAGAGCGCGCGGTCCGTCTCGCCCTGCTCGAGCCGGACGCGCGCGAGCAAGTAGCGAACGTGCCCATCGTGCGGATCGATCACGAGCGCCCGCCCGTACGCGTTCGCCGCATCGGCGAGTGCGCCTCGCTGGTGCTGCTCGGCGCCGAGGCCCGTCCAGCCGTGCCGGCTCGACGGATACGCGGCGACGGACTGCCGGTAGAGATCCTCGGGAGCTCCCCAGAGCCTCGCCTGCCACGCGCTCCGGCCGGCGAGCGCGAGCACGACGAGGCCCGCCACGGCGGCGGCGGTTCGCGGATGCGCCCTCGATGCGCCGGCCCTCGACGCAGCCTCCGCAGCCACGACGAGCAGGCCCGGGAGCGCGAGCGCGAGATAGCGATCGGCGTAGACCGTCGTCATCGGGACGAGCTGCACCACGGGGAGCAGCATCGCCGCCGCCCACGCGATCGCGAGCCACGCGCGCCGGTCGCGAGACGCCGCGACGCCGAGCAGGGCGCACGCCGCCGCGATCCCGACCGCGGACAGCCAGACGCGCGCCGAGAGCCACGACGCGACGGGATCGGGCTGAACGCAGAACGCCGGATCGACGGGCAGCACGGCCATTCGCAGATAGCGCCAGAGGACCTCGGGAAGGATTCGCGCGGTCGCGGCCGGCGAGCCGCCGAACCAGCCGGCGACCCCGCCCTGCGCCGCCTGCGCCTGCACGTTCACGAGCGCGACGTACGCCGCGAAGACGGCGAACCCGGCGAGCGCTCCCTGGCTCGTGCGAACGCCGCGTGCGTGGCTCCACCACGCGACGGCGAAGACGGCGGGCAGCAGCACGACGGCGCTCTTCGCGAAGAGCGCGAGCGCACCGAAGGCGAGCGCGGCGGCGAGCCGCCCGGTCGCCGGCGCCTCGAGGTGGGCGAGCCAGCGCTCGAGCGCGAGCAGCGCGAACAGGAGCGCGAGCAGCGTCTTCGACTGGTTGATCCACGCGACGGCCTCGACCACCGCCGGATGCGCGACGAGAAGAGCCGCCGCGAGCAGCGCGCCGCGACGTGACGCGCCGCCCCGGATCGCCGTGCGCCTCAGCGCCTCTGCGCACGCGACGAGCAGCAGCACGTTCACGATCCGATATCCGAGCGTCGCGTCGCCGAAGAGCAGGCGCTCGGCATAGAGCAGCGACTGGTGGACGGGCGCCCAGTTCCCGACCGCGAAGAACGGCTGCTGGAACAGGCGAACGAGCGCCGGGATGGGCGCCATCTCGAGCAGCTCGTTGCTCTGCACGTAGAGGACGTCGTCCGACGTGAACGGCCCGCGAAGGCTCGGCGCGTAGACCAGCAGCGCGAGCGAGAGGAGCGCGAGCACGCCGAGCGCTTCGCTGCGGAGCGAGGGCCACCCGGCGCGAGCGCGGTCCACCGCGAGCCTAGGAGCTGCCGGCCGGCGGAGACGTGCCTCGCGCGGCGCGCGCGCGCTCGAGCGCCTGCCGCGCGTCGGCGGCCTCCGGGAAGGCGATCTTCGACGCGAGCGCCTTCTCGAAGGCCTCGGCCGCCTCCTCGTTCCGCCCCGCCGCGGCGAGCGCGAGCCCGAGGTGATAGCGGATGCTCGGCGACGACTCGGCGCCCGGCTGCGCGAGCTCGAGCGCGAAGCGGAAGCGGTCGATCGCCGCGTCGCTTAGCCCCTTCTGCAGATAGACGTAGCCGAGCGTGTCGGCGACTTCGGGGACGTTCGGGAGCTGCCGCTGCGCCTCCTGCGCGAGCTCGAGCGCGCGGTCCAGATCCGTGCGGTCCGTCGCCAGCAGGAACGCGAGGCCGTTCTTCGCCTCCGCGAGGCTCGCGTCTTCGGAGAGCGCCTTCTCGAACTGCGCGCGCGCGCGGGCGGAGTCGCCGCGGCTCTGGTAGAGCCGGCCGAGGAGCTCGCGGCCCGAGCCGCGGAGCTGTCCCGCCTTGTCCATCTCCTCCATCGAATTCGTCGCCTGCTCGAGATTGCCTCGCGCCGTGTAGATCGCGACGAGGAGCGTCACCGTGCCCGGAACGTTCGAGTCGCTCTCGAGCACCTTGCGCGCGTCGGCCTCCGCTCCGGCGAGGTCGCCTTGGAGCGCCAGCGCCTGCGCGCGCAGGAGCCGCAATGACGGATTGTCCTTCCCCTTCGCGAGCGCCGCACCGAGGCGCTCGGCGGCGCGGTCGAAGCGCCGCGCGCTCATGTCGAGCCGGGCGAGCGCCGCGATGAGCGGCGGCTCGTCCGGATTCGCGGCGAGGGCCGCTTCGAGATGCTTGTACGCCGCCTGCGGGTCTCGCGCGCCCTCGCGGTCGGCGAAGACCACGGCCGCGACGGCCTGCGTCGCGGAATCGTTCATCATCCGCTCGAGAACCTGCCGGCCGGCTTCGTCGTTCTTCGTCTCGAACAGCGCCTGCGCCAGGAGCGGGCGCATGCCGACGGGAAGCTGGCCCGTCGCGGCCTCGATGCGCTGGAGCGCCTGGATCACGGCCGTCCAATCGCGCGCCGCCGCGTGCAGCGCGACCTTCTGCTGCAGCATCGTGAGCGGCGGCTGCGGCGTGAGCGCGACCGCGCGGTCGATCGCTGCGATCGCAGGCTCGCGGTGGCCGAGCGAGCCCTCCGCGAGCGAGAGCAGGTAGAAGGCCTCGGCGTCCTCGACGCTGCTCGTCACGCGGCCCAGATCGGCGACCGCATCGGCAGCGCGCTTCTCGCTGAGCGCGAGCCTCGCGCTCGCGAGCGACGTTCGCGGGCTCGCCGCCCACTCCTTTCGCATCCGCTCGACGGTGGCGCGCGCCTGGTCGGGCTTTCCGAGCTGGATCAGAAGGCGGGTCTTCGCATCGAGCGCCGTCGCGGGGTCGGCGCCCTTGCCGGCGGCGTCGTCGAGCGTCTTCACGGCGTCGTCGCCGCGTCCCTTGCCCGCGAGATAGCCCGCGTAAGCGACGTACGCGCCGACGTCGTTCGGGCGCACAACGAGCAGCCGCTGGTAGACCTCTTCGCCCGACTTGCCCTGCGCGTCGGCGGCCGCCGCGAGCTCGGCCCAGGCGCCGAGCGCGCCCGGATCGGCCTCGACCATCTCCGCGAGGCCCTGCGCGCGGAGGTCCGGCCGCGAGGCAACGTTCGCGTAGTCGAGAAGGGCCTGCGCGGCGTTGCGACGGTCTTCGAGGGTTCCCTTCTCCTTCGCGTACGCGAGCGTCTCGCGGAGCGCGGTCTCCGCCTCCTTCTCGTGCCCCGGCCAGGACGCGTACGTTCGCGCGATCATGAGCTTCGCGTTGAGATTTCCGCCGTAGAGCTCGTCCGACTTCCGGAACGCGTCGAGCGCCGCCTGGAACAGCGTGTCCGGCGGCTGCTCCTTCTTCCCGCGCATCTCGCGGATCTGCGCCTGCTGGACGACGCCGAGGTTGAAGGGGTAGAGCCCGTCCTTCGGGTCGAGCTC
>JAYRMX010000206.1:0-5051 GCA_041912475.1 Myxococcota bacterium
AGCGCCGGGACCGGCGGAGCGAACGTGCGGCCGCAGCCGTCGCACGCAAAGCCCTCGCGGTGCACCGTGCGCTCGGCCGTCTCCGAGACGACGACGGCGACGCCCGCACCGCGAACGAACGCCGTCGCGACGGCCTCCGCGAGCCGCGTTCGCGCCTCCTCCGAGACCGCGAGCCGGTCGACGAGCAGGAGGGCCGCTGCGCGCAGGCCCGCGAATGCGCGCACCGGCGTCTCGGCGAGATCGACGGGCCGGCCATCCGCGCCGAGCAGCCGGCCGAAGCCCTCGCGAAGCAGGCGCTCGCGCAGCGCCGTCGCGCTCTCGCGCCGCCGCTCGGGTAGCGGCGCACCGATCGACACGCGTTGGCCCTGCGCCGCCGCGAGGACACGCCCCACCACCGACTCGACCGTCCCGGGCTCGACACGGCGGTTGCAGTCGGGGCAGCGCGTCTCGCCGGCGTTCGCGTACAGCAGGCGCAGATGGTCGAGGATCTCGGTCGCCGTGCCGACCGTCGCGCGTGCGTTCGTCACACGATTGCGCTGCTCGATCGCGATGGCCGGCGGAAGAAACGAAATCTGGTCGACCTCGGGACGCGGCAGCCGCTCGAGGAACTGCCGCGCATAGGTCGAGAGCGACGCGACGTAGCGCCGCTGCCCCTCGGCGTAGAGCGTGTCGAAGGCGAGCGTCGACTTGCCCGAGCCCGAGACGCCCGTCACGACGCTGAGCGCGCGCAGCGGAAAGCGGCACGACACGCCCTTCAGATTGTGCGATCGAGCGCCGGCGATGCGGATCTCGGAGGCAGCCCGCATGGGCGCCGCGCCGGAGAGGGTCACACGCGCCGGCGGAACAGCGTCTGGAGCTTCACCACGAGGGCCGGGTCGCCGTCGAGCCGCACGCGGCCCGCCATGTGGAGGAGCTCGCCGTTGGCGCGGCCCGCGAGCACGTCGAGGAAGTCGGCGGCCTCGACCCGGATCGCGGCGTCGCGGCGCGAAGCCGCGCCGGGCGCGATCGAGAGCACGCCCTCGACGAGCCGCAGCGTGATCGCGCCGCCTTCCGGCCCGGTGAGATCGAGAACGAACACCGCCGAGAAGCCGCGCGCCGCATCGGCGTCGAAGTGCTTGCTCAGCCACTCCACCGCCGTCTCGACCGCGGCGGACGCTCCGGGTCCCATGGCGCTCCTCGTCTGCGGGTACGACCGCCGGGAGTCTAGGGGCGGATTGACGGATCAGTCAATTCGGCCGCCGAGGCCGCACGCGCCTCCGCTGCGCGTCGCGCTCCGTGATGCGAGAGGCCCGGTTCGGCCGCGATCTCGCGTGAGCGAGGCCGGGCGCGTTGCCACCGCGCGTCGTGTTCAGCCGAGCGGGTGCATGTCGTCGACGACCAGCGTGATCGTGATGTGGTTGCCCGTCTCGCTCTGGCTCATGTGCAGGACACGGACCTCGTTCGTGCTCAGGAACTTGTTGAGGTCCTCCTCCACTTCGCGGACGAGGCCCCGCACCACCACGCATCGCAGCGCCATTGCTCACGCCCCCCGTCTCGTCGCCTGGCGCGCGGCATCCGCCGCGTACCGGGCCTTGCCTCCCGCCTCGGCCGCCGCGGCCGTCGCGCTCCACTGCTCCGCCGTCGGCGGCTCGCCGACGAGCGCAGCGATCTGCCGCACGAGGAAGACGTCGCCGTCGCGCACCGCTCGCTCGCCGATCTCGCGCAGCCGATCGTCGGCGCCCGCCTTGCGCAGGAACGCGAGCGCCTCGACCACGCGCTCCTCCGCGAGATACGACTCTGCGAGGCGCAGCGCCTGCGCCGCTGAGAGCTCCTTCTCGAGCAGATGACGCCGCTCGAGCGCGTTCGGCAGCTTCGTCTTCGCCATCTCAGTACCTCGGCACCGACGGGTCGACCGCCTGCGACCAGGCGTCGATCCCGCCCGCGAGGTTCTCGACGTTCTCGAAACCGTGGCGCTGGAGCAGCTCGCAGGCGCGCGCGCTGCGTCCGCCGAAGTGGCAGTGAACGACCACGTGCCGCGGCTTCCAGTCCGCGAGCTCGCCCACGCGCTGCTCGAGCTGGCCCAGCGGAACGAGCCGAGCCCCTTCGATTCGGGCGGTCTCGGCCTCGAGCGGCTCGCGGACGTCGAGGAGCAGGAAGTCCTCACCGCGCTGGCGCAGCGCGTGCACCTCCTGCGGCGCCACCTCGCGAACGCCGGCGGCCGCGTGCTGCGCCGCCCCCACCCCGCAGAAGGCCTCGTAGTCGATCAGCTTCGTGATCGTCGGCCGGTCGCCGCACGCGGGACACTCCGGATCGCGCGAGAGCGTGAACTCAGTGAAGCGCATCTCGAGCGCATCGTAGTGGAGGAGACGGCCGGCGAGCGAGTCCCCGACGCCGGACAGCAGCTTCAGCGTCTCGGTCGCCTGCACCATCGCGATGAGGCCCGGAAGCACGCCGAGCACGCCGGCCTCCGCGCAGCTCGGCGCCTGCCCCGGACCCGGCGGTTCGGGGTGCAGGCACCGGTAGCAGGGGCCCGACGGCGCGTCGAAGACCGACGCCTGCCCGTCGAAGCGGAAGATCGCGCCATGGACGTTCGGCCTTCGCAGCAGCACGCAGGCGTCGCTCACGAGGTAGCGCGTCGGGAAGTTGTCGCTGCCGTCGACGATCACGTCGTAGCCGCCGAGAATCGCGAGCGCGTTCTCGGAGCGAAGCCGCTCCGCGTAGAGCTCGACCTTCACGTCGGGGTTGATCGCGAGGATGCGGTCGCGAGCGACCTCGACCTTCGGGCGGCCCACGTCCGCCGGGCCGTACAGGATCTGGCGCTGCAGGTTCGAAACCTCGACGCGATCGGCGTCGACGAGGCCGAGCGTTCCGACGCCCGCGGCGGCGAGGTACTGCGCCGCCGGGCAGCCGAGCCCGCCGACGCCGACCACCAGCACACGCGACGCGAGCAGGCGCGCCTGCCCTTCCTCGCCGAATCCGGGGAGCAGCAGGTGGCGGTGGAAGCGGACGCGCTCCGCCGCAGCGAGAGGCCGCAGCCGGCCGGCGAGCGTGTCGATCGCGCGCTGCGCGCTCATGTCGCTCCCCTCGCGAGCAGCCCGTCGGCAAGGACGTGCGAGAACGCCATGATCGTCTCCGAAGGATCGACCGAAACGGCCGTCGGAAACACGCTCGGGTCGGCCACGTAGAGGCCCGCCACCTCGTGCGTCTCTCCGCTGCTCTTCACCACCGACGTCGCGGGATCCCGGCCCATCCTGCATCCGCCGGCCGGGTGCGGCGCTGCGAAGCTCATCGCGCCGGGGCCGATCTCGACCGTGTCGATCTTCGCGAGGTCTTTCTCGTCGCGGATCCGCGTCCCCACCGCATCGGCGAGAAAGACCTCGCGCGCGCCGGCGGCGAGCAGCACGAGGGCTCCCTTCTTCATCGAGTCGCGCAGCATGAGCGCGTTGCGCCCGGCGATCGGCAGCGCGTAGTCGGCCGCTCCGTCGCGCGCGAGCGTGATCTGCCCCTCCTCGACGTCGTCGATCCAGGCAATCGTGCTCGCGATGCGCGGCATCGCCTCGATGAGCCGGCGGTGTTCGGCGCCGAAGCCGGGCAGGAAGGCAGCGAGTCCGGCCGGCTGGAGCTGGTTCGGCATCAGCAGGTAGCCCCCCTCGCGGTAGTGCCCGCGCCCTTCGCGTGCGAGCCGCCACTCGAGACAGCCGAAGGCAGCGGGCATGCCGCGCCACAGCACGACGTCCTGGTCGAAGATGCCGAAGACCATCGAGCAGGGATTCGCGCGCAGGTGCCTTCCCACCTGCCCGCTGCGGTTGGCGAGCCTCGAACGCAGCAGCAGCGGCGCCGACCCGTAGCCCCCGGCCGCGAGCACGACGACCTTCGCGCGCACCTCGATGCGGCGTCCGGTCGGCCGGTTCGTGTCGCGGTCCATCACCGCGGCAACGGCGCCGGTGGCCCGGCCGCCCTCGGCGACGATCTTCTCGACGCGCGCATCGGCGTAGACCAGAGCGCCCGCGCGAACGGCCCGCGGAACGTACGTGACGAGCATGCTCTGCTTCGCGCCGTACGCGCAGCCCTGCATGCAGTACCCGCTCTTGAGGCATCCGCGCCGCGCCTGCGGCACGGGCTCGCCGCGCCAGCCGAGCGCTTCGACCCCGCGCTTGAACAGCACGTTGCAGCCGTTGAGGTGCGACGCCGGCGCGGGCTCGATTCCCAGATCCCGCTCGATGCGCTCGAACCACGGCCGCAGCTCGTCCTCGCTGTGCCCGTCGACACCGTATCGTGTCTCCCAGAGCGAGAGGCGGTCGGGCGGCGTCCGGTAGCTGTCGGCCCAGTAGTGCACCGTCGCGCCGCCGACGCAGTTGCCGTACGTGAGCGCAACCTGCCCGTCCGACGTCGTTCCGAGGCCGCGATCGCCGTCGATCCGCGCGAGCATGTCGTCCTCGCGCTGGTCGAGCTCGCCGCGGCCCGGCCGGCGGGGATCGAGCGGGTCGGCGAGCCCGGTGTAGTAGCCGCCGCGCTCGAGGACGACGACGCGCTTTCCCGCCTCGGCCATGCGCATCGCGACCGTCGCCCCGCCCGCGCCCGACCCGATCACGAGGACGTCGGTCTCCTCGCGCCGATCGGCCGTGACGTCGCGCCCCTCGATGATTCCCATCGTGCTCTCTATCCCAGCGCCGCCGGGCGATTGCGCGGCACCCAGGGCCCGTCGTAGCCGATCGCGGACCAGGTCGGCTCTTGCGCGTACGTGAAGAAGACGGTCACGAACTTGATTCCCTGCAGCGCCGTCCGGCAGGCCGCGAACCGGCTCGCGGCCAGGCTCGCGAGCACGACGTCCTGCGCCTGCGGAGCGAGCCGCGTAAAACGGCCGCCCTGCGTCACGATCGGCCACCACTCGACGAGCTGCAGCGCGGCCGCCATGTCGTCGCGAAGCCGCGGGCCGTGAAAGGCGAGCTCGGCGTCGATGCGCGCGGGCACGCCGAGCGCGATCGCGCCGGGCTGCCCGGCCGCGGCGGGAACGATCCGATCCGCCACCGCGCACAGCACCGCGTACTCGCGCAGGCCGAGCTGCGAAGGCG
>JAYRMX010000207.1:0-16139 GCA_041912475.1 Myxococcota bacterium
AACGGCTCTCCGAGAAAGCTCGACTGGTACATGACGCCGACGGTCCCGCCCGTCGCCGCAACGGCGCGGAGCTGCTCGTCGTCGAGGTTTCGCCAGTGGTCGGTGACGGCCTTCACGCCGGTGTGGGTGACCAGGAGCGGCTGCGACCGGTCATGGACGGCCACGGCGTCGAAGAAGCCCTCGCGATTGATGTGCGCGAGGTCGACGAAGATCTTCTTCGCGTTGAGGCGCTTCACGTACTCCTTGCCGAGCGCCGTGAGGCCCTCCCCGCGCCGCGTCCACGTCGGCGCGCTCGTGACGCCGAGCCGCGAGGTCGAGAGGTGAACGAGCGTCACGCGCAGCACGAGATCGTCCGGGATGAGGTCGAGGTCGTCCGCGTCGCGGTCGAGCGCGTTGCCGCCCTGGATCCCGATGAACGCGCCGTGGCGCCCGGCCGCCTTCGCGCTCCGGTACTCGGCCACGTTTCGGACGACCGCGAAGTCGTCGGGGACGCTCTCGAAGATCCCCTGCAGCCGCCGCAGGTTCTCGAGGAAGACCTCGGGGCGGCGGCCCACGCTTCGCAGCGGGTTGGTCGTGATCACCCAGATGCCGCCCGTCATGCACGCTTCGCGAACGCGCGGAAAGTCGACCATGCCGAGAAAGCGCGCGCCGAAGGGGCCGCCGCGGTGACGGCGGCGAAGGTCGTAGCCGAAGATCCGGTTCCAGATGAACGAGTCGAGGTGCAGGTCGATCACGTCGCTCGCGAGGTAGATCTCGACGGCCTCGCGCGAGATGCCGAGCGCGCGGGCCCAGGAGGCCGGATCGGATCGGTGGTCGGCGTAGAGCAGGCGCCGCATGGCGGCGCGCAGTGTACCGCGCCCCGTAGACTCGGCGCCCGGCCGGCCGCGCTAGGCGAACGCCTCCCGCGCGCGCAGCGCGAGGCCGCTCGCGACCGAGGTGAGCTCGGCGCCCGAGCGAAGCCGCTCCTCGCCGAAGCGCGTCGCGAAGATCCGGCGCACGGCCGGCACGAGCGACGATCCGCCGGTGAGGAACACCCGGTCGACGTCGGCCGTTGCGGCGCCGGCGGCGCCGAGCAGGCGGTCGATGCACGCTTCGATCGCGGCCACCTCGCCGCCGATCCAGCCCTCGAACTCGCCGCGTCCGACGCGGGCGTCGATCGCGACGGGCCCGTCGCCGAAGACGAACGGCGCCTCCGGGCTCGCCGAGAGCGCGAGCTTCGTGGCCTCGACGGCGCGGTAGAGATGGAAGCCGAGGTCGTGCTCGACCACGTGCACCAGCGCGTCGAGCTTCCCGGGCTCGAGCGCCTCGCGCCGCAGGTCGAAGAGGAGCTGGAGGTTCTTGCGCTGCTTGAGCATCCCGAGGTGGTGCCAGCGCTCGAGATGCCCGTAGATCCACGCCGGAACGGGCAGCGGGCCGCCGCCGAAAAGCGAACGGAACTGCGTTCCGCGGCCGAGCGCGGGGGCCACGCGCTCGCGGACGATCCGTGCGTCGAACGCATCGCCCGCGACCGCAACGCCTTCCGTGGCGAGGATCTCGCGCGCGCCGCCCTGTCGCCGTGCGGAGGGGCCGAGCCGAAGGAGCGAGAAGTCGCTCGTACCGCCGCCGAAGTCGCCGATCAGGACCAGCTCGTCGTGGTCGAGGCTCTGCTCGTAGTGGTGCGCGGCCGCGACGGGCTCGTACTCGAAGACGACGTCGCGGAAGCCGGCCTCGCCGAGCGCGAGGCGAAGCCGCCGCAGCGCGAGCTCCTCGTCCTCCGGGCCTTCGGCGTTCGCGAACGCGACGGGCCTGCCCACGACGGCGCGCGTTCCGAGCGGGCCGAGCTCGGCCTCGGCCCGGCGGCGCAGGTCGCGCAGCAGCCACGCGATCAGCGTCTGCAGCGAGACCACCGTTCCGAAGACGCTCGTCGAGACGAAGAGGCGGCTCGCGAGAAAGCTCTTCGTCGACTGGATGAGCCGCCCCTCGCCTTCGGCCTCGAGGTAGCGTGCGATCGCCGCAGGGCCGGCGAAAGGAACCAGACGACCGCTCGGCTCGCGGGCGTCGGGATGAAAATAGAGGATCGAACGGAAGGTCTGCGCCAGCGCACCGCCGTCGCCAAAGCGGGCGAGACGCGGCGGACCCTCGCCGCTCGCGACGGCGAGCGCGCTGTTCGTGGTGCCGAAGTCGAGGCCGACGGCGAGCGGCACGGGCCCTCCCGGCCTCCGAGCATGCCCTACTTCGCGGCCTGCGACTCCATCGGGACGAGGCGGAAGCTCTTCACGACCCTCTCGTAGACCGGTCCCCACTTCGCGAACTGGCCGTAGGTGCCGGTCAGGCCCACCGTGTACGCGCTCTTGTTGCCGTACGACTTGATGTGCCAGCGGTGGATCTCTCCCGCGGCCGGCTTGTCCACCTCCTTGAACCAGTACGTGTTGCCGTCGTACGCGTACCCCTTCTTGCGGTCGAAGTCGACGAGGTCGTGGTAGTCGGGATCGGGCGACGACATGTTCTGGAGCTCGGATTTCTTGTTCGCCGCGTAGATCACCTTCGACGGCACGTCCGGCATCCACGCCCAGTTCACGTAGATGCCGAGCGCGGGCTCGAGCGGTCCGCTGCCGTCGGCCCCGGGCTGGTAGAGGAACGTCGTGGTCTTGTCCTCGTCGCGGAGCTGGAAGCCCGGCGGGATCTCGAGCGCGAAGCCGTACTTCTTGCTCTGATACTCCTGCCAGCCCGGCTCGAGGCCCCGTGCGCCGCCCGCGGCCATCCCCGCCACCAGCACCGCCGCCGCGGCCGCGATCCGCCTTCGTCCCGCCATCGATACCCTCCTCCCGCTTCTCTTCGTCGGCCCTCCCATCGGCGCTCCGGGAGCGCGGCTCAACCGGGCTACACTGCGTCGCCGACTCGCCGGCGGGGCGTACCCGCTCCGGCTGGCCATCATGAAACACTCGCCAAACCGGGGACTTCGCATGCGACCCCTGTGCTGGAACTTCGGGGATCTGCTGAGCGGCGTCGACGGCGCCCTTGCGCCGGACGGCCTCGCGCTCGCGCACGGCGCACGCCGCGTGTCGTGGGGCGAGCTGCGGCGCCGGAGCAACAACCTCGCCGCCGCTCTCCTCGCCCGCGGCGTCTCGCCCGGCGACCGCGTTGCGCTCTATCTGCGCAACTGCACGCAGTACGTCGAGACGCTGTCCGCGTGCTTCAAGGCGCGGCTCGTCCACGTGAACGTCAACTACCGCTACCTCGACGACGAGCTCCGCTACATCCTCGACGACTCGGACGCGCGCATCGTCGTCTACGGCGAGGAGTTCACCGATCGCGTCGAGCGCGTGCGCGGGCGGCTTCCGGGCGTCCTCGCGTACGTGCAGGTCGGAGGCGCTCCGGCGCCATCCGCGGAGGGCTTCGAGGATCTCGCCGAGACCGGGAGCGGAGAGCCGCTCGACATCGCGCGCTCTCCGGACGACCTGCTCTTCGTCTACACGGGGGGCACGACCGGCATGCCGAAGGGCGTCATGTGGCGCGCGGGCGACCTCTGGGGTGCGCTCGGCGCGGGCCGCAACGCCGTCGCGAACGGCGGCGTCGCGCCCGCGACGCCCGAGGCGCACGTCGAGAACGTTCGGCGCTTCGGCGTCGCGCCGGCACAGATCCCCGCCTGCCCGCTCATGCACGGGACGGGCCTTTTCACCGCGATCGGGAGCCTCACCGGCGGCAGCCCCGTCGTGACGCTCGAGTCGCACGCGTTCGACGCAGCCGAGCTCTTCGACACCATCGAGCGTCACCGCGCGGGATCGGTCGTCATCGTCGGCGACGCCTTCGCGCGCCCGATGCTGAAGGCCCTCGATGAGAACCCCGGGCGCTGGGATCTCTCGTCGCTTCGCCTCGTCGTCTCCTCGGGCGTCATGTGGAGCCGCGAGGTGAAGCAGGGCCTCCTCGCGCACCACCCGGGCATGATGCTGATGGACGCCTTCGGCTCGTCCGAGGCGGTCGGGTTCGGCAGCTCGGTGACGACCGCGGGCGGCGGAACGCGCACGGCGAAGTTCGTGATCGGCGAGAGCTGCAAGGTGTTCACCGAGGATCACCGCGAAGTGGTCCCGGGTAGCGGCGAGCGCGGCTTCATCGCCCGCTGCGGGCCGATCCCGCTCGGCTATCACAAGGACCCGAAGAAGACCGCAGAGGCGTTTCCGGTGATCGGCGGCGTTCGATACGCGATGCCCGGCGACTGGTGCACCGTCGAAGCCGACGGCACGCTCACGCTTCTCGGGCGCGGCAGCGTGTGCATCAACACCGCCGGCGAGAAGGTCTACCCCGAGGAGGTCGAGGAGGCGCTCAAGACGCACCCCGACGTCGAGGACGCGCTGGTCGTCGGTCTCCCCGACGAGCGCTGGGGCCAGGCCGTGACGGCCGTCGTCGAGCTGCGTCCCGGGAGCGCCTTCGACGAGGAGCGCCTGCGCGCGTACGTGCGAGAACGGCTCGCCGGCTACAAGACGCCCAAGCGTGTCGTTCCCGTCGGCCGCATGTTCCGTGCGCCCAACGGGAAAGCCGACTACAAGGCGGCCGCGGCGCACGCCGCAGCGTCGCTCACCGGCTAGCTGCGGCCTCCTCCGGCCTCGGCGGCGGCGCCCAGCCGACTTCGATGCCGAGCTTCTGCATCTTCGTGTAGAGCGTGCGGCGTCCGATGCCGAGCGCCCTCGCCGCCGCCGAGCGGTTTCCGCGGCAGTCGCGGAGCGCCTGCGTGATCCGCATCGCGGTCGCGAGGTCCACCCACTCGTCGAGGCGCAGCGCGCTCTGCCCGCGGCTCTCCGCGGCTCGGTGATGAAGCGTGCCGAACAGCGACTCGATCGCCGCCGCGGCCGCCTGGGACTCTGCCGTGTCGTTGGTCTTCCAGTACATGCGACGTCCGTGCTGCTGGGAGGTTCGATTCCGGCGGCGCGCACCCGCACGCCGCCCTTCGCAAGAGGGAAGCTCGCGATCGGCACCTGTCCAGCAGTCGGCGCAGGTCTAGAGCGGCGGAGGGGCTCCGCCGCTGACGCCGAAGTCAGCGTTCAGCAGCCGGGCGGCTTCGACGACGTCGCCGGTCGTGGCGAAGTCGACGGTCGGATAGTTCGGGAAGTGGCCGGACTCGCGCCAGCACTGCCGTGCGCGCTCGATCAGGAACGGGTCCGCATTGGTGACCGGAGCCTCGCCGGGGACCGACGTGTTGCGCGTGAGAAAGTGGTTGAGGATGAAGAGCCCGTTCGAGGTGCGGCCGCGGTTCGGCGCGCACGTGAAGTCGCTGCGGTACAGATTCGTGAAGTGCGTCTCCCACGCGACCGACCACACGTACACGAGCCAGTCGGGAGCCGGCGACGGGCGGTTGTCGGTGAGCACGACGAGGCGCCGTCCCGACTCGACCATCTCGCGCAGCGTGGGCCACGGCGTCCCGGGGATGTGATCGAGCGCGTACGGCGTGAGGCCGCTGCGGTCGAAGGCCGCCGCGGTGAGGGCCGGCGTGATGTAGCTCTCGAAGATGATCGTCAGCACCTCGCCGGGGTGCGTGTCGAGGAAGACGCGCAGCTCGGCGAGGCCCGCGTCGAGCGGCCGCCGCGCCCAGGTGCAGTCGGCATGACACAGGAACGTCTCGGCGGGCTCGATCGTTCCGTTGCCGTCTGCGTCGTACGGCCAGGCGTCGAGCATGAACCCGCGGACGCCGTACGCGAGCTGCGCCGGCATGTCGTCCCACTGGTTGAAGTAGAGCGTGTAGAGCGCCCAGGTCGAGAACGCATTGTGCGCGGTCGCGTACGCGACCTGGTCGTAGCGGCGGTCGCAGAGCGCGGGCGAGCCGTTGCACACGCGCTTTCCGTAATCGGGCGCGAGCGAGAAGACGTCGCCGCCGTCGATGCGGCCGTCGCCGTTGGTGTCGGCGACGGCGCAGCCCGGCGCTGCCGCGAGATCGGCGCCCACGCACGCGAGCGCGAGCTCGACGTCGCTCCTACCCACCCATCCATCGCCGTCGAGGTCGGGCGCGGCCGCCGGGACACACCCCGCGAGCGGAAGAACGAGCGTCGCGAGCAGGAGGCGCAGCGAGCGAGTCATGGTTGCCTCGAATCGAATCCGTGTCTCACGCATCCTACCGGATGCGGCGGCGAGGCGGTCCGGCAAGCGTGGGCATTTCAGGGCGTCCTCGCCGTCTGCCGGCAACGGGCCGGCAACACGCGCTGCAAGTCGAGGACGCGCGCGAGGCGCCACGGGGAGCTTTCAGGTACGTCGCTGAGAAACCGAAAGGCAGTGGGCCGCAGCCGGCCCGTAACGGTAGGCTGCGCGGCCGGGAGGGACCCCGCATGCGAGACGATCAGCCGCGGCCGGACGGCGCCGCAGTCCAGCACGCCGTTCGCCGCTGGGGCGCGACCGCCTTCGCGTTCGACGTCCTCCAGAGCCCCGAGCAGTACGACTTCTTCGCTTCGCGGTCCGTGCCGGGGGCGCTCGTCCCGTACCGCGTGGTCGGGCGCACGGACGTGGTGGTCGGCGAGGCGCTCGCGCCCGCGGAGCGGATGGCGGACGTCGTCGCCGAGTTCGCGATCGCGCGCCGCGCCGCGGGGCGCCGAATCCTCGGCTTTCTCGCGAGCGAGGCGTTTGCGAAGGCGGTCGTCGCGCAGGGCGGCGGCGCCGCGCAGCTCACCGCGGAGCCCGAGATCGACCCCGCGACCTACGAGCCGAGCGGCGGGAGCGCGAAGAAGCTCCGCGCCTACGTGCGCCGGCTGCGCCGGGCCGGGATCGACGCCTGCGAGCTGCCGCGCATGCGCGTGGCCCCGCCCGAGCTGCGGCGCTCCGTCGAGACGCTCACGCGCGACTGGATCGCGCGCGGTACCGCGAGGCGCGCGCACTTCCTCGAGGTGGACGCGTGGAAGCGGCTCGAGGAGAAGCGGCTGTTCGCGGTCTTCGACCCCAAGGACGCCGAGCGCCTGTTCGCGCTGCTGATCGCTCATCCGGTGTACGCGGAGAACGGCTGGCACCTGTGCCACCTGATCCGCAGCCCCGGTGCGCCCAAGGGCGTGAACGAGCTCGCCGTGATGGCCGCCATCGAACGGCTCGCCGACGAGGGCGTTCGCTACGCGACGTTCGGCCCCTTCGCGGTGCCGCACGCGGGCGAGTTCCTCGGCTTCTCACCGCTCATGGAGCGCTTCATCCGCGGCGCGTACGAGCTCGCGGCGACGGCCGGCGGCTACGCGGGGTCGGTCGAGTTCTACCGCAAGGTGCAGGCGGGGCCGTGGCTCCCGCGATACATCGCGTTCGCACCGCGCGGCGTGGCGCTGCGGCCCTTCCTCACCGCCGCGCGCCTCACGCACGCCCTCGGCTTCCTCTCGCGCGAGTAGGCGACCGGGCCGAGACGCCCGCCCGCGGTGGACCGTCGAGCTGGGCGCGCGGGACGAGCTCAGACCGGCGCGCGCGGCCCCCGCACGCTGCGGGCCGTGCCGGCTTCGCGCGTCCGGCGACGCGCGCCGCGGCGAGCTCGACACATCTGTGCGAGCGGCTCCGCTGCGAGCGGCGGGCTCACGACGTAGCCCTGCACTGCGTCGCAGCCCAGGTCCTCGAGGACGCGCAGCGTCCCGACCTCCTCGACCCCTTCGGCGACCACGCGCAGTCCGAGGCCGTGGCCGAGCTCGACGATCGAGCGGACGAGCCGCGACTCGCGCCCGTCCGGGCCCATTCCCGCGACGAAGGAGCGGTCGATCTTGATCTCGTCGACCGGAAGACGCCGCAGCCGCGCGAGCGACGAGAAGCCGACACCGAAGTCGTCGAGCGCGATCCGGGCCCCGAGCGTGCGCAGACTCTCGAGAGCGCCGCGCGCTGCGTCCGGTTGGTCCATGAGCGCGCTCTCGGTGATCTCGAGCGTGAGCTCGCGCGCCTCGACGCCGTGCGCGGCGAGAAGCGCCTCGAGCGCCGCGGGAAGATCGGGGGCCGAGAGATCGAGCGCCGAGAGGTTGACGGCGACGCCGACGCGCAGCCCTCGCTCGCGCCAGGCGCGCATCTGCTGCAGAACCTCGGCGAGAACCCAGCGCGTGAGCGGCTGGATCTGCCCGGTCTGCTCCGCGAGCGGAATGAACTCGCCCGGATCCGTCGCGCCGAGAGCGGGGTGTCGCCAGCGAAGCAGAGCCTCGGCCTGCTCGATCGTCCGCCGGCGCAGCTCGAGCTTGGGCTGGTACGCGAGCGCGAGCTGTCCGCCCGCGACGGCGTCTCGCAGCGCGTGAACGATCCCGAGGCGCCTCCTCTGCCGCTCTTCCTGTCCGCTCTCGTAGACCGCGACGGGGCGCTGCGTCTCCTTGGCCTGCCGGAGCGCGAGCTCGGCGCGACGAAGCAGTGTCGCGGCGTCACCGCCGTGGTCGGGGTGGATCGCGACACCCGCGCGAACGCGCAGCGGGATGCGAAGCCCATCGACCTCGACTTCGCGAACGATGCGCGCGACCAGCCGCTCGGCGTCCTGCTGCGCCGTCGCCGCGCCGGGCCGCGCGAGAAGGACGAAGAACTCGTCGCTTCCGAACCGCGCAACGGTCTCGCCCGGGCCCACCTCGCGGGCGAGCCTTCGCGCCACCTCCTGCAGGACCGCGTCGCCCGCCGCGTGACCGAGCGCCGCATTGAGCGCGTGGAACCGCTCGAGGTCGAGCATCACGAGCGCGAGGACGCCGGTGCGGCGGGCCGCGAGCGCGGCCTCGAGGCGCGCATGGCCGAGGCCGCGGTGCGCGAGACCCGTGAGCGCGTCGTGCTGCGCGGGATGGAGCCTCGCGTGCCGCCCGTCGCGCATCCTGCCCCCTCGCAGCTCCTAGCGGCACGATCGGGCGTTCCCTTGAGAAGATCCGAGGCTCCTCCCTCGGGGCCCTGGCGACTCACCCCGGCGGCTCCGTCGGTCGATACGAACCGGAGCGCCCAGCCACCCGCAAACGGAGCCCCCCCGGAATGCCCAAGCCGACCCCCGCGAGCCGGCGCTCGCCGCGAGGAGCCCGCGCAGCGAAGCCCGGAGACCGGGAGAAGGCGCTACCGGCGAAGGGCCACGCCGCGCGAGAGCGCCGGGACTCCGGCGGCGCGCGGCGAGCCCGCACCGTGCGCCGGGCCGCCGAGACCGCGCTGCGCGAGAGCGAGGAGCGCTACGCGCTCGCGGCCCGCGCGGCCAACGACGGCCTCTGGGACTGGAATCTCGCGACGGGGCGCGTCTACTACTCGCCGCGCTGGAAGACGATGGTCGGCCTCGCCGACGATGACGCCGCCGACACGATCGATCTCTGGCTGGACCGCGTGCATCCCGACGACCGCGACCGCGTACGGGGCGACCTCGACGCTCACCTCGCCGGTCAGTCCGACCACTTCGAGAGCGAGTTCCGGATCCGGCATCGCGACGGAAGCCATCTCTGGGTCCTCTCGCGCGGCCTCGCGGTCTTCGACGACGCGCGGCGCGCCGTTCGAATGGCGGGCTCGCAGGCCGACGTCACCAAGCGAAAGCTCGCCGAGGAGCGGCTGCTCCACGACGCCTTCCACGACGCGCTCACCGGGCTTCCCAACCGCGCGCTCTTCATCGACCGCGTGAGCCGCTCGCTGTGGCGCGGCCGCCGGCGCGAGGACTATCGCTTCGCCGTCGTCCTGCTCGACCTCGACCGCGTGAAGCTGATCAACGACAGCCTCGGCCACCTCGCGGGCGATCGCCTCCTCGTGGCCGTCGCGCGACGCATCACGCAGTGCCTGCGCGCAGCGGATTCCGCGGCGAGGATCGGCGGCGACGCGTTCGCGGTGCTCCTCGACGACCTCGGCGACCCGTCCGACGCGATCCGCGTCGTCGAGCGCCTGCAGCAGGCGATCCACGACCCCGTCTCCGTCGGCGGCGAGGAGGTCTACAGCACCGCGAGCATCGGCATCGCGTTCTGCAGCGACCGCTACGACGCCGCCGAAGAGATGCTGCGCGACGCCGACACGGCGATGGACGCCGCGCGAGCCGCGGGCGGAGCGCGCTACCAGATCTTCGATCGGCGCATGCACGAGCGCGCGGTCTCGCGTCTGCAGATCGAGAGCGCGCTGCGGCGTGCGGTCGAGCGCGAGGAGTTCCGGGCGTACTACCAGCCGGTCGTCTCGCTCGCGACGGGCCGGCTCGCGGGCTTCGAGGCGCTCCTTCGCTGGGAGCATCCCGAGCGCGGGATCGTCGAGCCCGGCGAGTTCATCCCGGTCGCCGAAGAGACCGGCCTCATCCACCGGCTCGGGCGCTGGATCCTGCGCGAAGCCTGCGGGCAGATGGCGCGCTGGAGCCGCGAGATCGAGGGCGCCGGGCAGCTCGCGCTCAGCGTCAACCTCTCGGGCCGTCAGATCGCCGAGGCGGATCTCGTTCCCCGCGTGGTCGATCTGCTCGGCGAAACGGGCCTCGAGCCCGGCCGTCTCACGCTCGAGATCACGGAGTCGGCCGTGATGCAGGACGCCGAAACGGCGGGCGAGCGGCTCGCCGAGCTGCGCGCGCTCGGCGTCGGCGTCAGCATCGACGACTTCGGCACGGGCTACTCGTCGCTCTCGTACCTGCACCGCCTTCCGCTCACGGCCCTCAAGATCGATCGCACGTTCGTGTGGGCGATGGGCCCGTCCGCCCGCGAGACGACCATCTGCCAGGGCATCGTCGCGCTCGCGCGCGGCCTCGGCCTCACCGTGATCGCCGAGGGCATCGAGACCGAGGAGCAGCGGGCGCAGATCCGCGAGCTGCGCTGCGAGTACGGCCAGGGATACCTGTTCGCCCGGCCGCTGCCGGCCGCAAAGGCGCTCGCCCTGCTGCAGAGCGGCCCGCGCTGGTGAGCTAGGCTCGCGGCGGGAGGAGAGCCCGAATGATCGCTCCCGGAACGGCGGCGCCCGACTTCACGCTCGCGGATCATCTCGGCCGCAAGGTGCGCCTCTCGGACTTTCGCGGCCGGCATCACGTGTGCCTGCTCTTCTATCCGCTCGACTGGACACCCACCTGAAGCACGGAGGTCCCGGCCGCGGAGGCTCTGCTTCCGCGCTTCCGGGATGCGAACACCCAGGTTCTGGGTGTCAGCGTCGACAGCGTCTACAGCCATGCGAACTGGGCCCGCGATCTGGGCGGCGTCTCGTTTCCGCTGCTCTCCGATTTCGAGCCGAAGGGTGCGATGGCGAGGAGCTTCGGGGTGTATCTCGACGGCCCGGGCATCACCGACCGCGCGACGATCGTGATCGACAGCGCGGGCGTCGTCCGGCATGCGTCGTCGGTGGGCCCCGGCGGTCAGCGCAATCTCGAGGAGCTCGCGGCGCTGTGCGCCCGGATCGACCGCGAGGCCGGAACGCCCGTCGTTCCGTTCGCGAGGGGCGCGGGTCTCGCGAAGGACGCCGTTCTCTACGTGAAGAGCCGCTGCGGCTTCTCACGCGCAGCGCTCCTCGCGCGCGACAACCTCCACCTCGGCGAGACGCTCGCGGTCCGCAACGTGACCGAAGACCCGGCCGCACGCGCAGATCTCGTCCGGATCGCGGGCAAGGACCAGGCCCCGTGCCTCGTCGCCGGCGGGTCGGCGAAGCTCGAATCGGCCGAGATCATCGCCGTGCTGCGCGACGCCGCGCTCGGGCCGCTCGCCTAGCGGCGCCTGCGAGACGCGAGAAGAGCGAGGCCGAAACCGGCGAGCGCGAGGCTCGCCGGCTCGGGAATCGTCGTCACGGCGTACGTTCCGCCGGCGCTTCCCGACCCGTAGCTGAGTGAGCTCGACGACGAGCTGCTGCTGCTCCACGTGCCGCCGCTCGCATCGAACGCCTGCGAGCTGTACGTGGTGCCGAGGATCGGCACCGTGACGCTCCCGCTGGCGTAGAAGTGGATGGCGAGATCGGAAACCGCCCCGCCGAGGACGATGGCCTGCACGCTGAGGGCCGACGAGCTGGTGCCCGGCGGGAACACGAACGCCGGAACGAGCGTCGACGAGACGTCGTAGCTGCCGTCGGTCGCGAGCTGCGCCGAGTCGATCGTGAAGCTCTTGAGGAACGTCGCTCCCGGCGGCATGGCGATGCAGAAGGCACGGAGGCAGCTCTGGCCGTGCGTCGTGAGGTAGTCGACCTGCACGGCCACCGGGCTCGCGATCGCCTGCGCCGACCCCAGCACGCTCACTGCCGCGACGGCGAGCAGCCCCGCTCCGATGCGCCGAACCAAGCCCATGCTGCGCCTCCCTCCGGCCACGTCGTGCGCGGCCCATGCTCCGGGAGTGGGCAGGAAGGCGAAAAAGTGTCAGGTCACGGCTTGCGCGCGATGAATCGTCCCTGCGCGATCTTGCCCGCGTGGGCGAGCTGCTGCAGGAACATCATCTCTCCCGCGACGCCAGCCACTGCGTCGCCGTCGAAGCCGAGGACGCGAAGCGCATCGTACGTGAGCTGCATGTCGACCATCTGGAGGTAGAGATCGACGTACGGCGCGAAGCGGCCGGTGTCGGAAGCCTCGGTCACGTTGCAGCCGCTCTTCTCGAGCAGGCCGCGATAGTCGGCGATGCTCGCGAGCGTCGGGAACTTCATGAAGCGCAGGTAGCGCTCGGCCTCGGCGTCCGAGAGCCCGGCCGGGCCCTCCACCCAGTCGGTGAACGCGATCACGCCGCCCGGCCGCACGATGCGAGCCGCTTCCGCGATGAGGCGCGGCTTGTCCTCGACGTAGCACCAGGCGTCCTCGCCCCACACGAAGTCCGCCTGCCCGGCCGGAAGGCCGCTCGCGCACACGTCGGCGAGCTCGAACGTGATGCGGTCGGCGAGACCCTCGTCCTTGCAGCGCGCGCGCCCGCGCTCGACCATCGCCTTCGTCGCGTCGACGCCCGTCATGCCGGCGACGCCGCGGAAGCGAACGAGGAAGCGCATCCCCGCGCCGTTGCAGCAGCACAGATCGACGCCGCGCTGTCCGGCGCCGATTCCCGCGCGATCCGCGAGATCCATCGACGACTTGAAGCCGCCCATGTGGATCTGCTGGCCCATGATGAGCTCCCACAGATCGCCTTCGGCGCCGCTGTAGACGGCGTTGACGTCGGAGAGATGGACACTGGCGAGCGTCTTCACGGTCGTTCCTCCGGTCTTTGGCGGCGGGCCACGCCGCCGAGCTCGAATGCTCGCCGAGCCTCTCGCGGTGCTCCTATGACCCGCGTCATAGCTGCGGGGCGAAGCGCGCGGCACACGACACTCGGCGGGCGGTGCGCGCCCTATGCTGCCCGCCGGAGCGAACGTCGCGGGGAGAACATGCGTCGGCGAAGCGATCTCGCGGCCAGCCTTCCGATCCTCGCCTCCGCGCTGCTCTGGGGAACGCTCTGGGTTCCGCTGCGCGCGCTGCAGGCGACGGGCGATCGCGCGCCGCTGCTGACGGCGATCGGCTTCGTGCTTCCTCTCGCGGCGCTCACTCCCTTCGCGATCCGTCGCTGGCCGCAGCTTCGCCGCGGAGGCCTCGCGCTCGGCGCCGCCGGCCTCGGCCTCGCGCTCGCGATCGCGCTCTACGCCGAGGGACTCGTTCGCGGGAGCGTGTCTCGGGTGGTCCTGCTCTTCTACCTGATGCCGGTCTGGACCACGATCTTTGCGCGGCTTCGACTCTCACAGCCGATCACGTCGCGGCGCATCGCATCGATCGGCCTCGGGCTCGCCGGCCTGCTGGTCGTCTACGGGCCCGGAAGCGCCGGCCCCGCAGCGAGCACGGCCGGCGACTGGATGGGCCTCGCCGCGGGCGTGTGCTGGGCGGCGACGATGGTGCTGTTCCTGCCGGCGGCGGGGCAGACGCCGTTCGACCGCGTCTTCGCGCAGTTCGCCTTCCTCGCGCCGGCGTATCTCGCCGTTCGCCTCGCGCCCGGGGCGCAGGCCGCCGCCGCGTCCGAGCCGCTCGCGGGAGCCCCGCCCTTGCCGCTCGGCTGGGTGCTCGCGTTCGGGCTCGCGTGGATGCTGCCCGTCGTCTGGCTCACGATCTTCGGCGCGAGCCGTCTCGAGCCGGGCCGCGCAGCGGTCCTCTTCATGCTCGAGATCGCGGTCGCGCTCGGCTCGGCGGCCGTGCTCGCCGGCGAGCCGTTCGGAGCGCGCGAGGCCCTCGGCGCGGCGCTCATAGCGGGGGCCGGCCTCACGGAGCTGATGCCCGTTTCACGGCCGTCCGAGACCCGCGGCGAGGCGGGCTGACGCGGCCCGCGGCGAGCCGGTCACCCGGCGAGGACAAGGGTTTTCCCCGGCAAATCGAGCCCAAGCCGGGAGATTCCTCGCCGAATTGCCACCAACAACCTTGTAAGTCCCACTTCGAGTTGCGGAACGCAGCGGAGATACTCCGCCCGAATTCCCGCACGCACGCCGCGCTCGAGAGCGCGCCGGAGCAAGACGAAACAGGGGGAGGAAATCGAGATGTTGAGACCTGCGCTGATTGGCATTGCAGCCGCCGCCTTCGCCGCACCGCTCGCCGCCCGCGCGTCCGTAATCGGGCCGCTCGCGAACTTCGACGTCGTGAACGACACCGGGAAGCCCGCCTACGGCTTCGAGATCGAGATCGAGGATCCGAGCTTCGATCACACGAAGGTGACGAGCGTCTTCGGCTACGACCGGGTCTTCCCGCAGGTCTCGCAGGACCCCGGTGCGGTGGTCCGGTTCGGGAAGCCCGTGATCACGGACGTTCCGGGCGCCGGCGTGCGCATCACGTACGGCGGTACCGTCGGCTCCGTGTTCACGCCGTCGGGCGCGTTCAACACCCCGGGCGAGAGCTGCTGGCCGGGCGCGAATCCGGGCTGGCAGGCCAACCCGTGCGACCACTACGGGGTGAGCACGATCGGCCAGCCGGCGAAGACCTCGTATCGCTGGCTCGTCGAGAGCTCGCCGGGAAGCGGCACGCTCGTCGGCCAGCAGGCCGGAATCCCGGCCGTGAACTTCGCCTACACCCCGCCCGCGCCGCCGCCCGCTCCTGGCCTCCCGCCCGTTCCGGCGCTCGTGAACGTGGTGGTGCAGGCGGTCGCCCCCAATCCGGAAAATCCCGAGAACCCCGAGCTCTGGGGCGAGCCGTTCTGGGTGAAGATCTTCACGACGAAGGTCGGCCACGAGATCGACCTCGGAGACCTGCTCCGCGGCGATCCGGATCAGGAAGCAGCCGAGGTCGAGACCGAGTGGACGATCTTCCAGCTCGGGCCCGCCGGCCATCAGGGCGCCAACGAGCTGCTCGAGAAGGAGCTCGAGGTGGGCGGCGCCGACGAGGCGGTGATCCGCCGCTACGAGTTCTACAAGTACGCGGGGCTGCTCAACCCGGACGGCAGCGGCGAGGTGATGTGCGACGGCGCCGACGCCCCCGGGCATCGCTGCGACACGCCCTTCGGAGACATCGCGGGCATCAACGACCTCGGCGACTTCGTCGGCGCGCAGATGGCCGGCGTGAACCTGCCGATTCCCGAGCCCGGCACGCTGGCGATGCTGCTCGCGGGCCTCTCGGGGCTGGCCGTCGCCGGTCGCTGGCGCGGCCCGCGCTGAGCGGCGCGGGCGGCACGGCGCGGCCGGAAGCGCCGTGCCGCCCGGCGCACCTCGGAGGCCCGGCGTGCCTCGCGGGACGGGCGGACGCGCTCGTCCCGCGCGCTCTGGCCTCTCGCCGCGCTCTTCCCGACCATCGCGCCATGCCCAGCCGAGAGCCGTGGTCTCCGGTGCAGTCGCCCTGGCGTGTCCTCGTGCTCGTGCTGCTCCTCGTCTTCGGCGTCGAGGGCGCGATCATGCTCGCCCTGCCCTGCCTGCCCCGCGTGTGGCGCGAGCCGCTTCCGGCGAGCCTGCTCGACGCCGGTCTGCTCACGCTCGTCGTCGCGCCGGCCGTCTGGGCCCTCGCCGTTGCGCCCCTCCGGCAGCTCGTCGAATCCCGCGGCCATCTGCTGCGCAGGCTCTTCGCCTCGCAGGAGCAGGAGCGCGCACGGATCGCGCGCGATCTTCACGACGGCGTCGGGCAGCAGCTCACCGCGTTGCGCCTCGGCCTTCGCAACGTCGAGGAAGCGGAGGATCTCCCCGTCGCGCGAGAGCGCGCCCACGCTCTTCGCGAGCTCGCGGCGAACGCGCACGACGACGTGCGCCGGCTCGCGCAGGGGCTCGGCCCGGGTGTCCTGCAGGATCTCGGTCTCGTCGCCGCGCTCGAGCGCCTGTGCGAGGACTTCACGAGCGCACACGACGTCGAAGCCGTGCTGCACGCCGACCCGGCGCTGGCGGCGCGGCTC
>JAYRMX010000208.1:0-2493 GCA_041912475.1 Myxococcota bacterium
CGGCCGTCGATGCGGGGCCGCGCAGGGTCGTCGGCTCCGCGCCCGGCGCGGCCCTGCGGGGGGTGGCGCGCGCAGGAGGGGGGCCGGCGCCAAAAACGGGGCGGCGTCAAGGTGCCGGCCCGGACCGCAGGCTCGCCGGGGCGGCGCCGCGCGCCGCCGCGTCCTGGAGCAGGAAGAGCAGGCGGCTCGTCTCGGCATCGTCGCCGTGGCTCCACGCCGCGAGCCAGGGAGCGACCCACGCCGACCGGACCTCGTCTCCGAAGTAGAGGCGCGCCCATTCGGCCGCGCTCCGGTCGTCGAGGACGAACGCTCGCTCCGGCGCCACCGGATCGAGCTGCTTCGCGTAGCGAGCCGCGAGGCGGTCGAGACGCGCGCAGCGAAGGGCTCCGCGCAGGCCGACCCGCACCGTCGACCCCCGCAGCGCGGGCCGCGTCATCGAGAGAGGAACGAGTGCGTCGCGACCGGCGGCTCTCAGCGCGCCGTCCGGCCACGGCTCGAGCTCGCCCGACTGGCCGATCGCTCCGAGCAGCTCGCGCAGCGCGCGGTCCGAGGTCGAGAGCAGCGTTGCGCAGGGATCGATCTCTGCGCCGGCGAGCGCGACCGCGCGAGCGCGGCCGCCCGGAGCCGCCTCGCGCTCGAGCACCGTCACGCCGAAGCCGTGCTGGCGCAGCCGGAGCGCTGCCGCGAGGCCCGCGAACCCGGCGCCGACGACGATCGCGCTCCGGCGCGGCGCGCCGCGGCCGCTCGCGGCGCTCGCGTCGAGACGGGTCATCGACGCGTGTCGTCCGGCTCGTTCGCGAGCCGCGCCGCGAGCGTCCTCACCACGTCGTGGAGAGTCTCGAAGCGCTCGAAGACGACGCCGCGCTGCTCGAGCGCCTCGGCGAGGCTTCCCTTCGCGAAGATCAGGTCGGCCGCGAGGGCTCCGCACAGATCGGAGACGCGGCCGTTGCCGATGTGGACGAGCGTGACCGACGGGTTCCTGCGCCGGTACGCCTCGATCCTCGCTCGCTTGCAGTTGCCGGTTCCGCAGCCGCACCCCGCATCGGGGCTCGCCGGCGCGATGCGCCAGCGCCCTTCCTCGTAGCGCAGGCGGTTGGCGTCGAACGCGAAGCGCACGCCGTGGAGCTCCTGCAGGCGCGCGACGTTGCGGTCGTAGCCGTCCGAGAGCACGCGGAACGGAACGCCCTGCTCCGCGCACCAGTCGAGCAGCGAACGCGCTCCGGGATCGAGCGCGACGCCCTGCAGGAACTCCTCGAGCGCATCTTCGGGGACCGGCAAGCCGTCGAGGATCCCGACCGTGTACTCCCACGCCGTGATCTCGCCGCGCTGCAGGCGCTCCCAGCCCTCGAGCCGCCGGTCGGCCGCGTAGCGGCGCGCGAGCGTCGATCCGACGTCCTGCACCGAGAACGTGCCGTCGAAGTCGCAGAAGACCGCGAGCGGAGCGCCGCTGCGAATGCGCAGCAGAGCGCTCGCGTGCGGCGCGAGCGTCACCGTCACCGGGCCGCCTGCGGCCGCGAGGTCGAGGCCGAATGCGCCTTCGATCGCGACGGCCCGATCTTCGAAGCCGAGCGCGCGCGGATCGACGCTCCGCGTCGCGGGCGAATCCGCCGCATTGACGAGCGCGACGAGCGCTCCGCCCTGCACCGGCGAGACGACGAGATCGGGGAACTCGGCCGCGAGCAGCCCCGGAACGCGCGCGGCGCCGGCTTCCGACGCTTCGTCCACCTCGCGGGCGAGGCGCAGCGTCTCCGCTACGAGCTCGCGGCTCTCGCCCGCGAGCTTCGGCACGTCGTCGGAGAACAGCAGCATCCCGCCCGTCGCCGCGATGCACGTGGCGAGCGTCCGCGCCTCGTCGCGCGTGAGGCGCGTGTCGGTCATGCGAGACATGAGGCAGTCGGGATCGTTCAGCCAGAGCCGGCGGTGCATCCACGCGCGGCCGAGGATGCTGCGAACGCCGTTTCGCGTCGCGGGCCGCGTCGCCTCGATTCCCGGGATCGGAGGCTGATCGTCGATCTCCCAGTTCGGCGCCACGTCGGGGCCGATCCGCATCCCGTCGACGATTCCGACCGCCGGGCCGAGCGGACAGCCGCAGCCGAGCACGAAGGTCTCCTCGCCGCAGCCGCGGCGGATCGCCTCGAGGCCGCGGCGCAGGCGCTGCGCGCGCGAGAGCGTCGGGTCGAACGCGTCGGACTCCATCGCCTCGCTGTAGAGGAAGTCGAGCTTTTGGTACGTGAAGCCCATCGCCGCGAGCTCGCGGAACGTGCTCGTGAGGTGCTCGCAGACCTCGTCGCGGCTCGCGTCGAGGACGTGGATTCGAGCCGTCGGCGTCCACATCGGATGGATGAGGCCACAGAACGGTCCGTCCCCCGCGCGCAGGAGCCAGTGCCGCTCGGCGGCGAAGAGCGCGCTGTCGGGCGCGACGCAGAAGGGCGCGGTCCACAGTCCCGCATCGAACCCCGCCGACCGGATGTCGGCGGCGAGCGGAGCGAGGCC
>JAYRMX010000209.1:0-18063 GCA_041912475.1 Myxococcota bacterium
CTTCCACCACCAGCGCTGCCTGCACCTGCGGCGGCTTCGCATCACCGGCGAGGCCCCCGTGCGGCTCGTCTTCGAGCTCGGCGTTCGCACGGGCGCCCCGCCCCTCGCCCGCTACCGCTCGGGAGACGTCGCGCTGTGACGTGCGATGCGACCCGCGCGCGCCCACGCCATGCGGCGAGCGGAGGCTCGCGGAGCGCGGAGGCCGGCGCCCGGGTGTCGCGTGAAGGCAGTGCGGACGCCTCTCGACACGAGCGCGGGCTCTCGGCCGTCCGCTCACTCTCGGTCGATCAGCACCCCCGGATTGAGCGTCCACGCCGGGTCGAGCGCGGACTTCGCGGCGGCGAGCACGCGCGCGAAGCCGCCCGTCGTCAGTCGATCAGCTCGAGCACACGCTCCGGTGGGCGTCCGATGACGGCGCGTTCGCCGCGGATCGCGATCGGCCGCTCGATGAGGATCGGGTGCGCGGCCATCGCGTCGAGAATCTGGTCGTCGGTGCTCGCGTCCGTGAGGCCGGCGCGGGCGTACTCCGCCTCGCCGCTGCGCACCCAGCGTGACGCCGGGAGCGCGAGCTGCTCTCGCAGGTGCGCGAGCGCCGCGCGGTCGAGCGGCGCCTTCAGATACTCGACGATCTCGATGCGGGCGCCGCGCGATTCGAGCAGCGCGAGCGCCGCGCGACTCTTCGAGCAGCGCGGGTTGTGCAGGAGCACGAGCATCTCGCTTCCTCCCGTGTCGGTCTCGCCGATCTCACTCTCACTCCGGCACGTCAGGCGAGCCCGACCGCTCCTGGCGCCTCGCGCCGCCGGCGACTGCGCAAGGTCGCCTCCGTTCTCGATCGCGCCGCCTGCGCGTTCCCGAGAGCCTCGCGAGGGCGGAGAGCCCGAGGAGCAGGCGGTGATCCGAGAACCCAGGTGCGGAGTCTCCCGAGCGTGCGACGCGCTCGTGTCCGGTGGCGGGGTCCCACGTGAAGTACGCCTTCTGCGTGAGGGCGGTGACGCCCCCCACGCCCACCGCGAAGCTCGCCTCGTAGCCGATGCGGCCGCTCGGCGAGATCTCGCGCGCGAAGGCGCTTCCGATCTGCGCCCCGCCCTCGGGAACCGGCGGAGGCCCCGGCAGCACGAGCGGCACCGGCGGGAGGAGCGAGCGCATCGGGAGACCCCGCTGCATCCCCGTCCCGGATTAGATTGCTATTACCACGGCAGCGATTCGCGGGTCAAGGCGACCGAACCGTGAGCGCGCGCAGCGATGCCCGTTGCCCTCGCGCCGGCCGTGCGCTGCGTGCTCGCAGCCCTCCTCGGCTACGGTTTCGGGCTCGCGGGGCGCCCCTGCGTCTCGAACGCGAGAAAGGAGATCGAGCCGTGACGCGGCTTCCCGATCACCTCCCGATCCTCGATCGGCCGGGCGCGCGGCGCGTCGACGGCTCCGTCTACGTCGAGCGCGAGATCGAAGCTCCGGTCGATCTGTGCGACGCGAACGGCCGGCTCAATCCCGCGGCCGTCGGCTTCGCGCGGCAGCCGCTCTTCCGCGCCAACCTGTCGGGCCACTGGCCGCGCAAGAAGCGCTGGAACTTCTGGAACTGGATCGGCCCGGACTTCGTCTTCTCGGTGACGCTCGCCGACATCGACTTCGCCTCGTTCTGCGCCTTCACGCTCACCGACTTCCGCGACGGCACGCACCGGGCCGGCGGGTCGTACGGCCGGCCGGGGCGCTCCGTGCTGCCCGACCACGTCGAGGCGAGCGTCGGCTTCGCGGGCGCGGGCATCGAGTACGCGAACCAGATCGACGGGACGGACCTCGCCGTGCGCTTCCGCGGCCGCGCCGGCGATGGCACCGCGATCGCGGCGGAGTTCGCGGTGCAGCGCCCGCCCGGACACGAGAGCCTGAACGTCGTCGTACCGTGGACGGAGACGCGCTTCCAGTGCAACTCGAAGCACGCCGCGCTGCCGTGCGCGGGAGAAGTGCTCGCCGGCGAGCGGCGCTACGCGCTCGATCCGCGCACGTGCTTCGCGGTGCAGGATTGGGGGCGCGGCATGTGGCCGTATCGCTCGTTCTGGAACTGGGGGGTCGCGACGGGCCGGGTCGGCGACACGCTGCTCGGCGTCAACTTCGGAGCGAAGTGGACCGGCGGAACCGGCTCGAACGAGAACGGGATCCTGTGCAACGGGCGACTCCACAAGGTGATGGAGGACTTGCGCTGGGACTACGACCCGCGCGAGTGGCGAAGGCCGTGGCGAGTCGTCGCCGAGCGCTCGGGCGCGATCGACCTCGTGCTCGAGCCCGTCGTTGCGCACACGCCGCGCCTCGATCTCGGCGTGATCGCGACCGGCGGCGTCTGCGCGTTCGGCACGTGGCGCGGTCACGTCCGCGTCGAAGGGCGCGAGATCGCGATCGACGGCCTGATCGGCTGGGCCGAGGAGTTCTCGCACCGGTGGTGAGCGGCGCGGCGCGCCTTCGCGCCGGGTATCGCGCGCCGCGGAGCTCTGCCCGCGCGGAAGGCGAGCCTTCGCCGGAAGGCGGGGGCGTCGCCGGGCCGATGTCGCAGCGCGAGCGCTTCGATCCTCCGGTCGAGCGGTGCCGATTTCGAACCGAAGGCAGCCTCTCACGCGACGCGCTTCTCGCCGCACTGCGTTCTCGAAGCGGATGGGACACGGCGCGCGTGGCGAGCGTGCTCCGGCACGCGGCGCTCTTCCTCGACGATCGACCCCACGATGCGAGCACGCTGCCCGCGCGGATCGCGCCCGGCGCGCGCGTCGATGCGCACGCGTTCGTCTGGGAGCCCGACCCGATCGCGACCGGGCGCGAGCGCATTCTCGAGGAGAGCAGCTCCTGGCTCGCCGCCGACAAGCCGGCGTTCATGACGACGCAGCGGTCGCGAGCGAGCGCGCGGCTCGACCTCGAGACGGCGCTGCGGTCGCTCACGGGATGCGCCTCGCTCACGGCCGTACACCGCCTCGATCGCGAGACGAGCGGCGTCGTGCTGTTCGCGAAGACGCACGAGGCGGCAGCCGAGCTCGGGCGCGCTTTCGCCGAGGGGCGCGTCGTGAAGCGCTACGTCGCGGTCGTCTCGCCGCCTCCCCTGCGAAGGCAATGGGAGGTGAGCGGCTTCATCGGCCGTGTTGCGGATCCGAGGCGGATTCGATTCGCGCTGCGCAGCGAGTCTGCGCCCGGCTTCCGGGAGAGCCGCTCGCGCTTCACGGTGCTCTCGCACGACGCCGGCCGTGCGCGAATCGCGTGCGAGCCGCTCTCGGGCCGTACGCATCAGCTCCGTGTCCATCTGGCGGCGAGCGGCGCTCCGATCGCCGGCGACGAGCTCTACGGGGGCAGGCCGGAGGGCCGCACCCTGCTGCACGCGGCGGAGCTGCGGCTCGTCACGGGCGGCGAAGAGCTCGTGCTGCGCGCGCCGATCCCGGCGGATTTCTGCGCGGCGGGCGCCAGCCGACGCTTCAGACCGTGAGGTCCATCGCGAAGTCTTCTGCGTTCCGAGCTTCGATCCGTCTCTCACGTCAGGTACGGGCTGCGGTAGCTCTGCAGGATGCGCACGTAGTTCGCGCGCTCGAAGGCCTCGGGGTTCGCGACCTTGCGAAGGCTCATCGAGCCGCGCACCTGCGCGACGCTGTCGCAGCCGTGGCGATCGAGCCACTCGGAGAGGCCGGAGACGAGCGTCCGCAGGTGGCCGGCGCCGTGGCGGAGCAGCGCCGACGTCGTCATCGCGACGTCGGCGCCCGCGAGCACGTACTTGACGACCTCGGCTGCGGAGTCGACGCCGGTCGTTCCGGCGAGTGACGCGTGGACGCGGCCGTGCAGGACCGCGAGCCACAGAAGCGGAAGGCGGATCTCGCTCGGGCGGCTCAGCTCGAGGCTCGGCTCGACTTCGAGCCGCTCGAGGTCGAAGTCGGGCTGATAGAAGCGGTTGAACAGGACGAGGCCGTCGGCGCCGGCCGCGACGAGCCGGCTCGCGAGCTCGCCGGGCGCGCTGAAGAAGGGGCTGAGCTTCACCGCGACGGGGATCTCGACCGAGCGGCGAACGGCGCTGACGAGGTCGACGGTCCGCTGCTCGACGTCGCGTGCGGAGGTCGCGGGGTCGGTCGGCAGCGAGAAGACGTTGAGCTCGATCGCGTGCGCGCCGGCCTCGGCCATGAGCCGCGCGAAGCTCGTCCAGCCGTGGTCGGTCATGCCGTTGAGGCTCCCGATCACGGGGATGGACACCGCCTCGCGCGCACGCCGGATGAGGTCGAGGTAGCGGTCGGGCCCGACGGGGTCCTGCCCGACGGCGGGGAAGTAGCTCAGCGACTCGGCGAAGCTCTCGCTCCCGAGCTCGGAGAGGTGGTCGAACGCCTCGTTCTCGCGCTGGATCTGCTCCTCGAAGAGCGAGAACAGCACGATCGCCGCCGCGCCCGCGTCCTCGAGCCGCCGGATGCCGTCGAGCGTCTTCGACAGCGGCCCGGCGGAGGCCACGACCGGGTGGGCGAGGTCGAGGCCGAGATACCGCGTTCGAAGATCCATGCGCTCTCTCTCCTCACTCTCGCTCGCGTAGCGCGGCGAGGTGCTCGTAGAGCCAGACGCGCTGCGCGTTCGACTTCTCGGCCTGTGCGAGCAGCCGCTCCGCGGTCGCCGGGTCGGTGCGCGCGAGGATGCGGAAGCGAAGCTCGTTGTCGGTGAACTCGCGCAGCTCGATCGTCGGGTCGGCCGAGTCGAGCACCAGCGGGTTCTCGCCGCGCTCGCGAAGCCCGGGGTTGTAGCGGATGAGCGGCCAGTAGCCGCTGTGGACGGCCCGGCGCTGCTGGTCGAGGCCGAGCTGCATGTTGATCCCGTGCGCGATGCAGTGGCTGTACGCGAGGACGATCGACGGCCCCGGGAAGGCCTCGGCCTCGCGCAGCGCGAGCAGGGTCTGCTGCGGGTTCGCGCCCATCGCGACGCGCGCGACGTAGACGTGCCCGTACGCGATCGCCTGCAACGCGAGGTCCTTGCGCTCGACGCGCTTTCCGGCGCTCGCGAACTTGGCGACGGCGCCGAGCGGCGTCGCCTTCGACGCCTGCCCGCCGGTGTTCGAGTAGACCTCGGTATCGAGGACGAGCAGGTTGACGTCGCGATCGCTCGCGAGCACGTGGTCGACGCCGCCTGCGCCGATGTCGTACGCCCAGCCGTCGCCGCCGATCATCCACACGCTGCGGCGGACCAGATGCTGCGCCACCGCGAGAAGGTGCCGGGCCTCGGGCGTCTCGATTCCGCGAAGCCGCTCGCGGAGCTGCTCGACGCGTTCGCGCTGCGAGCGGATCTCGGCCTCGGTTCGCTGCGGCGCCGAGAGCAGCCCCTCGACGAGCTCGTCGCCGAGGCGGCTCTGCAGGCGCCGGAGGCCCGCGCACGCGTGCGCGTGGTGATGGTCGGCGGCGGCGCGAAGACCGAGTCCGAACTCGGCGTTGTCCTCGAAGAGCGAGTTCGACCACGCGGGTCCGCGGCCCTCGTCGTTCACGGTCCACGGCGTGGTCGGGAGGTTTCCGCCGTAGATCGACGAGCAGCCGGTCGCGTTCGCGACGAGCAGGCGGTCGCCGAAGAGCTGCGAGACGAGCTTCACGTACGGCGTCTCGCCGCAGCCGGCGCAGGCGCCCGAGAACTCGAAGAGCGGCTCGAGGAACTGCGTCCCGCGAACGGTCGAGAAGTCGACGCGCGCCCGCGGCGTCACGGGCAGCGTCTCGAAGAAGGCATCGCTGCGGCGCGCGCGTTCGAGGACGTCGTCCTTCGGCACCATGTTGATCGCGCGCTTTCGCGTCTCGGCCTTGCTCTTCGCGGGGCAGACCTCGACGCACAGCCCGCAGCCCGTGCAGTCGTCGGCGTGGACGTGCAGCGCGAAACGCGTCTCGGGAAAGCCGCGGATGTCGATCGGCGCCGACAGGAAGCCCTCGGGCGCCTCGGCCGCGCGGCCGGCCTGGAAAAGCTTCGCGCGGATCACGCCGTGCGGGCAGACGAAGCCGCAGTTGCCGCACTGGATGCACAGGTCGGGCTCCCAGAGCGGGACGAACGCGGCGATGCTGCGCTTCTCGTAGCGGGCAGTCCCGGTCGGGAACGTGCCGTCGACCGGCAGCGCGCTCACGGGGAGCGCATCGCCGCGCCCCTCGAGCAGCGCGGCCGTCACGTTGCGGACGAAATCGGGTGCGGTGGCCGGAACCGTCTCGCGCGGCGCCCGGGTGCTCGTTGCGCGCGCGGGCAGCTCGACCGCGTGGAGGTTCGCGAGCGCGCGGTCGACGGCCTCGAAGTTGCGCCGCACGACGTCCGTTCCCTTGCGGTCGTAGCTCTTGCCGATCGCGGCCTTGATCTTCTCGATCGCCTCGTCGCGCGGCAGGACGCCCGAGAGCGCGAAGAAGCAGGTCTGGAGGATCGTATTGATGCGGCCGCCGAGGCCGGCCTCGCGTGCGACGCGCGCCGCGTCGATCACGAACAGGCGAAGGCCCTTCTCGATGAGCTGCTCCTGAACGGCGCGCGGGAGCTCGTCCCAGACCGCTTCGGGGCCGTGCGGACTGTTGAGCAGGACGGTGGCGCCGGGCGCGGCGCAGGCGAGAACGTCGGTGCGGTCGAGCAGGCCGAACTGGTGGCAGCCGACGAAGTGCGCGTCGCGAACGAGATACGCCGAGCGAATTCGCTCGCGGCCGAAGCGCAAATGCGAGACGGTCTGCGACCCCGACTTCTTGGAGTCGTAGACGAAGTAGCCCTGCGCGAAGATCGCGGGATCCTCGCCGAGGATCTTGATCGTGTTCTTGTTGGCGCCGACGGTTCCGTCGGACCCGAGCCCGAAGAAGACGGCGCGCCGCACTGCTTCGGGCTCGGTCGAGAATCCGGGATCGACCGCGAGGCTCGTTCCCGAAACGTCATCGACGATCCCGACGGTGAAGCCGCTTCGCGGCTCGCCCTTCGCCAGCTCGTCGAAGACGGCCTTCACCATCGCCGGCGTGAACTCCTTCGACGCGAGGCCGTAGCGCCCGCCGGCGATCCGCGGCTCGGCGAGCCCGGCTCGCGCGCGGTGCTCGCGCGTCGTCGCGAAGGCCGTGACGACGTCGGTGTACAGCGGCTCGCCGAGCGCGCCCGGCTCCTTCGTCCGGTCGAGCACCGCGATTGCGCGGACCGACGGCGGCAGCGCGGCGAGAAGACGCTCGGCCGAGAACGGGCGGAACAGGCGCACCTGCAGCACGCCGACGCGCTCGCCGCGCGCGGTGAGCCAGTCGGCCGTCTCGCGCGCGGTCTCGGCGCCCGATCCCATGAGGACGATCACGCGCTCGGCGTCGGGGCTGCCCGCGTAGTCGAAGAGGCCGTAGCGCCGCCCGGTTCGCTGCGCGAGCCGCTCGAACGCCGCCTCGACCACTGCGGGGACGCGCGCGTAGAACGGGCTCACGGCCTCGCGCGCCTGGAAGTAGACGTCGGGGTTCTGTGCGGTGCCGCGGATCACGGGGTGGTCGGGGTCGAGCGCGCGGCGTCGGTGCGCGATCACGAGCGCGTCGTCGACGAGCGCGCGCAGGTCGTCGTCGGAGAGGAGCGTGACGCGCCCGATCTCGTGCGACGTTCGGAAGCCGTCGAAGAAGTGAACGAACGGGACGCGCGCCTCGAGCGTCGCCGCCTGCGCCACTGCCGCGAAGTCGTGCGCCTCCTGCACGGAGCCCGACGCGAGCAGCGCCCAGCCGGTGCTGCGGACGGCCATCACGTCCTGGTGATCGCCGAAGATCGAGAGGGCGTGCGTCGCGAGCGCGCGCGCGGCGACGTGCAGGACGGCGGGCGTCAGCTCGCCCGCGATCCGGTACAGGTTCGGGATCATGAGCAGCAGGCCCTGCGACGCGGTGAAGCTCGTCGTGAGCGCTCCCGCCTGGAGCGCTCCGTGCACGACACCCGCTGCGCCGGCCTCGCTCTGCATCTCGATCACGTCGGGGACGTTTCCGAAAAGGTTGCGACGCCCCTCGCTCGCCCACTGGTCGGCGAGCTCGGCCATCACCGACGACGGCGTGATCGGGTAGATCGCGCAGATCTCGGACAGGCGGTACGCGACGTCGGCGCACGCCTCGTTGCCCTCGAGCATCGCGACGCGCGGCCCGGCCATCAGTCTTCGCGCTCCTCGCGCGCGGGTTCGGGGATCATCTCGATCGCGTGGCACGGGCACTGCTCGAAGCAGATCGCGCAGCCCGTGCAGCGGTCGTAGTCGAAGCGGTAGCGCCGGCCGGGGCCGAGCTTCACGACGGCCTGCTCGGGGCACGCCGCGAGGCAGCCGTCGCACTCGTAGCAGTTGCCGCACGACAGGCAGCGCCTCGCCTCGAAGATGGCCTCGTCCGGCTCGAGGCCGCGGACGACCTCGTCGAACGAGTAGAGGCGCGGGCCGAGCCGCGCCTCGGGCTGCTGCCGCTGCGCGGCGTCGGTGAAGAACCAGAGATGGAGCTCGTCGTACGTCGCGATCTCGGGCCGAGCGGCCTTCGTGTAGATGGTTCCGCGAAGATACGCATCCATGTGTCGGGCGGCCTTCTTGCCGTGTCCGACGGCGACCGTCACCGTCCGCTCCGCCGGCACCATGTCGCCGCCCGCGAACAGCCCCGGATGGCCCGTCATGAGGCCCGGCGAGACCTGCACCGTTCCGTCGGGCTCGAAGACGACGCCCGGGATTCCCTGCAGCAGACCGGTGTCGCTCTCCTGCCCGAGCGCGAGGATGAGGTCGTCGGCCTCGAGCGTCTCGAAGCGGCCGGTGCCGCGCGGCCGTCCCTTCTCGTCGAGCTCCATCTCCTCGACGGTGAACTCCTTGCCCTCGATCGAGTGGATCGACCGCAGCCAGCGGATCACGACGCCCTCTTCGAGCGCGTCGTCGGCCTCGAACTCGTGCGCCGGCATGTGCTCGCGGTCGCGCCGGTAGACGATGACGGGCTCGTGTCCCAGGCGGAGGACGGTTCGCGCGGTGTCCATCGCCGTGTTGCCGCCGCCGTAGACCGCGACGCGCCGGCCGAGGCGCGGCGCGCGGCCGCGCTCGACGTCGCGCAGAAAGCCGACGGCGTCGAGGATCCGTCCCGCGTCGCGCGCCGGGATCTCGGTCCGCTTCGAGAGATGCGCGCCGACGGCGACGAAGGCCGCGTCGAAGCCTCCCTGCTCCTTCTCGGCGAGCAGATCGCGCACCTTGTGGTTGCACACGAAGCGAACGCCCATGCGCTCGATGCGGCCGATCTCGCCGTCGAGGACGGCGCGGGGAAGGCGGTAGGCCGGGATGCCGAAGCGCATCATTCCGCCCGGCTTCGGCCCCGCGTCGCGCACCTCGACCGCATGGCCGAGCCGCGCGAGGTGGTACGCGGCCGAGAGGCCGCTCGGCCCCGCGCCGACCACGAGGACGCGCTTTCCCGACGCCGGCGCGGCCGCTCGCGGCGCCCAGCCCTCGGCGAGCGCACGGTCGCCGAGGAAGCGCTCGACGGCGTGGATGCTCACGGTGTCGTCGAGCTGCGCGCGGTTGCACGCGCTCTCGCACGGGTGGTAGCAGACGCGCCCGTGCACCGCGGGCAGCGGATTGTCGTCGAGCAGCGTCTCCCACGCTTCGCGCAGCCTTCCGGCCTGCGCGTGCGCGAGCCACGCCTGGATGTTCTCGCCGGCCGGACACGCGTGGTTGCACGGCGGCATGAGATCGACGTAGAGCGGCCTGCGCGTGCGCTCCGCTCCCGTCCCTCGCTTCTCGGAGAGATCGGGCGGCGACGTGAGGTCGCGACGGTCGCTCGGCATGGAGGCTCCCGCCGTGCAGCTTATCCCTGCTCGCACGCCTTCGCTTCGAGATCGACGTCACGAACGCCCGTGATTCGCGCCTGCACCATCTCGCCGGCCTTCGCCGCGCCGGCGAGCAAGACGACACCGTCGATCTCGGGGGCCTGGCTCGCGAGGCGGCCGCGCGGGCGGGCGCCTCCCGCGTCGACGAGGACGGGGAGCGTCTGGCCGACGAGCGCGGCGAGCTTCTCGCGCATGATCTCGCGCTGGATCGCCATCAGCTCGCGGTGTCGGGCGCGTGCGACCTTGCGAGGCACTTTGTCGCCGAGGCCGAACGCCCGCGTCCCTTCTTCGTCCGAGTAGCGGAAGACCCCGACGCGGTCGAAGCGGACCTCGCGGACGAAGCGGCAGAGCGTCTCGAAATCGTCGTCGGTCTCGCCGGGAAATCCGACGATGAACGTGGTGCGGAGCGTCACGCCCGGGATGCCCGCGCGCAGGCGCTCGACGAGCGCGCGCTGGCGAGCCTCGGTCGCGCCGCGCTTCATCGCCGCGAGGATGCGGTCGCTCGCGTGCTGGAGCGGGACGTCGACGTAAGGCAGCACCCGGCCGCCGCCGGCGAGCACCTCGATGAGCGCATCGGTCACGGCGGTGGGATACAGGTAGAGCGGGCGGATCCAGTCGAGGCCGTCGACCTCGGAGAGCGCGCGCAGCAGGCCCGCGAGGTCGGGGCGGCCCGTTCGGTCCTTGCCGAAGGCGGTCGCGTCCTGCGCCACGAGATTCAGCTCGCGAACGCCGGCCTCAGCGAGCTGCCGCGCCTCGGCGACCACCGACTCGGGCGCACGGCTCTGGAAGCGGCCGCGGATCGCCGGGATCGCGCAGAAGGCGCAGACGCGGTCGCAGCCTTCGGAGATCTTGAGATACGCGCTGTGCGCCGGGCCGATGAGGACGCGCGGATCGTGCTCGTCGTACAGGTGCGTGCGGCCCGCATCGACGTAGACGCCGCGGCCGCGCCCCGCGAGCGCATCGTCGAGGATCCGCGGGATGTGCTGGAAGTGGCCGGTGCCGACGAAGGCGTCGACCTCGGGCAGCTCCTTCGCGAGGTCCGCGCCGTAGCGCTGCGGCAGGCAGCCCGCGACGACCAGCCCCCGCAGCCGCCCCGACTCGCGCAGGTCCGCCACCTCGAGGATCGCGGCGATCGACTCCTCTCGCGCGCTCTCGATGAACGAGCAGGTATTCACGACCACGACGTCGGCATCCTCGAGCCGTTCGGCGATGGCGTAGCCGCCGAGCGCGAGCGCGCCGATCATCACCTCGGAGTCGAGGCGGTTCTTCGGGCAGCCGAGCGAGCGGAAATGGACGCGAGCCGAGGGGGACGCAGGGGGCATCGGCTGGAGGGTATCGCCCCGGGCGGGTTACGCTGGGAGGGCTGTCGGGGCGGCGGCCCGCGGGGCCGGCCCGAGCAAGGGGAAGCTGCAATGACCTCGCGACCGTTCCGGGTTCTCGGCCTCCAGCAGATCGCCGTCGGTGGGCTCGACAAGAAGGCGCTGCGCAGGCTGTGGGTCGACCTGCTCGGCCTCACGCTGCGCGGGGAGTTCCGAAGCGAGCGCGAGAACGTCGACGAGGACATCGCGGTGGCGGGGTCGGGGCCGCTCGCGGTCGAGGTCGACCTCATGCAGCCGATCGACCCGGCGAAGAGCCCGAAGGTGCACGAGCCCGCGCTCAACCACGTGGGCGTGTGGGTCGACGATCTGCACGCCGCGGTCGAATGGCTCACCGCGCAGGGCATGCGCTTCACGCCGGGCGGCATCCGCAAGGGCGCCGCGGGATTCGACGTCTGCTTCGTCCATCCGAAGGGGAGCGCCGATGCGCCGGTCGGAGGCGAGGGCGTTCTCATCGAGCTCGTGCAGGCGCCGGCCGAGGTGATCGCGGCGTTCGGGCGGCTGGCGGCGCCGTGACCGGCGTCGTTGCGAGAGCAGCCGGCCTCACGCTCGACGAGAGCCCGATCGAGCGCACGGCGATCGACACGCTGCGTGCGCTCGCGATCGACGCCGCGCAGGCCTCGCGGTCGGCGACGCCGGACGCGATGGCGCCGCTCGTCTACGTGCTCTGGCAGCGCTTCGTTCGCTTCGATCCCGACGATCCCGGCTGGCCGAGCCGCGACCGCTTCCTGCTCTGCGCGGATGGCGCTCCGGCGCTGCTCGCCGCGCTGCTGCACCTCGCGGGCGTGAAGGCGAACGGCCCGCAACACGACCGCGAGCTCGCGGTGACGCTCGGCGATCTCGAGCGCTTCGGCGAGCGCGCGGCGCAGGGGACGCCTTTCGAGCCGCTGCCCGGAGAGAATCTCCTTCGCGGCCGCGCACACGAGCGCCTCGCGGCGAGCACGGCGGTCGCGCTCGCCGCACGAGAGCGCGCCGAGCGCTTCGACCGCCCCGGCTTCGCGATGTTCGATTCCGACGTCTACGTGCTGTGCGGGGACGGCTGCCTCGACGACGATGCGGCGAGCAAGGCGGCGCTGCGCGCCGCGGAGCTCGGGCTCTCGAACCTGTGCTGGATCTACGACGACACCCGTCCCGCCTCCGCTGCGGGCGATCCGGATCGGCGCGGCGCCGAGGTCGCGGAGCGCATGCGCGCATGCGGATGGAACGCGGTGCGGGTGGACGACGGCGCCGACACCGCCGCGTTGTCGGCTGCCCTCGAGTCCTTCCGCAGCGAGGGTGACCGGCCGACGCTCGTCGTCGTGGGCGGCGAAGCCGCTGCGCCCTCGTCCGGACACGAGCGGCTTCGCGTTCCGCCCGGCGTTCGCGAGCATTTCCGCGACGGCGCCGGACGCCGCGGCCGTGCGCTCCGGAACGCCTGGTTCGTTCGCCTCGCGGCGTATCGCGAGCTTCATCCCGAGCTCGCGGAGGAGATCGATCACATGACGCATCTCGCGATCCCGGGGATCTCGTGACCGGGGCGCCTCTCGCGACGGCGCGACACGCGCTCGGCCTCGTCTCGGACGGGCAGACGCTCGGCCTCGGCACGGGCCGCGCGGCGGCCGCATTCGTCGACGTCCTCGGCGAGCGCGTTCGCAAGGGCCTTCGTGTGCGCGGCGTTCCGACGTCGATCGCGACGGCCGAGCAGGCCGCACGCCTCGGCATTCCGCTCGTCACGCTCGACGAGGCGGGAGAGCTCGACATCGCGTTCGACGGAGCGGACGAGGTCGATCCGAATCTCGACTGCATCAAGGGCTACGGCGGCGCGCTGGTTCGCGAGATGATCGTCGCCGCCTCGGCGCGCCGCTTCGTCGTCCTCGTCGGCGCCGAGAAGCTCGTCGCCGCGCTCGGCGAGCGCGGGAAGATCCCGGTCGAGATCGTTCCCTACGCGCTTCCTCTCGCGCGCCGGAGGATCGAGGCCCTCGGCCTCGCTCCGGTCGTACGAACGAAGCCCGACGGGTCTGCGTACGTCACCGACAACGGCAACTGGATCCTCGACTGCGGATCGCGCCCGCTGCGCGACGCTGCGGCGGTCGAGCGCGCGCTTCGCGCGCTGCCGGGCGTCGTCGGGACGGGCCTGTTCCTCGGGATGGCGAACGTGGTGCTCGTCGAGGAGGGTGAGAAGGTCCGCGTGATGGAGCGCTGAGGCGAAGAGGGACGATGCTCGAAACCGCGTCGCACAACCCGCTCACGGTGGGGCTCGCCCGAACGCTGCTGCCCGAGCCGTGCAGCATCGTCATCTTCGGCGGCGCGGGGGACCTCTCGCGCCGCAAGCTCGTCCCGGCGCTCTACAACCTGATGCTCGACGGCCTGCTCCCGGCCGGAGTCGCGATCCTCGGCTTCGCGCGAACCGATCTCGACGACGCGCGCTTCCGGCAGCTCGCGCGCGAAGGCGTCGAGAAGCACTCGCGGCGCCCGCTCGACGAGGCCGCATGGGCGGCGTTCGAGAGGCGGCTGTTCTTCGTTCGCGGGCCCTTCGACGAGGCCGCGTCGTACGAAGCGCTCGCGAAGCGGCTCGCGGCGGTCGAGCCCGAGTGCGGCGTTCCGGGAAACCGCATCTTCTACCTCTCGGTGCCGCCGAGCTCGATGGGGACCTGCGTCGAGCGGCTCCGCGCCGCCGGGATGGTTCGCGCCGATGCCGCGAGACCGTTCTCGCGAATCATCGTCGAGAAGCCGATCGGACACGATCTCGAGAGCGCGCGGGCGCTCAACGACGCTCTCGCGACCGCGTTTCGAGAAGACCAGACCTTTCGCATCGACCACTACCTCGGCAAGGAGACGGTCCAGAACCTGCTGGTGATGCGCTTCGCGAATTCGATCTTCGAGCCGCTCTGGAACCACAAGTACGTCGATCACGTGCAGATCACCGTCGCCGAAGAAGAGGGCGTCGGGACGCGCGCGGGCTACTACGAAGAGGCCGGGGCGCTTCGCGACATGGTCCAGAACCACATCCTCCAGCTCCTGTGCCTCACGGCGATGGAGCCGCCGTGGGCGCTCACGGCCGACGTCGTTCGCGATCACAAGCTCGAGGTGCTGAGCTGCCTGCGGCCGATCTCGGGCAGCGGCGCTGCGCAGAGCGTCGTCCGGGCGCAGTACGGCCCCGGCGTCCATCGCGGAGCCGAGGTCCCGGGCTACCGCCGCGAGCCGAACGTCCGGCCCGACTCGGTCACCGAGACGTACGTCGCGATCGAGGCCTACGTCGACAACTGGCGCTGGGCGGGCGTTCCCTTCTACCTGCGAACGGGAAAGCGCATGCCGCGGCGCGCGAGCGAGATCGCGGTGCAGTTCAAGGACGTTCCGCCGATCCTGTTCAACGTCGACGCGTCGTCTCCGCTCGACGCGAACGTGCTCGCGCTGCGCATCCAGCCGGACGAAGGGATCTCGCTCCGCATTGCGACGAAGCTCCCCGGCCCGAAGGTTCGCGTCTTCCCGGTGAAGATGGACTTCCGGTACGGGGCGACGTTCGGAGACCAGTCGCCCGAAGCGTACGAGCGGCTTCTGCTCGACGTGATGGCGGGCGACGCGACGCTGTTCATGCGCCGCGACGCCGTCGAGGCTTCGTGGACGTGGGTGACGAACATCCTCGAGGCTTGGCGCGAGGCGCCGGTGCGCTGGCTGCCGGAGTACGCCGCGGGGACGTGGGGCCCGGTCGAAGCCGAGAAGCTGATCGAGTCGCGTTTGCGGAAGTGGCGGACGCCGTGACGCAGGCGCACGAGCCCGGCCTCGCCGTCCGGCCCGTCGACGTCGGCGCGGTCGAGCGCGAGCTGACGCGCCTGTGGTCGCGTCCCGGCCCGGACCTGCTCTCCGAAGACCCGGTGACCCGCGCGTGCATGTCGAATCTCATCGTCTACTGCGAGACCGACGCGGACGCTTCGCCGGTGCACGAGGAGATCGCGGACATCGTGCAGCGGCATCCCGCGCGCGTGCTGCTCCTCGTCGGAAGCGCGGGCGCGCAGCCGTCGGACATCGAGGCGTACGTCTCGGCGGTCTGCTTCACGGCGGGCGCGGGCCGGCAGATCTGCTCCGAGCACGTCACGATCTCGGCGCAAGGGGGCGCGCGACGCCGTCTTCCGGCGACCGCGCGGTCGCTGCTGATCGGCGACCTTCCGACGGCGGTGTGGTGGGCGTCGCCGACGCCTCCGCCGTCGGGAGGCGAGCTGTTCCGCGAGCTCGCGGCGATGACGGGCCACGTCCTCTACGACAGCGAGGGGTGGGCCGATCCGGCGGGCGGCGTCGTCTCGGTCGCGGACTGGGCGAAGGGTGCGGACCCGCGGACGATCGTCTCGGACCTCGCGTGGCGGCGGCTCAAGCCGTGGCGGCGCCTCGTCGGCCAGACGCTCGACCCGGCGCTCGAGCCGGGAGCGCTCGACGCGATCGACGAAGTCGTGATCGACCACGGCCCGCACGCGCTGCCCAAGGCGTGGCTCCTCGTCGGCTGGCTCGCGGCTCGGCTCGGCTGGCGTCCGCTCGCAGGCAAGGTCTCGCCCGGCGACGAGATCGCATGGCGATTCGAAGCGGGCCACGGCGCCGTCCGCGTCACCGTCCGGCGTCACGGCGACGGCGATTCCGTGCTGCGCGGTGCGAGCATCGGCTGGCGACGGCCGGGCGGGCGGGCGCAGGCGACGTTCTCGCTCGAGCCCACGGGGTGGATCGCGGCCGAGCATCCGGGGGCCGCGGCGTCGCAGCGGATCCTCGCGCGCGGCGAGCTGCCGCGCGCGGCGCTGGTCGCGCAGCAGCTTCCGAAGCTGTTCCGCGATCCTCTCTTTCGCGATGCTCTCGCGCTGTCGCGAACCATGGCGGAGGCGCTGCTTCGATGACGGTCGTGATTCCCGAAGTCCGGCGCTTCGCCGACGCGGAGGCCGTGAGCCGCGCGGCGGCGGACGAGGTCGAGCGGCTCGCATCGGCGGCCGTCGCCGCGCGCGGCCGCTTCACCCTTGCGCTCTCGGGCGGATCGACGCCGAAGCGGCTCTACGAGCTCCTCGCGGGCGAGCCCTGGCGGACGGCGATCGACTGGGATCGCGTCGAGGTCTTCTTCGGCGACGAGCGGGCGGTGCCGCCGGACGATCCGGAATCGAACTACCGCATGGCGCGCGAGGCGATGCTCGCGCCGCTCGGCCTCGCGCCGTCGCGCGTCCACCGCATGGAGGCCGAGCGGCCGAACCTCGACGCGGCGGCGCTCGCGTACGAGGCGACGCTCGCTCGCGTCTTCGGCCTCGCGCTCGGCGCCGGCGCGCCGCCTCCCCGCCTCGATCTCGTCCTGCTCGGGCTCGGGCCCGACGGGCACACGGCGTCGCTCTTTCCGCACACGGCCGCGCTGCGCGAGACGCGGCGCTGGTGCGTCCCCAACTGGGTTCCGCAGCACGGCGCCCACCGGATGACGCTCACCTACCCCGTTCTCGACCAGGCGCGGGAGATCGTGTTCCTGGTGGCCGGGGCCGGGAAGTCCGCTCCGCTCGCCGAGGTGCTCGAGGGTCCGCAGGACTTCGGCCGCCTGCCGTCGCAGCGGGTCCGCCCGGCGGCGGGGCGGCTGCGGTTCCTCGTCGACGAGGCGGCGGCGTCGAATCTGAGGCAACACTGATCCATGTCGGACGCGACGGGTTCTTCCGCCACGGTGGTACTGGCCGGCGACGTCGGCGGGACGAAGACGCTGGTCGGGCTCTTCGAGTGTTCGGGCTCCTCGCTCCGAGCGCTTCGCGAGCAGCGCTTCGCGAGCGGCGAGCACGGCAGCCTCGAAGACATCCTCGCCGCCTTTCTCGCGGCCGGCCCTCGCCCCGCGATCGGCGGCGCCTGCTTCGCGGTCGCCGGCCCGGTGATCGGCGGTCGCGCGAAGGCGACCAACCTCCCGTGGGAGATGGAGGAGGGCTCGCTCGCGCGAACGATCGGCTCGCCGCGCGTGCGGCTCGTGAACGACCTCGAAGGCACGGCGTACGGGATGCTGTTCCTGCGGCCCGAGGAGGAGTACGTCCTTCTCGAGGGGAGCCGGCCCCCGCTGCGCGGCCACGTGGCGGTGATCGCCGCGGGTACCGGCCTCGGCGAGGCGATGCTGTTCTTCGACGGCAAGGAGCACCATCCGGTCGCCTCCGAAGGCGGGCACGCCGACTTCGCCGCGCAGACCGACCGGGAGATCGCGCTGCTGCGCCACCTGCGCGAGCGCTTCGGCGCCCACGTGAGCTACGAGCGCATCCTGTCGGGCGCGGGCCTTCACAACGTCTACGTCTTTCTGCGCGACTCCGGCTTCGCAAAGGAGTCTGCCGAGCTGCGCGACGCGCTCGCGGCCGCGCCCGACCCGACTCCGGTCATCTCGGAGCGCGGGCTCGCGCGCAGCGACGCGCTGTGCACCGAGGCGCTCGACGTGTTCTGCCGAATCTACGGCGCCGAGGCGGGAAATCTCGCGCTTCGCCTGCTCGCGACGGGCGGCGTCTTTCTCGGCGGAGGGATCGCGCCGAAGATCCTCCCCGCGCTCTCGCGCGGAAGCTTCGCGGATGGCTACACACAGAAAGGGCGGCTGCGGCCGCTCGTCGAGAGCATCCCCGTCCGCGTGTGTCTGAATCCGAAAGCTGCGCTCCACGGGGCCGCGCACCTCGCGGCGCGCGGGTAGCCTTTGGCGCGGAGGGGCGGCGTGTCGCGGCGGCGCACGGTCTGGGTCGGCGTGCTGATCGCGTGGCTGGGAGGCGTCGCGCTCGCGGCGCTTCCGACGCGCGGCGCGGCCGACGAGGCGGCGCTCGATCCGCGCTGCGCCGAGCCCGGTGCGCTCGACGCGACGCTGTTTCTCGCCGGAGACGCGGGCGCTCCGCGGCTTCCGCGCGAGCCGCTGCTCGAGGCGCTCGCGAGCGAAGCGGGCGAGCGCAGCGCCGCGCTCGGACCGGACCGCGGCGCCGGCGCGCGGGTC
>JAYRMX010000210.1:0-4972 GCA_041912475.1 Myxococcota bacterium
CGCAAGCCGGCAGCGATCCGCCCGCCGTCTCTCCCTCTTGCGCCGGAAACGAAAACGCCCCCGGCTGCAGCAGGCCGGAGGCGAATCGCAAGATCTGGAGCGGGAAACGGGATTCGAACCCGCGACCCTCAGCTTGGGAAGCTGATGCTCTACCAACTGAGCTATTCCCGCGCTCGCTGGAAACGGTCGCACGACGGCGCGCGGGAGGCAAGGCGCTCCGGAGGCCGGACGGGGCGCCCTGCACCGGGGGAGGGGCGATCGGATCAGCGGACCTCGTCCTCGAGGAGGGTCTCGAGGTCTTCGTCCTTCGGCGGGCCTTCCTCGGGAAGGATCGCCGTCGCGTCGAGCTCGATCCCGTCGAAGATCGGCGCGGCCTCGGGCTCGGTCCGGTCGCGACGGGTCGCGCCGAACAGCCCGCTCTCGCCCAGCGCGGCGAGCGAGGTGTCGGGGGTGAGCGCGCCGCGCGGCGCGATCGACGCGAGCGCGAGCCCGAGATGGCGTGCGGCGCGTTCGACGGCATCGGCGCTCACGCGCGGAGCGCCGAGGAGCCAGGCTTCGTGCAGCGCATTGTCCGCGAGCGTGAGCGCGAGCCGCGGGACGCCTCCACTGCGACGCGCGACCTCGGCGAGCGCGGCCGGCTCGAAGAGCGCCGGGTCTGCGCCCGCGACGCGGATCCTGTGCGCGACGAAGGCCGAGACGCCCTCCGGGTCGAGCGGGACGAGCGAGACACCGATGTCGACGCGCTGCGCGAGCGCCGAGTCGAGAAGGATTCCGCGCTCGAGATCCGGGGCGCCCGCGAGCACGACCGAGAGCAGGTGCTGCCCCTCGTGCTCGAGGTTGAGCAGGCCGCGGAGCTCGGCGAGCGCCTCGCTGCGCGCGAGGAGCTGCGCATCGTCGACGAGCAGGACTGCGTGTCGGCCTTCCTCGTGCAGCGCCGCGAGCCGGTCGAAGATCTCGCCACAGAGCTGCGGGCGCTCGCGCGGCGGCGACTCGACGCCGAGGAGCTGCGCGAGACGCGTCATCAGCCACCCGCCCTCGACCCCGCCCTGCACGAGCACGAGCAGGTGAGCGTCGAAGCGTTCGTCGTCGAGCTGCTCGAGGAGACGGCGAACGACGGTGCTCTTTCCGAGGCCAACGCCTCCCGTCAGCACGCCGAGCCCGCGCCGCTGCAGACAGCCGCGGAGCAGCCGCCGCTCGGCATCGGTGATGGCATCGCTCTCGAAGTGGAGCGCCGCCACCGGATCCTTCACGAAGGGGTCGCGCGAGAGGCCGAAGTGTTCGAGGTGCTCCACGGGGACTCCTAGCCGAACGAGATCTTCCGGCGCCGCGGCGACGTGCCGGGCGCGGGCGCTGCCGGCGGGCGATCACTGCCATCCGGCGAGCCCCGGTCCTGCGTGGCTGCGGCTCCGGCCGCTGCCGTCACGACCTCCGCCTCCGCGTGCGCGATCAGATCGTCGAACGATTCGTAGACCTCGGCGGGCTCTGCCTCGCCGTCTGCGGACTTCGGCGGTGTGAGCGCCGAGAGCGCGCGCAGCGCTTCGATACGCTCGGCGAGGCCCGGATGAGACGGCTCGTCGGCTGCGACTTCCTCGAACGCGGCGAGCGCGGCTGCGAGGTCCCCGCGCTCCTCGAGCGCGATCGCGAGGTCGAAACGGATCGCCGCGCGGCGCCCCGGCGCGAGCTCCGGCTCGGCGAGCGCCTGCTCGAAGAATGCGACCGCGTCGTGCGGGCGCTTGAGCTCGCGCGCGCACACGCCCAGCAGGTGCAGGCAGTCGATGCGGCGCGAAGGCGATTCGAGCGCGATCTCGAACTCGCCCATCGCGTCTTCGACGAGGCCCATCTCGCGGTACGCGATGCCGAGGTCGTAGTGCGTCTCGTGATCCGCCGGCGTCAGCGTCTTGCGCACGCCGCGCTTGAACTCGTTGAAGATCGCCTCGAGGCTGTCCTCGGCCGGCGGCGCGGAGTCGGTCGCGGCGGGGCTCTCGGTCTCGAGCGCATCCGAGAGCTCCGCGGCGAGATCGAAGTGCGACGGCTCCTGCGCCGAGCCGGCGTCCGCCGGCGCGGCCTCCTCGCCGGCGAGAAGCGCCGGAGCGGCGAGCTCGATCTCTCCGGGGGCCTCCTCCTCGGCCGAGGCGAGCGCCTCGGTCTCGTCCCCGGTCACGGCGTCCTCGGCCGCAGCGACTTCGATCTCGGCGGCGGGCGCAGCCGGCGCGGAGCCGGTCGCGAGATCGTCCCATTCGGCGAGATCGTCGCCGAGCGCTGCGCCACCCACGTCGGTCGCCGTCGCCTCGGCGATCGCGACGGCGAGATCGGGGATCGGCGCGCACGGGGAATGGCCCGCCGCGGGATCGTCGCCCCGCGCGGCCGCGATCTCTCCGAGGCGAAGCAGCGCCTGCGGATTCGTCGGCGCCATCTCGAGAACACGCCGGAAGACGACCTCGGCCTCCTCGAGCAGCCCTTGCTGAACGTAGAACTCGGCCTCCTCGAGCTCTTCGAGAATCTGCTTGGGTGCGGCGCCGCCGGACGGCGTCTTCGCCTCGTCGCTCGCGCCATCAGCGAGGCCGGTCGGCGACGCGGGAGCGGCGGAATCGCCTTGCTCGGGCGTTGCGGGCGCGCACGCGTCGGAGAGGTCGAGCTCCACCTCGAGCTCGAAATCGGGGCTCGCCTCGGACACCGCATCCGCGGGCTCGGCCCAGGTCGAAACCGCGGCGTCTTCGGCGATCGCCTCCGGCGCCGCAGCCGGCTCGTCCGGACGCACGTCGTGTTCGATGACGAACTCCCCGAGGTCGACCTCCGGGAGCTCGGCCGCGTCGCTCGTTTCGCACGTCGAGGCGCAGCCCGTGAAGTCGAGCGCCGCGGGCAGATCGTCGGGAAGCTCGTCACCGAGGGGCGGCGCGAACGAGGCCGCGCGTTCGCGCAGCTCCGCCGCGCGGGCGGCCTCACCCGCTTCGTCGAGCACGGCCGCGAGCCGCTCGAGCGCGACGGCGTGTCCGGGCTCGCGCGCCAGCACGGCCTCGAGGCTCGCGATTGCGCGTTCGCGCTTTCCGAACCGAAGGTAGACGCCCGCCTCGGCGACGAGCTGCTCGATATCGGCGTCAGGCACGGACGTTGCGGCGACGCCGCGCGGATCCGCCTCGAATGCAGCGGCCGGAGCGGACGCTTCGAGGCTCGGGCTCGCCTCGGCCGCATCGAGCGTCTGCAACGGCCGGCTCGCGCCGGCGGGATCGAGCGTCGCCGGGCTCTCGTTGGGCTCGGCCGGATCGAACGTCACGAAGCTCTCGTTCTCGCCGGCCGCATCGAGGGCCACGAAATCGGTGTCGGTCGCCGCCGGCGGCGCGGGGCTCGCCGTCTCGGCGAGTGACGGCTCGAAGAACCCGACGTCCCGAGCGGCGCCGTCGCTCGGCGCCTCGGCGAGCGGAGCGATTCCGCTCAGCGTGAGGTCGCATGCGGGAAGGAAGCGCTGCAGGATCTCCCGCGCTCGCTCTTCGTTGCCGCGCGCGCGGTGCGCCTCCGCGAGCCTGCGGAACACCGGCTCGGTCTGCTCGGCGGGACGGCCGAGAGCCTGGAGCGTCTCGGCGTGGAGCTCGAGGGCTTCGATGAGATCGGGACGCGCGGCGACCGCGTGCTCCAGCAGCGCGTGGGCGCGCTCGGCCGCGCCGCTCGCGAGCGAGAGCCGCGCCAGCGCGAGCGCGGTGGGCACTCGGTCGGGCTCGATCTCGAGGATGCGCTCGTAGACCGCGGCGAGCGAGTCGGCCTCCCCTGCTCGCTCGAGCTCGCTCGCCACCTCGTCGTACTCGGCGAGTGCTTCGGCGTTCATCCCCTGCTGCCGCAGCAGGTCGGCGATCTTGAGCCGGCTCGTCGTGTTCGACGGATCGAGCGAAGCGGCCTTGCGCAGCAGCTCGAGCGCTTCGCGCTTGCGGCCCGCTCGCTGGAATCCCTCCGTCGCCGTCTGGAGCGCCGACATCGCTTCGGCCACGAGTCCGAGGCGCTGGTACAGCTCGGCGAGCGGGACGAAGACCTCGGTCTGTTCGGGAGCGAGCTTCGCGATCTGCTTGAAGAGGGCGACGGCCTTCGCGTCGAAGCCCTCCTTCATGAACTGCTGCGCAACCTTCAGATAGGCAGCGACGGCCTCGGCCTTGTCGCCGAGGCGAAGCTGGATGTCCCCGAGCTTGAGGCGCGCGCTCGAGTCGCGCGGGTCGAGCTCGAGCAGCGTGCGGTACTCCTTGAGGGCGCGGTCGAGGGCTCCCTTCTGGAGGTACTTCTGCGCGGTTTCGAGGATCTTGCGCTTGTTGACGGCCAAGGTCCCTCGCCTCGGTGGGGGGAAGCCGAGGGGGGAAACCCCTCTCCGCTGGTCTATCGGCCGGCGGGAGGGAGCCTTGAGAGAAGCGGCTCGGCGAGCGACGCGCAGTCCCGGGGGTTCCCCCGATGCGCCCGCGCGACGGCGAGACTTCGCTCGCCCGGTTCGAGGGCGGCCGGCTCGAACACGACGCCGAGCTCGGCGGAGAACCCGGCGACGAGAGCCGCGCGGACCTGCGCATCGGCCGCGCGCACGCCGAGCGCCCGCAGGCTCGCTGCCGCGGGCCCCGCGCACCCGGCCGCGCGAGCGGCGTCCGGCGGGTCGTCGTCGAGGCGAAGCGAGCCGTGCTGCAGCACGCCGCCCCGCGAGCGGCGCTGCGCGCTCCCCGCGAGCTTGCGCCCGCCCACGCAGATCTCGTCCTGCGCCGCCTGCTCGAAGCAGTCGAAGGCGCGCGGTCCGGCCGAGCGCGGCGCGCTCGCAGCGACTTCGGCCGTGACGCCGAGCGCAGCGAGCGCGCGCAGCAGCGCACGCGAGACCAGCGCGTACGTCTCCTGCAGGCTGCCGGGAAGCGCGGACTCCGGCGCCGCAACGGCGTACGTGAGGTCGGCGCCGTGGAGCACGGCCGCGCCTCCCGTCACCCGCCGCACGATCCCGACTCCGGCGCGCTCGCATGCG
>JAYRMX010000211.1:0-8397 GCA_041912475.1 Myxococcota bacterium
GCGCGGCCCGCTCGGGATCGGCGGCCTCCGGCTCGCCGGCGGGCGCGTCCGAGGCGCGGGCCGCCGCGGCCGCCCGCCCGGCGCCCACGGCGCCGGCCGGCGGCCCGGCGAGCCCGCCCCGGCGCGCAGCGGCGACGGCGACGATCCCGACGGCCACGAGCGCGAGCAGACCGCCCGCGACGGCCTTGCCGGCGGGAGACAGCGCTCTCACACGCAACACGAGGCTCCGCAGGCTGAGCGGCAGTCGACGTTCCTCCCCGCCTGCGCAGAAGCAAGCGCCGTGCCACCGGCGCTTCTACGCAGAAATGCGACGCAGCGGCGAGCGCTTGCGAGGCTGTGCCGCCGCCGCACGAAGCCGCGGGCGGCAGGCGGCGTTGCAAGCTGAAATGCCGCGCAACGGATCGCCGTCGGCCCGCAGGCGGCGCAGCGTCAGCGCACCGTCACGGAGGCGGCGTCGAGCGCGATGCGGGCACGGCGGGCAGTCTGCGCCGCGTCGCCGAGCGCCGCCCACGGCCCGGCCCCGGCCATCGCCTTCGCGGCGGAGAAGTCGCCCCGCGCGTACGCCGAAGACGCGCCGAGCGGGCCGTCGGCGAGCGCATCGCCTTCGCCCGCGGGCGGCGCCGGCGGCGCCCCGAAGCCGCGCGCGCGCGCCGCGCGAAGCCGCGCCGCGAGCGCCGCGAGGCCGATCCGCTCGCTGCACGACGCGACGGCGTCGAGCGCCTCCGCGCTTCGCGCACGGCGGGCCACCGCGACGATGCGGCCGCCGAGGCGGCCGGCGATGCGCGCGCAGCCCGCATCGCTGGCCGTTGCGGCCGCGAGGCGGCCGAGTGCGGCGAGCAGCGGCGGGGACGGCTGCTCACGGCCCGTCCACCCCGCGCCGGCGAGCGCGCTCTCGACGAGCGCGAGCGCCTGCCCCGCTTCGGCATCGGGCGCATGCACCGCGCTGCGAGCGGGCGGCTCCGCCCTCGCAGCGAGCGCGGGCGCGAATACGAGGACGAGCGCCGCGACCACGACCCGCATCGATCCGGCCTCTCCGATCGAGCGCAGGCCGCGATGCGGTCCCCGGGGCGAAGCCCTCCGCTCCGCCCCGGGGAGAGCCGGAGCCGGGACGACGTGTTGGGGGGGAGGTCGTCCCGCGCTCCTGCCCGGCATCATCGGCATGCCGCACTCCTGCCTTCGCAAGCGCGATGCCGGCGTCGCGCGCGCTCGTACCGCACGCGCGCCGCGAGCTCGCCGCCGCTGCGAGCGGCCGGGACTTGCGCCGGGCGTTGCGCACGGCCCGCGGCCCCGCGAGCGGGAGCGTCGCAGCGCGCGTTTCGAAGCTGCGCGCGCGGGGCGTTTCGCTCTGCACGGGCGCCTTGCAACCTGCAACGCGCGCCGCGCGCCTCCACCCCGCGGCCCCGGCGGCCGATGCTTCGAGGAGCACGGGAGAAGCGCATTGATCTGGCTCACGCGGCTCGACGGAACGCAGATCCTCGTCAACGACGAGCAGATCACGTTCGTCGAGCGGGCGGGCGAGACGGTCGTCGCGATGGCGAACGGCGACCGCCTGCGCGTGCTCGAAACGCCGGACGAGCTCACGGGGCGCATCGTTCGCTGGCGGCAGCGCGTGCTCTGCGCGAGCGCCCTGCCGGGGCTCGCGTGCGAGGCGCCGGAGTAGCGGCGCGCAGGCCTGCGGGCCGCCGCGCGCCCGCGGCTACCCGAACAGGCCCTCGCTCTCCTTCACGACGCCGGTCGCCATCTCGAGCACCGTCTCGAGGTCGTCGTCGCCGAGGCCGAGCGCGGCCCAGGCGGGCAGCGCTCGCGGATCGAGGCTCTCGACCGGCGCTCTTCGCCCGACGCCAAGACGCGTGCACAGCGCGGTCGAGACCGTCGCGAGCGCGGTGAGCCGGCGATCTTCGAGCGAGAGCCCGTCCAGCGCCTCCGGACTGTGATGCAGGCGGATCACGGTCTCGAGGCGCGGCGGGAGCTTCCACTTCTCGGCGACGAGCGCTCCGAGCTCGGTGTGGTCGAAGCCGAAGATCTCGCGCTCGGCCTCGACGAAGCTCACGCCGTCGTTGTAGGCGCGCGCGACGACCTTCGAGTAGTCGTCCGGCGCCGCGTTGTCGAGCGCGATCTTTCCGAGGTCGTGGAGCAGCCCGGCGGTGAACGCCTCCTCGCGCTCGATGTCGATCCCGGGATGGTCGGTGAGGCGCGCGGCGACCGCGCCCGTTCGTGTCGCGTGCTCCCAGAGCAGGCGCTCGGTGAGTCCGAAGCGCTTGAAGGTCTCCTTCATCGACGCGCCGAGGACGAGGTTCTTCACGGTGCGGAAGCCGAGCAGCGCAATCGCGTGGCGAAGCGTCTCGATCCGCCGCGAGAACCCGAACATCGACGAGTTGGCGACCTTCAGAATGCGCGCGGCGAGCGCCGGATCGCGCTCGATCACCGCCCGCAGGTCGTCTCCCGAAGCGTTCGGATCCTCGACCAGCGCGATCACGGCGGCGGCGACCGTGGGCACGGACGGAAGGTCTCCGATGCGGTTCACGAATTGCTTGAGCTTCGAGTCCATGCGTCGACACTCCTTGCTGTCGGGTCCGGGCCCCGGTCCGCCCCTTCGGGTCCGATGCGCACGCGCGCCACGCGCGTCCGGACCGGAAGCGCCGAAACGGGCTCGCCGGCAAGACGCCGCTCGAGGGCCTCGACGGCCCTCCGAAGCGCCGTCATCTCCTCGGCCAGACGGCCGCTTCTCTCCAGCGCCGCGCCGAGCTCCTCGATCCGGGCCTCGAGCCGGCGCAGCTCGCCGGCCGGCGCCAGCGGCCGCCGCGCGCGCACCTCGAAGGCCTCCGCCCCGCGCCGGCGCGGCCAGAGACCGCGCTCGGGCCCCCGGACCGCCACCACCAGCGCGCCGGGCCCGAGCGCCTCGCGCGCGCGCCGAACGGCCTCGAGCAGCGTGGCGCCGAAGAAGCGTTCAGCGCGCATCCCGGCTCCCGTTCGCGGCGGGCCGCTCGCCGCCGGCCGCCGCTGTGCGCGGGATCCCGACCACGAGCTGCTCCTCACGCGAGAGCCCGGTGACGGCAAAGCGCGCCAGCCACAGCGGCGCTTCGTCGCGCTCGCGCAGGCCCTGCGCATCGTCGAGGCAGCAAGGCCCCGCGGCGCCGGCGAGCGCACCGCCCGCACCGGCGCACAGCGCCGCCCACAGCTCGCGCGCCGTCTGCTCGAGCGCGCGCTCCTCGATTCGCGTGTAGGCGCGATCGGGCGCCTCCCCGCCCAGCGTTCGCCGGTCCGCACCGAACCGCAGCTCGAGCAGCGCGAACGCGAGCGGCCGCGAGAGCAGGACGAACGCGTGCGCGCCGCCGCCCGCCAGATCGAGGACGGCGCAGCGCTCCCGCGCGCCGAGCTCCGCCGCGAGACCCGACACGGCCGAAGCCTCGGCGGCGCGGAGCGAGATCTCGAGCCTCGCCTGTGCTCGCGCCGAGAGCACGCGAGACGCACGCTGCGCGAGCGCCTCGAGCCCGCGCCGAAGCCCTCGGGCGGCGCCGCCGCCGAACGCAGTCGTCACCGTCCCGGGCTCGCTCACTGCACCACGAACTCCGTGAAGAGCACCGAGCGAACCTGCCCGCCGCGAAGCAGCGCGTTCACCCGCGCGCGGATGTCGTCCTTGAGCAGCGTCTTGCCCTCGGGGCTCGTCACGTCGACGACGTCGTGCGCGGAGAGCACCCCGAGCACGCCGTCGCGGACCTGCGCCATGCGGCCCTCGAGCTCGCCGCGAAGGGCCGGGGTCTCGGCCTCGAGCTCGACGCGAACCTTGAGGTACCGCGTCGCGTCCTCCCCCAGCAGGTTCACGACGAAGGGGTCGAGCGCGAGCATGCGGTCGCGAAGCGTCGCGGCGGCTTCCGCGTCGCTCGCGATCGCGGCGCCGGCCTGCGTCTCGGTCGCGACTGCAGGCCCCGCGATGCGGGCGCCCAGCCATCCCGCTCCCGCGCCGGCGGCAAAGGTCGACACGAGCCCGAGCCAGGTGGCGCCGCTGCGGATCGCCCGCACGGCCGCCGCACCGGAGTCGGTTCTGCGTTGCACGTCTTTCGCCGCCATCGCCTTCTCCGTCGCTTCGCGCTAGGGCGCGGAAGGACTCGCGTCGCCGCACGCCGCCGGCAGCCTCATCGCCGGCGTCTCGATTCCGAACACCTTGAGGCGCCGCCACAGCGTCGTGGTGGAGATCTGGAGCACCTCGGCCGCCCGCTTCCGGCTCCATCCGACGCGCTCCAGTGTCGCGAGGATGTGTCGCCGCTCGAGGAGCTCGAGGCTCTGCAGGCTCTCGCGTTCGGCCCCTTCCCGCTCGCGAACGCGCAGCCGCTCGGGAAGGTCGGCCGGCGCGAGGCGCCCCCCGCGGCACAGCGCGACGCCGCGCTCGAGCGTGTTCTCGAGCTCGCGGACGTTCCCGGGCCAGGCGTGCGCGACGAGCAGGTCGAGCGCAGCCGGCTCGATCTCGGAAACCGGCTTGCCGAGCTTCGCGGCGAACCGGCGCAGGAAGTGCGTCGCGAGCGCCGGAACGTCCTGCGCGCGGTCACGCAGCGGCGGAACGTGGATCGGGATCACGGCCAGCCGGTAGAAGAGGTCCTCGCGGAAACGCCCGGCTTTCACCTCGGCCTCGAGGTCGCGGTGGGTCGCCGTCACGAGGCGAACGTCGACGATGCGCGCCGCCTCGCCGCCGACCGGCCGGATCTCGCCCGTCTGGAGGAAGCGCAGCAGCTTGGCCTGCATCGAGAGCGGCATTTCGCCGACCTCGTCGAGGAGCACCGTTCCGCCGTGCGCGCTCTCGAGCAGCCCGCGCTTGTTCTGCGACGCGCCCGTGAAGGCGCCGCGCCGGTGGCCGAAGAGCTCGCTCTCGAGGAGCGTCTCCGGGAACGCCGCCGAATTGATCGCGCAGAACACGCGATCGCGTCTTCGGCTCGCGCGGTGCAGCGCGCGAGCGACGAGCTCCTTGCCGGTCCCGGTTTCGCCCGTGACCAGGACCGTGCTGTCGGTTTCGGCGACCTTGCGAACGAGATCGAGCAGATCGCGCATCGGCCGCGAGCTGCCGACGATCGCGGCGAACGCCGCGCGCTCGGCGGCGTCGGACTCCGGGGCCGGCCCGCGGCCGATCGCGGCGCGCGGTGCCTCGACGAGCTCGCGCAGCGCGGCCGCGTCGACCGGCTTGCCCAGGTAGCTGCGGGCGCCGAGCTGCATCGCCTCGACCGCGCCTTCGATCGTCGGGCGCGCGGAGAGGACGACGACGTTCGCAGCGGGATCGACTGCGCGAAGCCGCCGCAGCAGCGCGAGCCCGTCCGCGCCGGCGGGATCGGCATCGGCCGCGACGAGATCGAAACGCTCGCGGCGCGCGGCGCCGAGGGCCTCCGCGGCGCAGGCCGCCGAGACCACTTCGTGGCCATCGCGGCGCAGCGCCGCCTCGAGCGCGGCGCGCCCGCTCCGCTCGCCGTCCGCGACGAGGATCCGCGCCATCGCGCCGCTAGCCCCGCGCCACGGCGCGGCGCGCGGGCCCGCGGGGCCCGGCCTCGGCCCCGCTCCGCGGCGGACGTTGCAGAATGAAGCGCACGCCCAGTGGATCGGCGAAAGACCTGCGCCCTTGAGCCTCATGCCCTTGCGGCGGTTCGGAAAACCCTCGTGCCGTCGGCAAGGGTCTTCCTTACGATTGCCGCATGGTGCGCAAGCGGCCCGGCGTCTTCGCGATCGTCCTCGTCTCGGGTCTTTCCCTGATCGCGGCACGGGCGCGTGCCGAGGCGCCGGCCGTGGTCCGCCCCGTCCTCGTCGGAAGCGACGAGACGAAGCCCTCCGGGACCGCGTTCTTCGTGGGGATTCCGGGAGCGTCGGGCGCGGTGCGCGTCGCCGCCATCGCCGCGGCCCACTCGTTCGACCCGGCGGATCTGGCGCGCGCTCGCGAGGTCGAGTTCCGTCTCGGCCGCTCTCGCGAGCGCGTCTCGGTCTCGAGCCGCCTGCTCGCGCCGCCGGGCCGCGCGCTGAGCGCGCCGGGAGGGACGGTCCGCGACGACTTTCTCGTCTTCGCACTCGACCTCACGCCCCAGCGGGTCCGCCTCCTCGAGCCCGACGCGGCGCTTCCCGCCACGGGCCGCCGTGTCCAGATCTCCGGCGTTCCCGCGCAGATCCCGGCCGACGAAGACAACCTGTTCGGAACCGTCGCCTCGGCCACCGACGAGCGGATCGAGGTCGAGCTCGATGCGGCGGCCGATCTGCGCGGATGGGGAGGCGCTCCGGTCCTCGACCACGGCAGCAAGAAGGTGATCGGGATCCTCGAAGCGGCGTGGCCCAAGGGCGGAACCCTCCACGTCGCCGTCGCTCCGATCGCCGCGGTCACCGCCGCGCTCGCCGCTCCGCTCGACGACGGGCGCGGGCGCGTCTTCGCGAGCTTCTCTGCGGCGGGCGCGACCCCTGCGGCAGCGCCCTCGGCACCCGCCGGCGCCGCGCCTACCGGCGCGGCGCGCTCCGCGGCGCCGCCGGCCGCGGCTCCCGGCCCGCCAACACCGCAGAGTGTCCAGCCGGCCGCGCAGGCGGCCGCCCGTCCGCCCGGAGAGAAGCTGCTCGGGACGCCGCCCGCCGGCGCCACCGACCTGCGGCTCAGCGTCGAGCGGCCTTCCGACGGCGAGGTCGTCGGCGACCCCAACGGAGCGTTCGTCGCGGGGCGCGCGCTCGCCACGGCCGGAGACTTCAAGCACTTCGACGTCATGATCGTGATCGACACGTCGGGCTCGACGTTCGAGCCGACCGGCGCCGACGTGAACGGAAACGGGGTCGTCGGCACCGCGACCTTCGGCGGCCTGTTCGGGATCGGCAGCACCGATCCGGGCGACTCGGTCCTCGCGGCCGAGGTCGCCGCGGCGCACCAGCTCCTCTCCGGGCTCGATCCGCGCAGCACGCGCGTCGGACTGATCACGTTCGCCGGCGATCCCGAGCCGCAGGGCGGTCTGTTCGCGCGGACGCCGCCGCCGCCGGCGATCACCGAGGAGCCGCTCACGACCGACTACGAGCGCATCCGGCGCGCGCTCTCGGCCGTGCTCCAGCGCGGACCGTTCGGCGCCACGCACATGGCGGCGGGCGTCGACCTCGCGACGGTCGAGCTGCGCGGCTTCACGGGCGCGCTCTCGAAGGTCGACCCGAAGAGCGAGAAGATCGTCCTCTTTCTCACCGACGGCCAGCCGACGCTCCCGGCCGGGCCGGGCTTCGACTCGGCGAACGTCAATGCGGTGCTCCGCGCGGCGGATCGCGCGCACCGCGCGGGCATCCGCTTCCATGCCTTCGCGATCGGACCCGAAGCGCTCGCGGGCCCGGTCGCCGCCGTCGAGCTCGCGGCGCGAACGGGCGGCTACTTCACGCCGGTCCGAAAGCCGGGCGACATCGTCCAGGTCGTCGAGCAGGTGCGATTCTCGAAGGTCGACTCCGTCAGCTTCAAGAACCTCTCGACCGGCGCGACGGCGAAGAACGTCGCGATCAACGCCGACGGCACGTTCGGCGCGCTGGTGCCGCTGCAGGCGGGGCTCAACCGGATCGAGGTGTCGGCCGTCGCCGACGACGGGTCGAAGGCGAGTCAGATCGTGCAGGTGAGCTACGTGCCGGGCACCGCGGCGCCGGCGCTTCCGCACGAGCTGCTCGCGCTTCGCAACCGGCTTCTCGAGCAGAAGCTCCTCGAGCTGCGCCGCGAGAGGACGGAGGTCGAGCTCGAGGCCGCCGAGCGCACGCGCAAGGAGCTCGCGCTCGAGATCGAGCGCGAGCGCGCGCAGGCCAACGAGCAGGCCGAGCGGCAGCGCAAGGAGCTCCAGCTCGAGGTCGAGAAGGGCGCGAGCGCGAGCGAGTAACCGGGCGGCGGCGGCGCTGCAGCCCCTTCCGGAGGACCGACCGATGGAGCCCACGCCCTTGCCTGGCGGCGACGACGCCGGGCTCCTCGCATCGGATCTGCTCGACGCCTGGCCGGTCCTCTCACCCGAGGAGCGCGCCGAGGGCTTCCGCCTGCTCGCGCCGGGCGAGGCGGAGGAGCTGTTCGTCGCACTCGACGCGCGCGAGGAGAGCCAGCTCCTGCTCGAGCTCGGCCGCACCGAGCGGCAGCTCTGGCTGCGCCAGCTTCCTCCGGACGACGCAGCCGACCTGGTCCAAGCGGCGCCGGACGAGGTGCGGGACGACCTGCTCGCGCTGCTCGACGATCCGACGCGCAAGGAGGTCGTGGCGCTCCTCGCGTACGCCGAGGACGATGCCGGCGGCCTCATGAGCCCGCGCTACGTGCGCGTGCGGCCCGACATGCGAGTCGACGAGGCGATCGCGTATCTGCGACGGCAGGCGCGCGAGCGCGTCGAGACGATCTACTACATCTACGTCCTCGACGCGCAGCAGCGCCTGCTCGGCGTCGTTTCGTTCCGC
>JAYRMX010000212.1:0-1510 GCA_041912475.1 Myxococcota bacterium
GAACGCTTCGCGCACGCCGCCCGCGCGCGCGCGTTCGCCGGCGCCGCGCCTCCGTACACCGCGCACCAGCAGCTCGCCGCGCGGATCGCCCCGGCGGCCGGCCGCGCGTAGGCTCGCGCCCGACGCGCCGCGAGGCGCTCAGGCCCGCGCGCCGCGCTCGCGCCACGACCGTGCCTTGCGGTCGGTGCGCGCGTCGACCGCGTCGAGCACGCGCGTGATGGCGCGAAACGCGAGCCAGCGGAGCGGCTCGGGCGGCCACGAGAAGGTCCGCCGGCCGAGCGCCTTCGCGAGCGGGTGCGTGCGGCCCTGGAGCTGATCGGCGACGAGGTCGCCGATCAGCGTCGCCTGCGCGACGCCGTGGCCCGCGAACCCGATCGCGTAGTGAACGTTGCGATGCGCGCCCGCGACGCCGAGGAGCGGCAGGAAGTCCGGCGCGTAGCCCATCCAGCCGCTCCAGAAGTGGCGCATCCTCACGGCGCCGAGGTCGGGGAAGCGCTCGCGGAAGGCCGCCTCGATGATCGCGAACGCGCGGGCGTCGTTCGCCTCGGTGAGCCGGCTTCCGTAGCCGTAGGCCACGGTCTTCACGCCGCCGACGATGCTGCCGCGCGCGGTGAGGCGGTAGCTCTCGAGCGTCTCGTGTGCGGTGTAGATCCCCTCGCCTCCGCTCCAGCCGAGACGCTCTCGCTGCGCCGCGCCGAGAGGCTCGGTCTCGAACAGCGAGCAGGCGAGGTTGATCACCGCGCGCGGTCGCCACGCGAGGAGCGGCGTGTAGCCGTTGGTCGCGATCACGATCCGGTCGGCGGTCACGGTGGCCCCGGGCGTGCGCAGGCGGATCCGTCTTCCCTCTTCGATGCCGGTGACGCGGGTGCCTTCGAACAGTCGAACGCCCGCCGCGAGCGCGGCCCTTCGCAGGCCGAGGACGTACTTTCCGGGGTTGAGCGTTCCCCCGAGCTCTTCGAGAACGCCGCACACGAAGGCCGGCGGAACGCCGCGCTCGCGCATCTCGCCTTCCGAGACGAAGCGGACGTGCGCGCCGATCGATGCGCCGATCTGCGCGGCGCGCTGCAGCCTGTGCGCCTGGTCGGGATGAACTGCGGCGAGAAAGTTGCCGCTCGCGCGGTAGTCGCAGTCGATCGCGTGCGTCTTCATCACGCGCTCGGCGTGGTCGACGGCCGCGTCGGCGAAGTGGAGCAGTGCGCTCGCGCGCTCGCGGCCGAAGAGCCGCAACACTGTCGGAAGATCCTTCCCGATCGTCGGCGTGAGATGGCCGGCGTTTCGCCCGCTGGCTCCCGCGCCCGCGAAATCCGCCTCGATCACCACCGGGTCGATGCCGGCGCTTCGGAGCGCGAGGGCCGTCGAGAGCCCCGCGTAGCCCGCGCCGATGATGGCGACGTCGGCATCGACGTCGGTCGCGAGCGGCGGCTTCCGGTCGGCCGGCGGTTCGAGATAGGCCCCGTATTCGGCGAACGCCACGATCGCCCTCCGGCGTCCTTCCGCGCTGCGCGAACGC
>JAYRMX010000213.1:0-2035 GCA_041912475.1 Myxococcota bacterium
AACTACGTGATCGACGAATACCTGCCCCGCAAGCTCGCGCACCCCGAGCAGTTCCTGCCCTGATGCCGGGGCGGCTCTCGATCGTCATCCCCGCGCTCGACGAGGAGGCCGCGATCGGAGAGACGGCGTCACGCTGCCTCACGGCGCGCGAGCACCTGTGCGCGGCGGCCGGGCTCGACTCGGTCGAGGTGATCGTCGTGAGCGACGGATCGACCGACCGAACCGAGGAGATCGCTCGCGGCTTTCCGGACGTGACCGTCCTCGCCTTCGACCGCAACCGCGGCTACGGCGCGGCGATCAAGTGCGGCTTCGCCTACGCCGGCGGCGATCTGCTCGGCTTCCTCGACGCCGACGGCACCTGCGACCCGCGTTTCTTCGCCGACCTGTGCGGAGCGCTCGAGAAGGACCACGCCGACATCGCGCTCGGCTCGCGAATGGGAGCCGGCAGCGAGATGCCGCTCGTCCGCACCGCCGGCAACCTCGTCTTCGCGTTCCTGCTCGGCGTGCTCGCGCGGCGAACCGTGCAGGACACCGCGAGCGGCATGCGCGTGCTGCGCCGCTCGGCGCTCGCCGACCTCTATCCCCTGCCCGACGGCCTTCACTTCACGCCCGCGATGAGCGCGCGCGTGCTGCTCGAGGCGAAGCTGCGGCTCGTCGAGGTGCCGATGCCGTACGCCGAGCGCGTCGGCCGCTCGAAGCTCTCGGTGCTGCGCGACGGCGTGCGCTTCCTGCGCTCGATCGTGCAGGCCGCGGTCACCTACCGCCCGGCGCGCCCGCTGCTGATCGCGGCGGCGGCGCTCGCCCTCGCGGCCGGCGCGCTCGGCGCGGCGCCGGTCTGGCTGTGGCTGCGCGAGCGGCACCTCGAGGAGTGGATGATCTATCGGATCCTGCTCGCGTGGCTGCTCGCCGTCGCGAGCGCGCTCGTCGTCTGCGCGGCAGCGGTCGCCGACCGCATCGCGACGCTCGCGCACGAGCGCCCGCTCGCGCGCACCGGCGCAACGTGGCTGCTCGGCCGCCTGTTCACACGACGCGCCCGCTGGCTGGGCAGCGGCGTGCTCCTCGCGCTCGCGCTCGCGACGACGTGGCCCGGCATCGAGCAATGGGCCGCCACCGGCGAGGTCACCATGCACTGGTCGCGCGCCGTCCTCGGCTCGCTGCTCGTCGTCCTCTTCGTCGCGCTCGGCACCACGACGTTCACGCTCAACATGCTCGAGCTGATCGAGACGCAGCGCCGCCCCGAAGACCGTCCCGCACCGCCGGACCGAATCCGGCCGGGAGCCGAGCGCGCGGGCTGAGCAGGCCTCGTGGAGTGCCGCTGCCGTCGCGATCCTCGGAAACGGCGCGACGCACCGAGGCGCCAGAGGCGGGCGCCGAGCGAAGAGTCTGCCGCAGAACGCCGAGAGACCGCCGCGACGAGGATCGGGCGTAGCGCTCGCCGCGATGGGAGGACGCGAAGCGGCGAGCACCGGACGGGCGCGAGTGCCCGAGTCGAACGCAGCTACCCGCGACGCCGCCTCCGCAGCGCGAGGCCGCCGAGGCCCGCGAGCACCAGCGGGCCCGTCGAGGGCTCGGGGACGCTCGCGACGCGGAAGCCGAAGATCTCGTTGTAGACGCCTGGGGTTGCGAAGGAACTCCAGTTGTCCGCAGCGAGGGAGTCCGGGTCATTGCTCCAGCTCCCGCCCCGCAGCCCTCGCTCGGAGTTGAACTTGATTTGCTCGTTGTACTCCGAAGCGTTGCCACCTTGGTCGTAGGTTCCGCTCGGGCTGACCGAGAGCCGGTAGGCTCCCACGTCCGAGAGCTGCTGGCCTGACCAGCAATTCGCCGAGTTCCCAGTGTCGTGCCACTGGTCAACGCATCGCGTCTCGTCGTTCGTCCCCGTCGGGTAGTCGTAATAGAGCCCCGCGATCGGGTCGTAGTAGGCCGCCTTGTACCACTCGTTCTCGCTCGGCAGGAAGACGCTCGCGGCCGCGTTGCGCAGCACCGAGTTGGCTGCGATCGCCGCGGGCGTCAGCGCATAGGCGCCGTCCTCGGTCGT
>JAYRMX010000214.1:0-2413 GCA_041912475.1 Myxococcota bacterium
CGGGTTCCCTCGCCGTCGAGGACCGGCCACTGGCCGGCCTCGATCGATCCGCTGAGGGCGATGCCGTCCTTGTCGACGTAGACGGTCTCGTGGTACGTGCCGGGCCGCACGCGAATCGTGTCGCCGGGCTGCGCCGCCGAAACCGCCTGCTGGATCGAGCCGCCGGGCTCGACGGTGATGACGCGGCCGGTGTGCGGGTTCTCGATCGCGGCGACCTGGCCGAGCTCGGCCTCGGCCGCCGCCGGCGGCGGCGCCGGCGGCGGCGGCGGCGCGGCGCCGGGCCCGGGCTGGCCGGAGCGGCCCGCCGCGTATCCGATCGCGAGCGCTGCGCCCGCGGCGACCAGAATCGAGGCCTTCTTCATCGCCGTCCTCCCTTCTCGAATGCGACGTCGGAGCGCGGGCTCGACACGGGCGTGAGGCCCGAGGGAACGCGTGCCGGAATTTCGGGCGCTCCGCTCTCGTCGGTGAGCGCGCCGAGGAAATCGACGACCCGGTCGATCTCGGCGTCGGTGAGCTTCGGCTCCCAGATGTGCCAGTGCAGGACGAGCTTCTCGCCCGGCGGCACCGCGTGGCCGCGCCCCTGCGTGTAGAACTTCACGGCGTCGCGAAGCGACGCGAACTGGCCGGCGTGCATGTACGGCGCCGTTCGCGCAGCGTTGCGCAGCGTCGGCACCTTGAATCCGCCTCGCCAGGTCGGATTGTCGAAGACCGCGCCCGCGCCGGGGTCGAAGGGCCGGCCCTCCGGGTCGGGAACGCCGATCACCGCGATCTGCTGGTTCGTGAACAGCGGCGGCGTGTGGCATTCGGCGCAGCGCGCGACGAACGAGCGGAAGACGTTCAGGCCTTCGATCTCGGGGGCCGAGAGCGCGTCGTGGTCGCCGTTCGCGTAGCGGTCGTAGCGGCTGCCGAGCGAGACGAGCGACGCTTCGAACGCGGCGAGCGCCGTGTAGACGTGTTCGAGAGAAATCGCGCGGGCGCCCGTGTCCGGAAAGGCCGACGCGAAGAGCGGGGCGTAGTCGGGGATCGCCTCGAGCGCTCGCAGGAGCTTCTCGGGCGTCGTTCCCATCTCGGCCGGCGCGTAGAGCGGACCCTGCATCTGCTCCTCGAGCGAGCGCGCTCGGCCGTCCCAGAAGAAGCGCTGCAGGAAGGCGACGTTCCACAGCGTCGGCGCCGACCGGCCGACCTCGCTGCCCTGCACGCCGACGCTTCGCGGGCGGCCGTCGCCGAATCCGTGATCGGGGTGATGGCAGCTCGCGCACGAGACCGTCCGCGCGCCGGAGAGCGCGGGGTCGAAGAAGAGATAACGCCCGAGGTCGATCTGCTCCGCCGTGAAGCCGTCCCGCCGCGGCGGCAGCGCCGTGCGAAGCCCCCCGACTCCGCGGTCGTAGAGCGAGTCGTACGCGTCGTAGAGCGTGTGCAGCGTGCATGCGCCGGTCTCGAGCTTCTCGAACCCGCGCGGACAGCGGGTCGAGAGCGTGAGGGCTTCGCCGCGCGCCGAGAACGGTGTGCCGCTGCCGCTCGCGACGCACGCGAGCGCCGCGGCCAGCGCGAGGCGTCGTCGCGCGCTCATCGCGTCGCTCCGGCCCCGGGCGCCGCCGCCGCACCCGGTGCGAGCGAGCGGACGAAGGCCACGACGTCGCGGTCGGTCTTCTCGTCGGGCAGGGTGCGTGCCATCATCGCCATCTGGCGCCCAGGACGGTCGTCACTGCCGCCGCCGCGCAGCCCGCTCCGGAAGCTCGCGAGCTGGCGCAGCAGGTACGCATCGCTCGCGCCGGCCAGACGCGGCGCGCCGAGCAGCGCGTTGCCCTCGGCGCGCGCGCCGTGACACGCGTTGCACTTCATCTGATAGTAGTTGGATCCGTTCTTCAGATCGCCGGCGACGCTCTTCGGTGTGACGGGATCGGGAAGCGTCGCGATGTACGCGACGACGTCGCGGATCTGCGGATCGGAGAGCCCGGCGGCGACGGCCCGCATCTTCGCTCCCTCGGCGTCGCCGGCGGCCGCGCCCCGAACTCCGGACCGGAAGCTCTCGAGCTGGCGCGTGAGGTACGCCGGGATCTGCCCGGCGAGGCTCGGGCCGCCGAGGGCCGGGTTGCCCTCTGCCCGCGGGCCGTGACACGGAGCGCACGCCGCGTACGACGCGCGCCCTGCGTCCGGGCTCGCGGCCTGCGCCGCGGCGCGGCCCGGGCTCGCCGCTGCGGCGAGGATGGGCAGAGCGAGCACGAGCCGCCCCGTCGCCCTCGGCATCTTTGCGCCCTCCCGCTCCGGTCGTCCCCGAGCCGCCGAGATTGGTACCCTAGTACCAATCTCGGCGCCAGCGAGGCCCGTCCCGGCGCCCGCGGGCGCGGCGTGCATCGCTCACGCTCGAAGCCTGGCGGGTGCTGGCCCGTCCCGGCGCCCGCGGGCGCGGCTC
>JAYRMX010000215.1:0-3667 GCA_041912475.1 Myxococcota bacterium
CTTCGACGATGAGGTCGAGCGGAACGCCCCGCGCGACGAGCCCGCCGGCGACGATCGCCGCCGCCGCGATGCCGACGATCGCGAGCCGGTGCGAGAGGCCCCAGGCGAGAAGGCGCCGGTAGCGTCGCTCGAGGCCCGCGTATGCGCTCTCGAACGCATGATAGACGCGCCCGTGCGACTCGCTGACGCGCAGGTACCGCGACGAGAGCATGGGCGTGAGCGTGAGCGCGACGAGCATCGAGACCAGCACCGCGACGGTCACGACGAGTCCGAACTCGCGGAAGAAGCGCCCCATCATGCCGCCCATGAACGCGATCGGGACGAAGACTGCGCAGATCGAGAGCGTGGTCGCGACCACCGCGAGGCCGATCTCGCGCGTTGCGCTCGACGCCGCCTCGCGCGGATCTTCGCCGAGCTCGATGTGGCGGTAGATGTTCTCGATCACGACGATGGCGTCGTCGACCAGCAGGCCGATCGAGAGCGAGAGCGCCATGAGCGTGAGCACGTTGAGCGTGAAGCCGAAGAAGTAGAAGAACGAGAAGCTCGCGAGGAGCGACGACGGAATCGCCGTCGCGGCGATGAGCGTCGAGCGCCCGCTGCGCAGGAAGGCGAGGACGACGAGGACGGCGAGCAGTCCGCCCCACGCCATGTCGACGAAGACGTCGTCGACCGAGCTCTGGATGAAGCGCGCGAGATCCTGCGTCTCGACCAGCTCGACGCCGGGCGGGAGCGTCTCGCGAATTCGCCCGAGCTCGGCCTTGATGGCGTTCGAGACCGCGACCGTGTTCTCGCCGGACTGCCGCCGGATCTGGAGCGAAACGCCGCGGTCGCCGTTGAGGCGAGCGACGGTGCGCTCCTCGGCCATCCCGTCCTCGACCGTCGCGACGTCGGCGAGGCGAACGAGCCGGCCCTCGCGCTCCGAGACGACGAGCGCGCCGAACTGCGCGGGGCTCGTGAGCTTGCCGCGCGTCTTCACGACGAACTCCTCGTGCTCGGTCTCGACCCGGCCGCCCGGCAGCTCGATGTGCTCGCGGCGCAGCGCGCCGAGGACGTCGTCGACGGCGAGCGCGTAGCCCGTGAGCTTCACCGGATCGATCCAGATCCGCACCTCGCGCGTGCGGCCGCCGACGAGCGTCACCGAGCCGACGCCGGGAACGCGCTCGAGGCGCGGCTTGAGCCGCTTGTCGGCCAGCTCGGAGAGCGAGCGGATCGACTGCGGCCCGGCCACCAGCACCGTGAGGATCGGCGTCGAGTCGGGGTCGACGCGCGAGATGATCGGCGCCTCGGCGTCGACCGGGAGGTTGCCTCGCGCCTCGCTCACCTTGTCGCGCACGTCCTGCGCCTTGCGATGGACGTCCTGGTCGAGGCTGAACTCGACGAAGATCTGCGAGAGCGAGTCGCTCGACGCGCTTCGCAGCTTGCGGACGCCCTCGATCGAGTTGATTGCCTCCTCGAGCGGCTGCGTGACCGAGCGCTCGACGGTGTCGGGCGAAGCGCCCTCGAGCACCGTCACGACCGACACCATCGGGAACTCGACGCGCGGGAACAGGTCGACGCCGAGGCGCGGCAGCGAGACGAGCCCGAGCGCGACGAGGCCGCCGATCAGCATGACGGCGAAGACGGGACGCCGGATCGAGACGTCGGCGATCTTCACGACCGCGCCTCGGGGTGATCGGCGCGAACCACGCGGACGCGCTGCCCGGCGGAGAGCGACGAGATGGCCTCGCCGACGATCACCTCGTCGCCGACCGAGACGCCCGACACGATCTGCGCGGCCGACTCGGAGACGAGCCCGAGCCGCACGGTGATGGGGACGGCCCGCCCGTCGCGGATCACGAAGACTCGGCTCTCGCCGTCTTCGCTGCGGACGGCCTTGCGGGGGACGAGCACCACCTCGCTCGCGCGCTGCGGCGTGATCTCGACGTGGACGAAGACGCCGGACTTGAGCGCGTGGTCGGGGTTCGGGACCGACATCTTCACGAGATACGTGCGCGTCGCCGGGTCGACGGCGTCGCTCACGCTCGTGACGCGCGCCTCGATCGGGTCGGCGAGGCCCTGGATGCGCAGCGTCGCCGGGTCGCCGACCTGCACGAGGTGGAGCTGGCTCTCGGGGATCGCGACGCGCGCCTCGAGCAGCGACGCCTCCTGCAGCACGAGGACGACCGTCTGCGGCGCGGTGCGCGCCGTCGTGCCCTCGTCGGCGAGGCGCTGCGCGACCGACGCCGCGTACGGCGCCCGAACGAGCGTTCGCGCGAGGTTGAGGCGCGCGAGCTCGACGGCCTGCTCGGCCTGACGCTCGTGCGCGCGCGCCACCTCGAGCCCCGTTCGCAGCTTCTCGACCTGCTGCTCGGCCATCACGTCCTGCCGGCGCAGCGTGTGCGCGCGCTGGAGGTCCGATTCGACCTGCATGCGCTCGGCCTTCGCGAGGTCGGCCCCGGCCCGCGCCTGCGCGAGCTGCGCCTCGTACGAAGAGCGGTCGATCTGGAACAGCGGATCGCCCTCGGCGACGCGGTCGCCGACGTTCACGAAGACCCGCTCGATCCGGCCCTGCGCCTCGGCGCCGATCTCGCTCTGACGGCGCGCGACGAGGCTTCCCGGCGCGGCGAGCCGCGGCTGGATCGCGCCGCGAGTGACGACGGCCGTCTCGACCTCGAGCGACGGGTCGGCGGCCGCGACCGGTGCCGTCTGCGCCTTCTCGCGCGGCGCGCCGCAGGCGAGCGCGAGCCCCGCCAGCGCGCCCGCCGCGCACGTCTTCCAACCCTTCCGCATCATCGCTTCACCCCCAGCGCCCGGTGCAGCAGCCTCCGCACGCTGGCGAGGCTGCGCACGAGGTCTTCCTCGCGGCCGCCCAGATCGATCCAGCGCACGAGATGGCGGTAGAGCGTGCCGCCGACGAGATCGGCGCACGCCTCGGGATCTTCCTTCGGAATCTCGCGGCCCGTCATCGCGCGGCGAAGGCGCACGACGATCGCCGCGTTGTGCTCGTCGCGAAGGCGGCGCCACTCGTCGCCGAGCTGCCCCGCGGTCCAGTCCCGGCCCTCGGTCATCCGCACGTAGAGGGCGAAGAACGCGCGGTGATCGAGCACGAAGCGCACCATCACGTCGACGAAGCGGTCGAGCGCCTCGCCGAACGGGGCCGAGGCCGCGAGCGTCGCCGTGAGGGCCTCGTTGAGCAGGCGGCTGCTCGCCGTGATGACCTCGCGGAACAGCGCCTCCTTGCTCTCGAACACGTTGTAGAGGTTGCCGGCCGAGTAGCCGGCGCGCGTCGCGATCTCCGCCATGGTGGCGCCTTCGAAGCCGCGCTCGGCGAAGACCTGCTCGGCCGTCTCGAGCAGGGCCTGCCGGCGCGCGCTGCGCGCGCGCTCGCGGGGAGGCGAGGCCGGGGTTGCGGTCATGGAGGGTCTCTCGGGCCGGCTTCGGCCCGTCTTGAAGGAAAAATCAGAAAAATGGCTCGCCGCTCAGTTTACTGAATGGCGATTCAGAGTCCAGACCTGGCGCGCCCCGGACGCCTCGCGCACCCTCGCCTCCGGAGCCCGCATGCACTTCCGCACCGACGACCTGCGCATCCGGAACCTGAAGCCCCTCATCCCGCCGGCGATCCTCATGGAGGAGCTGCCGCTCGACGACGAGGGGTCGGCGACCGTCGCGCGCAGCCGCGAGCAGGTGA
>JAYRMX010000216.1:0-2160 GCA_041912475.1 Myxococcota bacterium
CCGGGAAGAAGTTCATGTTGATCCCGCCCGCCGTGTGGTTGGGCGGAAGGCCGTTCTCGAACAGCGCGTACTGCAGCACCAGATGGTCGAGGTTCGACTTGTGCGAGGGCAGGAAGACGACCGGGTAGCGCTGCGCGAGCGCGTAGAGCTGGCGGAGCTGCTCGCGGTCGTAGTGGAGCGTCTCGCTGTAGCCGCGGGTGTAGAGCAGACGAATCAGGCGCGCGGCGAGGTCGATCACGTACGGCGAGTGCGTGGCGGCGATCTCGCGCAGGTTGCGCGCCGCTTCGCGCATCACCGACTCTTCGCTGCGCCCCAGCTCGCGCGCGAGCCGCGAGATGCCCGCGCGGAACGCGACGCGCCCGAGCACGTCGCGGTGCACGAGACGCGGCACCTTGTACTGCTGGCCGCGAAGTCGCCGCTCGGCGCGCTCGAGCGAGAGCTGCGCCTGATGCGCGACGAAGTCCGCGAGGCCTTGTGTCGCAGTCCGGTCGAAATCCGTGGCGCTTCGCCACCGTTCGCGGAGCTCGGAGATGCGTGCGGGCTCGCCGGCGGCGATCCAGCAGCGGTCCGGATGCCGGCGGATCAGCCAGTGCTGGCGCAGGAGCCCCGGATCCCGCGGATCGCCGAAGGTCAGCAGGTCGCGAAGCCGCACGGTGCGCGCGCCGTCGATGAGCGGCGGACGCCAGATCACCCGCAGCGGCGCGAGCAGCGCATCGCGTGAGTCCGCGAGCGCCGCCTCGAGATGCGGATCGAGCGCCCGCGAGGCGCCCCGCCGCGAGGCGGGGATCCGGACGGCCTCGTCCGCAGCCGGGTCGGCGCCCGGCGGGCGATGCCGCTCGATCCAGTCGAGCAGAAGCCGCCGCTCGAGCTCGCTCGACGCGTCGAGCAGGAAAACCACGCGCGGCGGTGCGGCGCCGTCGGCCTTCGGCCAGTCGGGCTCCTCGACGTGGGGGCGCAGCGGCATGCCGCGATTCTAGTCCGCGCCGGGCCCCGGCGGGCGAGAATCGCGCGCCCGCTGCGGCACGGGCGGGTCGCGGGAGGTATCGTACGGCCTCGATGCGCCGCCTTGCGTCCGCGAAGCGACTCACCCCCGCCGAGGCGGCTGCACTCGTACGGCCCCGCGATCGCCTCGCGGTCCCGCTCGGTCCCGGGCAGCCCGCGGCGTTCCTGCACGCCCTCGGCGAGCGCGACGACTTCGAGGACCTGCACGTCTTCGGCGCGCTGCTCACGGGGCTCTACGAGGTCTTCACGCGGCGCGGCGTACATCTTCGCTCCGGCTTCTTCGGACCCGTCGAGCGCGGGCTGCGAAAGGCCGGCTTCGACGTGCAGTTCGTGCCGGCCGATTTCCGGCGCTTCTCGCACATCGTTCGCGACTTTCGCCCGCGCATCCTCTCCGTGATGGCCGCGCCGCCGGACGAGAAGGGGATGATCTCGTTCGGGCTGCACGCCGGCGCCGGCGTCGAGGAGCTGTTCGCCGTCGCGCGCGATCCCGACCGGCTGCTCGTGGTCGAGATCAATCCGCGCGTCCCGCGCACGTTCGGGATGCCACCCGAGCATCCGCACGCGATCCACATCGACGCCGTCGACTTCGTGGTCGAGAGCGACGCGCCGCTCTTCGAGCTGCCCGATCACGCGCCGGACGAGGTCGAGCGTGCGATCGCCGCGATCGTGAGCCGCTACGTACCCGACGGCGCGACGCTGCAGACCGGGATCGGCGGCATCCCGAGCGCCGTCGCCGAGATCCTCGCGAAGGGGCCCGGCGGAGACTACGGCCTGCACACCGAGATGTTCACGACCGGCTGCCTGCGGCTGCACCAGGCCGGGAAGGTGACGAACCGGAAGGGACAGTACGACGGCGTCTCGATCGTGACCTTCGCCGCCGGGCCGAGAGAGCTGTACGAATGGCTCGACGGCAACGAGAGCGTTCGTTTCCTGCCGATCGAGTACGTGAACGACCCTGCGATCATCGCGCGCAACCGCCGCTTCGTGTCGATCAACGGCGCGCTCGCCGTCGACCTCGAGGGACAGATCGCCGCCGACACCATCGACGGCCGCCAGTTCTCGGGTATCGGCGGGCACGAGGACTTTCTGCAGGGCGCCGCGTACTCCGAGGGCGGGCGCTCGCTCGTGTGCCTGCCGTCGACCGCTCGCGTCGGAGAC
>JAYRMX010000217.1:0-5062 GCA_041912475.1 Myxococcota bacterium
AGAGCGGCGCGTCGAGTCGCACGCTGCGCGCGGCGCTCCCCAGCGCCGCCAGCACCGCCTCGCTCTTCTCGTCATCGGTGACGGCGACGAGGAGCGAGAGCACGCGCGCGTGCTCGGCCGCGAGATCGACGAGCCGCCGGACCGTCGCGAGCGGGATCGCGCTGCCGTCGTCGAGCACCAGAACCAGCGGCGCGCCGCGCGCCGCGAGATCGCGGGCCTCGGCGGCCAGCGCGGCCCCGGTGTCGCCCTGCGCCGGCCTGCCGAGCACGGCGAGCGCCCAGCCGCAAACGTCCGCCGCGGGCAGCGCCGCGTACGGCAGGTACACGAGCGTGCGTCGGCCGCGCAGCCGCGGCTCGAGAAGGCGTAGCAGCAGCGTCTTGCCGAGGCCCGGCGGGCCGGAGAGCGCCACGACGGACGCCCCTTCGTCGAGCGCCGCCGCGATCGCGGCGAGCGCGCGCTCGCACGACGCCCGGGGCACGTACGCCGCCGGGTTGGCGGTCGTCGCGAACGGGTCTTTCTGCGCCTCGCCGCTCACGGGCTCTGCGGAGTGGCCGCCGCCGGAGCGCCCGCGACGTCGTCTCTCGCACCGAGCAGCTCGAAGCTCCATTCGCGGATCGGCGGGGACGCCGCCGGGAAGTCGAGGACGCGCACGCGCGCGACGGCGCCGGGACCGAGCGTCACCGGGCCGAGCTCGAACGGCGGCGTGAGCGCAACCACGATCCGCACCGGCCCGGCCGGAACCGCGACGGGCGGCGCGCCAGCGACGCCTGCGACGGCGCTTCCGGACGCCGGCGTCACGTCGAAGCGGACGGGCCCTGCCGGCCGCTCCGCGACCGGGCCTGCGGGGGCCGCGCCGCCGGCCGATTCGACACAAGAGGGTGTCGGACGATCGCCGAGAACGACCAGGTCGAGGCTCGCTCCCGCGGCCACCACCGCGCTCGCGGCGGCGCAGAGGTCGCCGCCACAATCGTCGGCCAGATCGGTGAACGCGATGACGCGGCCCCCGCTCGCGGTCGCCGCGAGGCTTCGCGCGGCGTCCTGCAGCGCCGCGGCGAGGGCGGCGTCCGCGCCCGGCGCGAGCTTCGCGACCGCGGCCGACGCCGCCGCGGTGTCGGCCGTGAGCGGCGTGACGCGCGCCGGGGCCGCGCACGCCCCCGATCCCGCGCCACCGGCGACCTCGACGAGGACGCGCGTCCCTGGCGCGAGGCTCTCGATCACCTCGCGCGCTCGCGTCTGCGCCGCGGCGAGCCGCGAGACGCCGGCCGCGGCCGGCGCCCGCATCGACGACGACGCGTCGATCACGACGGCGACGGCTCCCGGAGACGGCGCCGCAGGGGAGCTCGACCCGGACAGGACTTCGACCGTGACACGCGCAGGCTCCGGCGCCGGCGCCGCCGGGGCCTGCGCGCAGGCCAGCAGCGAGAAGGCGCCGAACGAGAGCGCGAGGCGCAAGGCGAGCACGCGCGTCACTGCGCTCCTCCCTTCGCGGCGCGCGCCGCGTCGAAAGCACGCCGAACCTTCGGCGACGTCGTCGCGGGATCGAGCCTCAGCGCAGGATCGGCGGCAAGAGCGCGCTCGAAGCTGCGGCGAGCCTCGTCGTCGCGCCCGAGCGCGACCTGCGCGGTCGCCGCCACGACGTCGGCGCGCGCCCTGCGCTCGCGCGCACCCTGCTCCGAACCGGCGGCGCGGAGCTGATCGCCCACGCGTCGCGCTCCCGCGAGCGCCGCTTCGAAATCTGCCTCTCGCAGCTTCGTCTCGGCGTTTCGCAGCGCGGCGTCGACGCGCGCCCAGTCCGGGGCCGCCGCCGAGGGCGCCGCTCCTTCGCCGCGCGGCTCTCGCGATGCGACGCGAATCGGGTCGCCGAGCTGCGAGAACTCCGCGGCCGTCGCGCCCGGCGCCGCTCCGCGCTCCGCGACGACGGCCGGCCGGTAGACGCGCACGAGCCGCGTTCGATCGAGGCCCGACTTCGCCTCGCCGCTTCCGGGATCGAGGCAGAGCGCGTGACGCCACAGGCGGTTCGCGTTCGCGGGCGATCCACCCTCGGCATCGCGCGCCGGCAGCGTGAGCGCGGCCACGCGCAGCGCCCCCCAGCGCGCGAGAACGGGATCCGTCGATGCGATCGTCGGCAAGGGCGCCGGCTCGCCCGGCCACGGCTCGCACACGCCCGCCTCCGCCGCCGCGCCCCGTGCGGCGAGCAACGCGGCGGCCGCGAAGAGCAGCCGCCGACACGTCGCGGTCACGCGCGCCCGCTCGCGCTCGAACCGTCGAGCCCGCCGTCGGCGCATGGTGTCCCCCCTCGCGTCGAGTGTAACCCTCGCGTGCTCGCGCGGGCCACGGCGCACTCGCCGGCCGACTTGAGACCGCGACGCCGCGCCCTTACCTTCCCGCAGGCTGCGCCCAACGGCGGATCCCCTCCCGGATCCGTTGCCAGGAGGATCCCTTGGCTGGAGACGCTGCCCCCCGCGCGCCGATCCGCCGCATCGTGGTCCGCGTGCTGGTCGGGGACGATCGCATGGCCGCGAGCGACGATCCGCTCTTCCTCGAGCTCCTCGGGCCCGGAGGCCGCGAGTTCCGTCTCGACCTCGCGCATGGCAAGCCGCTGCGCCGCGGCGCGCAGGACGAATACGTGATCGCAGGACCGTCCGATCCCGACACCAACGTCGCCCACCCCGAGCTCAACGATCCGGCCGCCCCGCCGCTCGACGCCTCGCTCGTCTTCGGCGTGTGCCTGCGCAAGGGGATGGAGCCGATCCCGAACGTGCGCGGCTTCGGCGAGATGGACGACCGGCTCCAGCTCCGTGCGGCGTCGGTCGAGCTTCACGTCGCCGGAGAAGGCGAGCCGCGACGCTTCGAGCGAGACGGGCCCGTCTGGATGGGACTTCTCTGCGGCCAGCGCCTGCCGCTCGCCCCGGTGCCGCGCCCGTGAGCGCTCCGCCTCTCCTCCCGCCGCTCCGCGGCGGAAGAGCGCGGCGATCCCGTGCGCGCGACACGGTGCTGTGTCGAGCGGTGATCCTCGCCGCGGCGCTCCTTCCCGGCGCGCCCGCCCCCGCCGTCGCGGGCGGCGCCGCGGCCGGCAGCTACTGCCCGTTTCCCGAGAAGGGCCAGAAGCCCCAGTGCCTCTCCGGCGCGGAGCAGCAATACGCGGACTTCTATCGCGGCCTCGAGTCGGGGGCGATCGACCCGTCCGACGCCGCACGCATCGAAGAGGACCTCGTCGCCGGCGGCGAGGCCCAGCGCACGTACCAGGCGCTCTCGTCGATCGCGTACGGCTACTACGTCCTCGCCCGGCGCGCCGCGCAGTCGCCGACCGCCGACCCGGTGCTCGTCGCGCGGATCGAGCGCTGGAACGCGATCCTCGCGCAGGCCTACCACGACACGCCGCCCGACGCCTCGCTGCGCGCCGCCGTTCGCGAAGCCGCCGAAGACCTGCAGCGCCGCGCCGCACCGGTCGAGGTCGCGTGCAAGGACGAGAGCGGCCAGCCGCAGCGCTGCACGTCGACCGAGGCGGTGCTGCGCAGCATGGACGACGCGCGCGACCGCTCGGGCCTGCGCGGCCAGATCGGACGGCTCCTCGAGCGCCTGTTCGGCGAGCGCGGATCCTGATGGGCGACCGCTCGCTCCTGCGCCGCATGCTTCGCGCGGCGCGCATCGAGTCGCAGTTCTACGAGGAGGTCGAGGCCGAGCCGCGCTCGATCCTGCAGGCCTCCATCGTCGTGCTGCTCGCGTGCGCCGCCGGAAGCGTCGGGAGCTTCGTCGCGGGCCGGCCGCCCTTCGTCGTCTCGACCGAAATGCTAGAGCCGCTCGTCCTATGTCTCGCGGGCGGCGCGTTCACGTACATGGTGGGTGCGACGTTCTTCCGCGGGCCGGAGACCGTGACGAGCTACGCCGAAGTGCTGCGGACGACCGGCTTCGCCTGGGCCCCCGGGCTCCTGCGTTTCGCCGTCGTGATCCCTTACGGCCCGATCGGCTTCGGTCTCACGGTCGCGGGAGACGTCTGGACCCTCGTCGCCGGCATCGTCGCCGTTCGCCAGGCGCTCGACTTCACGACGTTCCGCGCGATCGGAACGTTCGGCGCCTCGTGGGTGCTGCTGTGGCTCACGTTCGAAGGGCTTCTGCTCGGCCTCACGAGCCTGCGCTGGTGACGAGCAGCGTGCGGATCGACTCGAGCTCCGAGCGGATCCGCTGCAGCCGCTCGAGCGCCGCGGGCTCCGGGGCCGCCGGAGCCTCCGGAACTGCGCCTTCCGCGGCCCGCGCCACGCCGAGCTCGCGCAGCCGCTTGCGTGCGCCGGCGATCGTGAAGCGCTCGTCGTAGAGCAGCTTCTTGATCATCAGGATCACGTCGATGTCGCGCTGCCGGTAGAGCCGCTGCTGCGAGCGGGACTTGCCCGGCGCCATCCAGCGAAATTCGGATTCCCAGTAACGCAGGACGTAGGGCTTGACGCCCGTGATCCGGCTCACCTCTCCGATGCGGTAGTAGAGCTTCTCGCCACGCGCCGCGCCGCCCGACGTCGCCCGCGCCGCGGCGGGCCTCGCTCGCTTCGCCATTCGTGCGCCCCCCCGCGCGAAGAGATCACTCCTCGCCGCTCTCGTCCTCCATGTCGTCGAGGTCGTCACGCTCGTCGCCGTCGTCGGTCCCGGGCTCTTCGTCGTTGAGGATGTTCTTGAGCACGAGGCTCGGCTTGAAGGTGAGCACACGGCGCGCCGCGAGCCGGATCTCCTCCCCCGTCTGCGGGTTGCGGCCCTTGCGCGCGTTCTTCTCGCGCACCACGAAGTTCCCGAATCCCGAGATCTTGACCTTCTCCCCGTCGGCGAGCGTCTTCTTGATGATGTCGAAGACGCGCTCGACGAGCTCGGCCGACTCCTTCTTCGAGAAGCCCACCTTCTCGTAGATCTGTTCGACGATCTCCGCCTTGGTCATGCTCCTCCCCCTCCTCCGGACCCCGAGCGCAGCTCGGCGCCGAATCGATGCGACAGCATCCCGACGACGCGATCGACGGTCTTCGCGGTCTCGGCGTCCGTGAACGCGCGATCGAGGCGCTGCAGGACCAGCCGGAACGCGAGG
>JAYRMX010000218.1:0-6293 GCA_041912475.1 Myxococcota bacterium
GAGCCGATGCGGCGAAGGCAAGGCCGCGAAGCGGCCGCGCAGTGAGGCCGTCTGCGGCCGAACGAAGGCCGCTGCCGGCGAGCGCAAGCGAGCCGATGCGGCGAAGGCAAGGCCGCGAAGCGGCCGCGCAGTGAGGCCGTCTGCGGCCGAACGAAGGCCGCTGCCGGCGAGCGCAAGCGAGCCGATGCAGCCGAGTCAAGGCGGCCCCGGCCGCGGCACGACGAGCGGGACGCCGCCGGGCCCCGCGACGACGTCGGCGTCGATGTCGAACGCGCGCCGCAGCGCGCCGGGCGTCAGCACTTCGCGCGGCGGCCCCTGCGCGACGACCTCTCCGTCCGCGAGCAGTGCGAGGCGATCACAGAACCGCGCCGAGAGGCCGAGATCGTGCGAGACCACGAGCGCGCTGCGGCCCGACCGCGCGAGATCCCGGACCAGCGAGAGCACCTCGAGCCGGTGCCGCAGGTCGAGGAACGCCGTCGGCTCGTCGAGGAGAAGGATCGGCGCATCCTGCGCGAGAGCGCGCGCGAGGACGACGAGCTGGCGCTCTCCCCCCGAGAGCAGCGTCACCGGGCGATCGGCGAGATGCGCGATGCCGATTCGCTCCATCGCCTGCATCGCGAGGTCGACGTCGCGCCCCGATTCGAAGCCGAGCAGGCCGAGGTGCGGCGCCCGGCCCATCAGAACGACCTCGAGCGCCTCGAACGCGAACGGTACCGAGGTCTCCTGCGGCACCACGGCGATCGTCCGCGCCAGCTCTCGCCGCGCGTACGACGCGAGCGGCCGCCCGCGCAGCGACACCTCTCCGGAGTCGGGGGTGGCGACGCGCGTTGCGACACGGATGAGTGTCGTCTTTCCCGCGCCGTTGCGACCGAGCAGGCCGACGACCTCTCCCTCGCCCACGGCGAGGTCGACGCCGCGCAGGATGGGGGCGCCACCGAACGCCACCGCGACGCCGCGCAGCGCGAGGACGGCGGTCACGGCACACCTGCCGCGCGCTGCCCTCGCCGCAGCAGGACGAGAAAGAGCGGACCGCCGACGAGCGCCGTCACGGCGCCGACCGGGAGCTCGCGACCCGCGAGAAGCGTCCGGGCCGCCGTGTCGCACAGGACGAGGAATGCGGCGCCGCCGAGCGCGGCGGCCGGAACCAGCAGGCGGTGGCCGGGGCCGAGCACGAGCCGCAGCAGGTGCGGAATGATGAGGCCGACGAATCCGATGAGCCCCGAGACGGAGACCGCCGCGCCGACCATCAGCGCCGTCGCGAGGAGCAGGAGCCGCTTCATGCGCGGTACGTCGACGCCGAGCTGCGCGGCCCCTTCGTCGCCGAGGGCGAGCAGATCGAGGCCCCGTGCGAGCGGAACGGCGCAAATGAGCCCCGCGGCGAGGAAGACCGCGACTCCGGCGGCCGCGTCGAGGCGCGCGGCCGACAGGTTTCCGATCAGCCAGAGGAAAATGCTCGTCCCCTCGGCGAGCCCGGCGAGCGACGCGATGAAGACGATCGCTGCGGAGGCGAACGCGTTGAAGACGACGCCGGTGAGCAGCAGGCTCGTCGACGAGAGCCGGCCGCGCGCGCCGGCGACGCCGAAGAGCAGAAGTGTCGCGGCGAGCGCACCGAGAAAGGCCGCTGGGGGAACGAACGCGTAGCCGAGACCGACGCCCGCGCCGAAAGCCATCACGGCGATCCCTCCGAGCGCCGCACCCCCCGAGACGCCGAGGACGAAGGGATCGGCGAGCGGGTTCCGGAGCAGCGCCTGGAACAGGACGCCAGCGACCGAGAGCGAGGCGCCGACGAGCGCCGCGAGCAGGACGCGCGGCAGGCGAACGCGCAGGACGATGTCGGCGTCGGCCGGCGAGCCCGCGCCGCCGAGCGCGAGGATCACGCGGTGCGGCGACACGCCGCTCGGCCCGGTCGCGAGGCCGGCGACCGTCGCCGCCGCGAGCAGCAGCGCGAAGACCGCGAGCAGCCCGGCGAGGCGCCGCCTCGTGAGCAGCGTCACTGCGGGCCCTCCCGCGCCGGCTCGCCTTCGATCGCGCGCGCGAGCGCGACGAGCGCCCGGTCGAGCCAGGGACCGGGAAGGGTCACGAGGCCGGGGGCGACCGCGACCACGCGCCCGCCCCGCACGGCGGGGAGCGAGCTCCACCGCGACCAGTACGCGGCGGCGGGCTCCGCGTCCGCGGCGGCATCGAGGATCACGTCGGGAGCGGTCGCAACGAGCCACTCGAGGCCGGCGCGAGGATACGAGCCGGGCAGGGCGGCCGCGACGTTGTCCGCGCCCGCGGCACGCAGCATCTCGTCGATGAAGCTGCCGCCGCCCACGACGTAGAGCGGCTCGCGCTGGAGGACGAGCACCGCACGCGCGCGGGGCCTTCCGTTCGCCGCGCGTTCGACCTCGCCGCGAACGCGCCGGATCTCATCGACGCGCGCGCGCGCCGCCTCGCTCCTCCCGACCCGCTCGCCGAGCCGCTCGATCGAGGCCAGCACGTCGTCGAAGGTGACGGGATCGATCTCGAGCACCGAGATGCCCGCCGCACGAAGCTGGTCGCGGAGATCTCGCTGCTGCGCGGAGGGAACGAGCACGACGAGGTCGGGGCGCAGCGCCACCACGGACTCGAGGCTCGGGTCGTAGAGGCCGCCCACCCGCGGCAAGCCCGCGGTCGCCGGCTCCTGTTTCGCGGAGAAGTCGTCGACGCCGACGAGCCGGTCGCCCGCCCCGATCGCCACGAGGATCGCGGTGAGCGACGGGTTGAGCGAGATCACTCGGTGCGCGCCGGCAGGCGTCGCCGCGACGGGGCCCGCAGTCGTCACGGCGATCAGGAGGAGGACGCGCGCGGCGGCGACGGCCCGGCGGTCGATTCGCATGCGCTGCCTTCCTCACCCCGCCGGCGCCGCGCGCCGCGAGCTTCGCGATGCCCGCCCGGAGCACCGCGCTGCTCTCTCCGATGCCGGGGCGGTGGGTGCCGGGAGCATCCCGCTCCCGGCACCGATCCCGGCAGGTTATCGCGGCGTGCTCACGGTGCGGGAGCCGGTCGTGACCAGCGGCCGCAGCTTCTCCAGCGCGGCCTTGCCGATCCCCTTCACCTCCACCAGCTCTTCCACGCTCTTGAAGCCGCCCCGCTTCTCGCGCGTGGCGACGATCTCCTTCGCGCGGGCCTCGCCGACGCCCGGAAGCTGCTCGAGCTCGGCGGCGGAGGCCGTGTTGACGTTGACGGCGCGCGCCGGGCCGGTGGCGGGATCCGCCGCGCGGACGGCCGCCGGCGCGAGCGCCAGCGCCGTCCCGATCAGGAACGCAACTCCACGATTTCCAAGGGCCATTCTTCACTCCGCGGGACCGCGGGGCGAGTTCGAGAACAAGTTCGCATAGCGCAGCCGGCGATCAGCGATCGCGGCTCACGGCAAAGCGCGCGGCCGCGAGCAGCGTCTCGCGCGCCACGCCGGCCGGGAAGGGATCGATCGCGGCCGCCGCCTTCTCGACGTGCTCGTACGCGCGGCGCACGGTGTCCTCGACGCCCCGGTAGCGGCGCACTCGCTCGATCACGGGGGCGAGGTCGAGGGCCTCCGCCGAGCTCTCGCCGGGCCGCGCGGCTCGCTTGAGAACCGACGCGATCTCGTCCCGCTCGGCGGGCGTGCAGCGCTTGAGCGTGAGCAGCAGCGGGAGCGTCACCTTGCCCTCGCGCAGGTCGGTGTACGGGAGCTTGCCGAGCGCGGCCTCCCCCGCCTCGTAGTCGAGGGCGTCGTCGCGGAGCTGGAAGGCGACGCCGAACTCGCGGCCGAACTCGGCGAGCCGCCGCCGCTCGGCGCGCGTAACGCCGCCGAGGATCGCTCCCGCCTCGCACGCCGCAGCCAGGAGCGACGCGCTCTTGCGGTCGATCACGCGGTAGTAGTGGCTCTCCGTCACCGAAGGGTCGAAGCTGCGCGCGAGCTGGAGCAGCTCGCCTTCGGCCATCTGCCGGATCGTGTCGCTGAAGATCCAGAGGATTTCCAGGTTTCCGTCCTCGACGATCATCGACGAGGAGCGCGCGTACAGGAAGTCGCCCGCGAGGATCGAGCTGCGGTTGCCCCAGACCGCGTTCGCGGAGGGCCGGCCGCGCCGCATCGATGAGAGATCGACGACGTCGTCGTGGAGCAGTGTCGCCGTGTGCAGCAGCTCGACCGCCGCCGCGATCTGGATCCGACGCGCTCCGGTGTAGCCGCACAGCTCGGCGGCCAGCAGCACCAGCGCGGGCCGCATGCGCTTGCCGCCCGAGCCGAGAACGTGCTCGCCGACCGCGGCGAGCAGCTCGCTCTCCGACGCCAGCGCTTCGCGCATCGCACGCTCGACCTGCTCGAGGGGCGCGCTGACGGTCTCGAAGAGCTGGCCACCGGGGGGGGGCATGGCGCCTACGCTAGCAGGGCGCTCCGCGGCGTCCAAGTGAAAACGTCTGAAACCAGTGAACTTTCGTACACTTAGAGGAGACACCGTGGCCTCACCGGCCCTTTTCGGGGCGGCGGCCCGGGCTCTCGGCGCGCAGCCACGCAACCGCGCGAGAGACGTCGGCCACGGGGACGAGCTCGCTCCCCTCCGGAGCGTCGAGGTTCGTGCTCACGCGCTCCGGGAGCAGCACGCGCCCGAAGCCGAGGCGCGCGGCCTCGCGGACGCGAAGGTCGAGACGGCTCACGCGCCGCACCTCGCCGCCGAGGCCGATCTCGCCGCAGGCGGCCGCGTCGTCGGGAAGCGGGAGGTCGAGCCGGCTCGACGCGATCGCGAGCGCGACGCCGAGATCGGCGCCGGGCTCCGCGACGCGCACGCCGCCGGTCACGTTCACGTAGACGTCGCACGAGAGCAGATCGATTCCGGCGCGCCGATCGAGCACCGCGAGCAGCAGCGCGACGCGGCCGTCGTCGATGCCGAGACAGGTTCGCCGCGCCGTTCCGTAACCGGCCGGCGCGACGAGCGCCTGCACCTCGAGAAGCATCGGCCGCGTACCCTCGAGCAGCGGAACGATGCACGAGCCCGGAACGCCCGGCCTCCGCTCGGCGAGGAACAGCTCGCTCGGGTTGTCGACGCCGTCGAGGCCGCTCCCGGTCATGCTGAAGACGCCCACTTCCTGCGTCGATCCGAAGCGGTTCTTCGCAGCGCGCAGCGTTCGCACGGCGTGGGTGCGGTCGCCTTCGAAGGTGAGCACGACGTCGACCAGATGCTCGAGGACGCGCGGGCCCGCGATCGCGCCCTCCTTCGTGACGTGCCCCACGAGCACGAGCGCGGCGCCGCTCGACTTCGCAGCCGCCGAGAGCAGCGCCGCGCACTCACGCACTTGCGCGACCGACCCGGGCGCCGACTCGACGCGCTCGGTGCGAACGGTCTGCACCGAGTCGATCACGACGAGCGAAGGCTTCGCCTCGCGCCACGCGGCGCCGATCGCCTCGACGCGCGTCTCGGCGAGGACGAGAACGTCGCCCGGATCTCCGGGAAGCCGCTCCGCGCGCAGGCGCACCTGCTCCGGGCTCTCTTCGCCGCAGACGTACAGCACGCTGCGCCCCGTGCCGCGCACTTCGGCCGCGAGCTGGAGCGCGAGCGTCGACTTTCCCACGCCCGGCTCGCCCGCGAGCAGGAGCACCGCGCCGGGGACGAGCCCGCCGCCGAGGACGCGGTCGAGCTCGGCGATGCCGCTCGCGAACCGTGGCGCCTCTTCGCCGCGCACCTCGGCGAGCCGAACCGCGGCCGCGCCGGAGCGCGAGGATTCGAGGAGGTCCTCGGCGGGCGCGCCGCCGCCGGCCGGCTCCTCGACGAGCGTGGACCAGGACCCGCACGACGGGCAGCGCCCCAGCCAGCGCGGAGACTGAGCCCCGCACTCGGTGCACGCGTAGACCGATCGCGATCGCGCCATCGGCCGGATGCTACCGGCAATCCCGTTCCGGGACGCTGTCAACCGCCGTTCACAGAGACGGTTGACAGCCGGATCCCTGCGCTCCTAGTCTGCGGCCGCCGGCCGCCCCGGCCGCCCCGGCCGCCCGCGACGCCTCGACCACCGTCCCCGCCCGTGAGGGACCGAGGAGACCCGATGCTCGATGCCTACTCTCGTCTTGCCGCACAGGCGCTGCGCGACGAGCCCCCGACCGAGGCCGAGGCCCGCTGGATCCTCGACGGCGAGGACGTCGCGCTGCTCCCGCTGCTCCATGCCGCGTACGTCCCGCGCGAGCGGCACTTCGGCCGCAAGGTCAGGGTGCACGTGCGGAACAACGTGCAGACCGGGCTGTGCCCGGAGGACTGCGGCTACTGCGCGCAGAATCGCGACTCGAAGGCCGCGATCCGCAAGTA
>JAYRMX010000219.1:0-3787 GCA_041912475.1 Myxococcota bacterium
GACCGACGTTCCCGTCATGCAGACGGCGCCCATCATGCCGCCGTCCGTGCAGTCGGCGTACGCGAGCGCGTCGAGCTGCGCCTGCGTGAGCGGCGCGGTCGGATCCGACGTGTTGACGAAGATCCGGACGTAGGCGTTGGCTGGGTTGCTGTCGGGGAAGCCGTAGTACAGGCCGCTTCCCTCGTCCGAGCCTGGCGTCCAGCCGTCGCCGCCGAACATCGTCGTGAGCGTGTTGGTGCTGGCGTTGCGGAAGGCGGTTACCAGCAGGCCGCCGGCGCCGGCGATCGACGAGAGCTGGTAGTCGAGCGAAACCCGGCTCGCGTTGCCCGTCATGGATTCGCTGAGCGTTCCGTGGAGGTTCGACACCGTCTGGCTCGCGGAGTCGTACGTGAACGAGCCGACGAAGATCGTGTTGTACGGCTGCGTGTCGGGCTCGTAGAACGTCGTCGTGACGTCGTAGGAGATGACGGTGGCGTGGGCCGCAGGCGCGGCGAGCAGCGCGAGCGCTCCGAGCAATAGCAGTCTCTTCACCCGTGTTTCCTTTCGTCGTGTCGGCCGCCGGACATCGGCAGCGTCGAAGCGGTGCGCGGGCGCGGGGCGCGAAGCCTCGCGGCCGGGCGTGCGGCGGGCGCGCCCGCGCACGACCGGCCTGCCGTCCGGTGCGGAGGGCGCGGTCCGTGCCGGCGGAGCCGGTACGCTAGGCGCGGGAGAAGCCGCGGAGGATGCGGCACGTCGTCGCGCGTCGATTCGCCGCGGCAGGCTGCGCGGCCGGCCGCGAGAGCCTGCCCGAGCACGGCCCGTGCTCCAGTCACGGATCCCCACACGAACTCCCCCTCCGGGTCGAGCGGTGGCGAGTGCGTTCGGCCGGGGTGGCCGAACGAAACCGGACCCGCGAACCCGTGCGTCGCCTCTCGTTTTCTTTGTGGGGCGGCGCAGGCCGTTGTGGCGGTCGCGACCGGGCGATTTGTTGTCGCGTTAATGACGCGAACTCGCGGCGCGCGCGTGGGAGGTTCGCTTCAGTCTGCGCGCTCGAGGCGGGTGGAGAGCGCGGGGGGCACTGCCCCCCGAGCTCTCCGAGTGTGTTCGCGGCTCGACGGCGCCCGGGGACGGACCTGGCCCCGGCGGCGATCATCGTACGCGAGCCACTTGGAGGGGGTTCACCCCTCGTCGGCGGAGGATCCCTCCGGCCGCTGAGCGCACCGAGCTTCGAGTCCGCGCCGCGCACGCCGCTTCGAGCCGGCGCCGCCGAGACCCAGCAACCCGGCGAGGACGAGCAGCGCCGATGAAGGCTCCGGAATCGCCTGGAAGTCGATCGTGTCGCCGCCGTTCAGCAGGTTGGTCTTCGTCCAGTCCATGTAGATGAGGGCATTTCGCTGGTAGCTTCCGATGTTGAAGCCATAGCGATAGATCGTTGCGCCGGTGCCGAAGAGGATGGGCCCCCACGTCGCGTCGGCGTTCCAGTCCGCCAGCGTGTGGGTCACGGCGCCGCCGGGTGCGCCGGGGCCGTAGACGGCGAACGGGCTGGCGCTGTTGTCCGCCGTCGCCGTATTCCAGGCGTCGGCCGTGTAGGGCCCCTGCACGAAGGCCAGCACGTAGCTGCTCGAATTGGTTCCCGTCAGCTCGATGTTGAGGCCCGGCGTTCGCGATGTCGTGTTGCTGTCGGTGTAGTAGCGGTAGGTCGCGAAGAAGCTCGCCGAGAGCAGGTCCGACGCCGGAGCGATACCGCTCGTGTTCACGAAGCTGATGTCGGACTTTCCGGAGTTCGCGCTCGTTCCGTCGAGGCGGACGTAGCCGAGTCCGCCGAGCGACCCGGTAGGGCTGGGATCGGGCGTTGCGCCGGCGGCGTCGAGCGTCGTCTCGCCCTCGCCCATGAAGACGATCTGCTTGCCGATCTGGGTATCGTCCGCGGCGCTGCCGAAGTAGGGCGAGGTGACCGCAATGAACGCCGCATGCGTGCGAACCAGACCGAGCTGCTTCGCACCGGAGGTGTTACGGGTGTCCCACGACTTCCAGCCTCCGGCTCCGAATCCGTTCACGACGACCGTGGCGGCCAGCGCCTGCGGGGCGCTGGCGATCAGGGCAAGGGCGAGGCTCGCCTGGACGAGTGAGCGCATCATCTTCCTTCTCCTTCGGGTGAGGAGCGGCCCGTTCGTGCCGGGCGCGCCGCCTCGCAGAGCGGCCTGACGGCGCCCGCCGCAGACCGTTCGCGAGACCGCCGAAGTCTGCGCTCCATGAGCGCCACGCGTCGCTATCAGGAGTGATAGGGTTCGGATCCGCCGGCGGGCCGGACTACGGCGCGATCGGTCCGGCGAGCGTGCGCAGGTCGTCCGCGAGGCCCTCGCGGATGCGGCGTGCGATCTCGCCGCGCTCGCGCAGCTTCGCGTTCCGGAATGCGGGGTCGGGCAGCGCGCAGAGGCGCTGCGCCTCGGCGAGAGCCTCGGCCTCGAGCACATCGGCGGTCACGACGCGGTCGAGAAAACCCGCCTCGACGGCGCCCTCGGGCGTGAAGATCTCCGCGAGCGTCGTTGCACGCACGAGGACACGCCGCGAGATCCGCTGACGGGCGAGCTCGCCGAGGAACAGCGGCGGCGTCATGCCGATCGCGACCTCGTTGAGGCCGATCTTGAAGCTGCCCGACGCGCCGATCCGCAGGTCGCACGAGAGCAGGAGGAGAGCGCCGGCCGCGAGGGCGTGGCCGGTGCACGCGGCGACGACCGGCCGCGGGAACGTGAAGACGCGCAGCAGCAGCTCGGCGCCTGCGCCGACGAGGTCGCGCACGGCCGCCTCGCCCTTCGTCATCTCGGAGAGATCGAAGCCCGCCGAGAAGCGGCCCGGCCGGCCGGCGAGCAGCACCGCTCTGGACTCCTTCTCCGCCCGGTCGAGGCTCGCGCGAAGCTCGCCGATCAGCGCGTGCGAGACGGCGTTGGCCTTGCCGTCGTCGAGGCGAAGCACTGCGACATCGCCCTGCCGTGAATGGTGCACGCTCGTCATCGCTCCTCCCAACGGTCGCATGCGGGCGCAGAGTACCGGCTCTCGGCCGAGGTGCCCTCCGCCGTCGCGAGCTCTTCGAAGACGGCCGCGGTGTCGGCGCCGAGCGGACGGGCAGGGCCCGCGGGAATGCGTGCTCGCGGAGGTGAAACCGCCTCGCGCACGTCTCCGAGCGCAACCTCCGAGCCGCAGGCGCTGCGGACGACACGTCCGCGCTGCGCGGGCATCGCGAGGCCGAGGACGTGCGCGATGCTCTCGCGCAGCGAGACGTCGAGGAGCACGCCGCCGCCGCTGCGCCACGCGTCGAAGACGGCGAGCGCCCCGTGCATGCCGGCGACCGGATCGGCGATCGCGTCGCCGCAGAACACCGGCGCGTCGCGCGACCCCGTCGCGACGGCGAGGCCCGCCGCGACGGCGGCGTCGTCGCCGAAGCCCACCCACCGGGCCTCGGGCTCGCGGCGACCGTACGCGGTGAGGCCGAGCCAGACGATGCCCGGGCGGTTCGCGACGAGCGCCTCGGCGTCGATTCCGAGCTGCGCGAGCGCGCGCGGGCGCGACGCCTCGATCACGATGTCGGCACGCGCAACGAGCCGCGCGAGCGCGGCGCGGCCGTCCGCCGACCCAAAATCGAGCGCGACGCTCTGCTTGCCGGCATTCAGCAGATCGAAGAACGCGGGCGGGCCCGAGCGTGCGCCGTCGGGGCGCCGCGTGCTCTCGACTTTCACGACGCGGGCGCCCGCGAGCGGGAGAAGATGCGCGCAGAGCGGCCCGGCCCACACCGACGAGAGGTCGACGACGA
>JAYRMX010000220.1:0-7094 GCA_041912475.1 Myxococcota bacterium
CGCTGCTCGTCGCCGAGATGGTTCGGGGCCGGCGCGAGCTGATCGCCGGCCTGGTGCGCGACCCGCAGTTCGGCCCGTCCGTCCTGCTCGGACTGGGCGGAATCCTCACGGAAGCGCTCGGCGACGTCGTCTTCGCCGCAGCGCCCCTCACGCACGCCGAGGCCCGCGGAATGATCCGCGGCCTTCGCGCGAGCCGGCTGCTCACCGAGCCCTTCCGCGGCGAGCCCCCCGTTCACGAGGACGTGCTCGCCGACGTGCTCGTCGGCCTCGGGCGCCTCGCCGCCGAGCGCCCCGACGTGCGCAGCGCCGACGTGAATCCGCTGATCGTTCGCGACGGTCTTCCCGTCGCGGTCGACGCGCTCGTCGTGCTCGGCGAGCCGGATCCGCCGGAGCCGGCGCGCGGCGATCGCGACCCCGCGGCGATTCTCGAGCGCTTCCGGCCGCTCTTTCATCCGCGCGGCGTCGTCGTCGCGGGCGCGTCGACGCATCCCGGAAAGTTCGGCTTCGTCGCGCTCCACAACCTGCTGCGCTTCGGCTACCGCGGCGAGGTCTTTCCGGTGAATCGCGAGGGGAGCGAGATCCTCGGCAGGCCGTCGCTGCGCGACGTCTCCGAGCTGCCGGAAGGCCGCGCCGACCTCGTCTTCGTCTGCACGCCGAACGCGGTGAACGTTCCCCTGCTGCGCGCGTGCGCGGCGCGCGGCGTGAAGGCTGCGTTCGTCGCGAGCGGCGGCTACGCCGAGGCGGGAGACGAAGGCCGCGCGCGCGAGCGCGAGCTGGTGCAGGAGGCCGACGCGCTCGGCATGGTGATGGCCGGTCCGAACGGGCAGGGTGTCGTCTCGACGGCCGTCTCGATGTGCGCGCAGATCGTCGCGCCGTATCCGCCGCCCGGACGCATCTCGGTCGTGAGCCAGAGCGGAAACCTCGTCTCTTCGTTCCTCAACTACGCCGAGCTGACCGGAGTCGGTGTCAGCAAGGCAGTCTCGGCCGGCAACGCCGCGCAGATCACGCTCGCAGACTACTACGCGTACTTCGCCGAGGATCCCGAGACGGCGGTCGTGCTCTCGTACCTCGAAGGCGTCGGCGACGGCCGGCGGCTGCTCGCCGCGATTCGTTCGCTCGTGCGGCGAAAGCCGCTCGTCGTGCTGAAGGGCGGCGTTGCGGCCGAGGGCAAGCGCGCGGCGGCGAGCCACACGGGTTCGCTCGCGAGCGACGACCGCATCTTCGACGGCATCGCGCGGCAGCTCGGCGTGGTGCGCGCGCCGACCGTCGAGCACGCGTTCGAGTGGGCCGCGACCTTCGCGACGCAGCCGCTGCCGCGCGGCCGGCGCGTCGCGGTCCTCACGTCGGCGGGCGGATGGGGTGTGCTGGCGGCCGACGCGTGCGCGGCGGCGGGCCTGGTTCTCGCGCCGCTTCCCGACGACGTGCGGCGCGCGATCGACGGCATGGTCCCGGCGCGCTGGAGCCGGAGCAACCCGATCGACCTCGCCGGCGGCGAGACACGCGACACGATTCCCGCCGTTCTCGACCTGCTGTGCGCGCATTCCGAGATCGACGCCGTGCTGCACCTCGGCATCGGCATCCAGGCCAACCAGGCGCGGGCGTTTCGCACGGGGCCGTTCTTCCCCGCGCACGGCCTCGATCGCATCACGGGCTTTCACGAGAGCCAGGACCGCCGCTACGCGCAGGCTGCGCAGGAGGCGTCCGAGCGCCACGAAAAGCCCGTCCTCGTCGCGACCGAGCTCGCGGTCGCCGACCCCGACAACGCCGGCCCGCTCGCCGTCCGGGAAGGCGGCCGCATCTGCTACCCGAGCGCGCACCGCGCCATCGAGGCCCTCGCCGCCCTGGTGGCCTACGCGGAGCCGTAAGGGGACGGGGACGCTCCTTCCGATTGCCATTCTTGCAGTCGGATCTTGCAGTCGGAGGCGGCGAGGCCGAGGCCGCGAACGCGTGAGGGGACGCTCCTTCCGGAGCCCGGTCGAGAGCGCCACGCCACACGGAGCCCGGCTGCGTGCGCCGTGCGCTCCGGTGGCTGCGCTCGAGATCGAAAGCCGGAAGGAACGGCCCCCCCTCGTTCAGCCGGCGTTGGAGAGGTCGGGGCGGAGCATCACGAGCGAGCGCTCGACCGACTCCATCGCCTCGAGCCCGGTGCGGTAGACGAGCCCGCCCTCGCCGGCGCCGAATGCGCGCGAGAGCAGGTCGGAGGGCTGCGCCTGCCGGTCGAGGTCGCCGAGCGCGCGCACCGGACGCACGGTCCAGTAGGCGCGCAGGTCCCCGATCAGCGCCTGGTACGTCGTGACGTGCGCGGGGTCGTCCACCTTCGGAATCGCCTCGGCGATCTTGCGGATCAGCTCCTCGCAGGCGTCCTGGTGCCCGGGCCGCGCGCGGATCGTCGTCACGACCGCGAACGGCGCGCGCTCGCGCGCGAGCTCCTTCGCGTCCGGCGGGTAGCTGAGATCGGGCCGATCCCTTCCGATCGTCTGGCGGGCGCCGATCATGCACGCCGAGAGCTCATCGAGCATCCGCGACCCGTCGGCCTCGCCGAACAGGCGCAGGACGAGCAGCTCCGGCGTCGCGTCGCGCGCACCGATCGTCGCCCAGTCGGGCGACTCCGACACGAAGTGCAGCGTGCCCACCTCGCCGCCCACGGTCTGGTGCGCCGTCCAGCGGAACGGGTCCTTCTTCGCGCGTGCGCGCTCTGCGAGCTTCGCGACGCACTGCTGGTACGCGCGCGCCTTCTCGGGGCGGAGCATCACGGAGAGTACGTTCGAGAGTGCCATTACCGGCCTCCTTCGAGTGTTCGTTCCGGCCTGCTCGCGTTCTCCCAGGCCGGAGCTCGTTTGCGGGGAAACGAACGCCGGAGCCGGGCACGGGGAGGGCCGCGGGGCGGCGGGCAGCGTCCGTCGTCCCAGAGTCCACGCAGCGAGGAGCGGGGCGCCCTCACGCAGGCCTCCGGTCGCATTCGTTATCCGCCTGCGACGCGTGCCTGTCAATGGCTTCATGCGGCTAGTGCAGGCGGAAGAACTTCCGGATTCGCGAGAGCATGTCGTGCTCGGCCGTTTCGAGCCGCTTTCGGCGCGCTTCTTCGCTGAGCTGCTCGCGCGCCGCGTCGAGCTCGACGCGACGGCGTGCGAGCAGCAGCGAGATCTCCTCGGCCAGCGCGGGGCGCGCCTGCAGCACGTCGAGGAAGCTCTCCTTGTCGAGCTTGTAACAGCTCACGTCGGATTCGGCGACGACGGTCGCGGTGCGGGGCGCGCCGGTGAGCAGCGCCATCTCTCCGAAGAAGCTGCCCGGCTCGAGCGAGGCGACGCGGCGATCGGATCCGCTGCCGTCGGCGCTGACGCGCACGCCGGCGATGCCGCGAACGACGACGTAGAGCCAGTTCGCGGTCGCGCCCTGCCGCGTGATCACCTCGCCCGGCGAGAACGCGGTGAGCCGGAGCTTGTCGGCGAGCGACGTGAGCTCGTCGCTCGTGAGCGGCGCGAAGAGCGGTACGCTCGCGAGCGCGCGAAGCCGGCGCTCGCGCTCGTGCTCCTGCGCGAGGTCGAGGTGCCGGGCGTCCTTCGGGTGCAGAAGGACCGAGTGCGTCGGGAAGGAGAAGCCGACGCCGATCCGCTGCAGCGCGGCGATCACGCGCGCGCGAACGGCCGAGTCGCACGCCGCGTCCTCGGCGAGGTTTCGCAGCCAGTAGCGCGCCGCGAACGTCTGCCAGCCGCTGCGCAGGTCGGTGAGCACGCAGTCCGCGGGCGGCTGCACGGCCATTCCGCGGACGGGGTTTCCGCGAAGCGCGGCCTCGACCGCCGCGATCACCTCGCCGGTCGGAACGCCGTGGTCGACCTCGAAGTGGATCCAGCGCCGCGTCTGCACGTCGCGCCCGCCGTGCTTGCCGAGGATCGTGACGGGCGTGCTCGCGAGGTGCGAATTCGGGATCACGACGGTGTTCCCGTCGCGCGTCACGATCGACGTCCTTCGCCATCGGATCTCCGAGACCCGGCCCTCGGTCGAATCGAAGCGAATCCAGTCGCCCTCGCTCACGCTGCTGTCCATCTGCAGCGACATGCCGCCCATCACGGAGCGCAGCGTGTCCTGCAGCGAGAAGCCGATCGCGGCGGTCGCGATCGCTCCGGTCGTGAGCACGCTCGAAACGTCGCGCCCGAGCGCCGCCAGCACGACGATCGTCGCCGCGACGTAGCCGGCGGCGAGGAGGAGATCCGTGAGGATGCCGGGAGGACGAAGGCGCAGCGGGCCGAGCACGTAGTCGAAGACGAGCACGCCGCAGATCGTGACGATCGAGACCGCGAGGAAGACGTCGGCCGTGTCGCGCAGCAGCCGGAACGCGAACGACTCGCCGTCGAGACCGACGAGGAGCAGGGCGCCCGCGACGGCGAGCCCCGCGAGCCCCGCCACCTGCATGAGCGACGCGACGCGCAGCCGAACGCGCGCGGCCGGATGGATCCGGCGGAGCAGCAGCGTGAGGCACAGCATCCCGATCGAGACGCCGAGGAAGCCCCGTCCGAGCGCGCAGGCGGCTTCGACGGATCGTGCCAGCTCGAGCATGGCGGGCACTCTACCGGGACGGCTTCACGGCGGCGAGCCGTACGGCGGCTCGCCGCGCCGCGGGCGCTCAGGCCGAGCGGCGCTCCGCGCCGGGCGCAGCCCCGCGCACGCGCTCGAGTGCGTCGCGCAGGCGGTCGAGGCCGACGGGCTTCGAGACGTAGTCCTGCATTCCGGCTTCGAGGCAGCGCTCGCGGTCTCCGGGCATGGCGTTCGCCGTGACTGCGACGATCGGCAGCCTGCGGCCGTCTCCCTCGGTCTCGCGGATCGCGCGCGTCGCCTCGAAGCCGTCCATCTCCGGCATCTGACAGTCCATGAGGACGACGTCGTACGGCGTTCGCGCAGCGGCCTCGACCGCCTCTCGCCCGTTCGCGACGGCGTCGGCGCGGCAGCCGAGCTTCTCGAGCAGACGAACGATCACGCGCTGGTTCACCGCGTTGTCCTCGGCGACGAGAACGCGCAGGCCGAGCGGGGCCTGCGGCTGCGCTGCCGGCGCGGCGCCGGCACGGGATTCCGCGCTCTCCTGCTTTGCCAGCGCCAGCGGGACGCCGAACCAGAAGAGGCTCCCCTCTCCCGGCCGGCTCTCGACGCCGATCCTGCCGCCCATCAGCTCGACGATGCGCTTCGAGATCGCGAGGCCGAGGCCGGTGCCGCCGTAGCGCCGGCTCATCGACGCGTCGGCCTGCATGAAGGCCTCGAACAGGCGCGGCTGAGCTTTCTCCGGGATCCCGGGTCCCGTGTCGCGGACCTCGAAGCGAAGCCGCACGACGCCGCGCTCGGTGCTCGTCGTGCTGACGCGCAGCGACACCGACCCGCGCTCGGTGAACTTGACGGCGTTCGCGAGCAGGTTGAGGAGCACCTGCCGCAGCCGGCCCGCGTCGCCGACCAGGCGCAGCGACTCGCCGACCTCGAGCCGGCTCGACAGCGCGAGGCCGCGCCGCTCGGCGGGCTCGCGGACGAGGCTCATGGCCTCCGCGACGAGCTCCTCGAGGTCGAACTCGCTCGCTTCGAGCGAGAGCTTGCCGGCCTCGATCTTCGAGAAGTCGAGGATGTCGTTGATGATCCCGAGCAGAGCGTCGCCCGAGGTGCGGATCGTCTCCGCGTACTCGCGCTGCTCGGCCGTGAGCGGCGTGTCGAGCAGGAGGCCCGTCATGCCGATCACGGCGTTCATCGGCGTTCGAATCTCGTGGCTCATCGTCGCGAGGAAGTCGTCCTTGGCGCGGCTCGCGGCCTCGGCGGCGCCGCATGCGAGCTGCAGCGCCTCCTCCGCGCGCCGGCGGTCCGTCACGTCGGCGACGAGCCCCGCCACGAGGACGGTCTCGCCGCTCGCGTCGCGGATCGGATGCGTGCGCATGCGGAGCAGGCGCACCTCGCCGCCCGGCCGCACGATTCGGTGGTCGATCTCGAGCGGCTCGCGCGCGGCGCGGGCCCACAGCCCGAGGACGCGGTCGCGGTCGTCGGGGTGGAGCGAGCGGGCGGTCGTCGCGACGTCGGCGGGGCCGTCGGCGAGGCTGCGCCCGTAGATCTTCTCGTAGGCCGGGCTCAGGTAGACGAGCCGGGCGGGAGGCTTCGCCTCGGCGACCCAGATGCACTCGTCGATCGTCTCGGCGACGCGCTGCAGATGGCTCTCGGTTCGAGCGAGGCGGTCGGTCATCTCGTTGAAGCTCTGCGCCAGCGCGCCGATCTCGTCGTCGCGCAGGACGGGCGCCGTGGCGAAGGGATCGCCGGCCGCGCGCCGGTCGAACGCGTTGCGGATCGCCGCGAGCGGCTGCAGCACCCGGCGCCGAAGCTCCGCCTGGCTGACGAGGGTGAAGGCGACCACGAGGCCCATGCAGGCGGCCGTTCCGCCGAAGGCGGTGCGGAGGACCGCACGCTGCCCGGAGTCGTTCGTGAGCTGCACGAAGACGGCGCCGCGCCGCGCCGGGTTCGCAGAGGCGAGCGCCGAGGCGTGCGCGTTACCCATGATGAACGGCCGCGCGATGAGCTGCGAGAACTCTTCTCCCGGTCGCGCCACGGGGTCGCCGATCTCGATCGCACGCAGGAGGAGCGCGCGCATCGGCGGGTCGTCGAGCTCGGCGACCGGCTTGCCGACCCACGCCCGATGCGTTGCCACGACGACGCGCGGCGGCTCTCCGGTCGCGACGACGATCCGCGCGATGTCCCGGTCGGCGCCGAGCGACGCAACGACCCGCCGCAGCTCCGACACTTCGTCGAGCGATTCCGCGGCGAGGCTCACGTGGAACGAGACGCGCTGCGCGCGAAGCCTCGTCTGGCCGTCGAGAAATGCAGCGACGCCGAAGACGCCCGCGAGAATCCCCACGACGGCGACGCCCAGCCCGGCGAACAGGAGCGGCAGCACGAGCTGCGCGCGCAGCGTGTCGTGGTGGCGGTGCCTGCGCGGAGCGGGGTCAGCCACGGGCTGCGATCTGTGCGACGCGGCCTCGGACTGCGAGGTGGGCTTCTGCGTGTCTGCGCGGAGCGGGTCAGCCACGGCCTGCGAGCTCCACGGCGGCGGCGGTGAACGACCCCGCGAGATCCGGCTC
>JAYRMX010000221.1:0-4441 GCA_041912475.1 Myxococcota bacterium
CGTCTGCCAGCAGGCTGCGCGCTGGCTGCGATGGGCAACAGCGCACACACCGCGCGGCGCACGGTTGGACGCTGGCGATCGGCGCAGAATTCGTCGGCACGCTCACAGCACCCGCGGCATCGATGCTACGGCAGGGCATTCGGAGGGTCAACGCGCGCAGCGCTGCACCCCCCGTTGCGATCGGCTAGCGTGCGCGCGCGGATGGCGCGCGCGCCGCGGCGCTGCGCTCGCACGGAAGGAGCGGTCTTGGATCCGGTCACCGAAGCGACGGCGCAGACGGCCGTTCAGGGTGCGGAAGCGGTTGCGCAGCTCGGCTCCTCGATGGACGCCGGCACGCTGCTCCACATGCTCAACCAGGCGTGGATCACGACGTACCCGATGGCGGTGGCGTCCGTCGTCGCGCTCGCGATCGTCCTCGAACGCTGGTGGCGCTACCGCGGGCTCGAGGCCTCGACGCGCGATCTCACGCGCCGCCTCGTCGACCTGCTCGCGAAGGGAGATCTCTCGGCCGCGCGCGCGCTGTGCGACGCGGCGAAGACGCCGATCGGCGCGATCTTCGCCGAAGGCCTCGAGTGGAAGAACATCGCGCTCGAGGACCTGCAGAGCGTGCTCGCGACGTCGCGGCAGGAGCGGATCGTGGAGCTGCGCCGCGGCCTCTGGATCCTCGGGACGATCGGGTCGCTCTCGCCGTTCGTCGGCCTGTTCGGCACCGTGATCGGCATCATGCGCGCCTTCCACCAGATGGCGACCGAGGGCTCGGGCGGCTTTGCGGTCGTCGCGGCCGGCATCTCCGAGGCGCTGATCGCGACGGCCGCTGGACTCGGCGTCGCGATCTTCGCGCTCGGCTTCTACAACTATCTCCAGGTGCGCGCCGGGTCGGTCGGCAACGTCTTCACGCGGGCCTGCGAGCGATTCGTCCAGGCGCTGCTCTACGTCGAGTCGGGCGCTCCTGCGAGCGAGAACGGCGGCAAGGAGGCGGTTCGTGGCCATCCACTCCCTGCCTAGCCCCGGCGAGGAGCTCGGCGACGACATCGTCGCCGAGATCAACATCACGCCGCTCGTCGACATCTTCCTCGTGCTCCTGATCATCTTCATGGTCACGACCTCCGTGATCACGAGTCAGGGCAAGGAGGTGAACCTGCCGGGCGCCGCGGTGGCGAAGGCGACGCCGAGCGGTGTCACCGTGACGATCGACGCCGAGGGGGGCATCCAGGTCGGAGAGAAGTCGGTATCGGCCGCCGCGCTGCCGCAGGCGCTCAAGGCCGCGCTCGGCGCCTCGCGCGAGAAGGTCGTGATCCTGCGCGGCGATCGGAAGGTGCTGCTCGGCCAGGCGGTGAGCGTCCTCGACGCCGCGCAGCAGGCCGGCGCGTCGGGGATCGCGCTCGCGACGCGGCCGCCCCCGCCGGGAGAGAAGTAGCCGCGGAGCGCGGCTCACGCCGCGCGGCGCCGCAGCCAGGTGACGGCGCCGGCGATGAGCAGCAGCTCCGGCAGCAGCAGCCCCACGCCGTACAGCATCGCGAGGCTCTGCTGCGGCGTGAGCGGGTCCTGGTTCGGCGTCACGAGCTTGGGCCGCAGCGCGATCGCCTCCTCGCGCTGGCCGACCCAGTGGACGGCGTTGAGGAGCAGGTCGAGGTTGTAGAGCGCGCGCAGGTGGTCGTTGTCGGCGAAGCTCGCGTCGCCGAAGACGACGATGCGCGCCTCGCGGCCGTCGCGCGGATAGCGCCCGGCGGCGACGAACGGCCAGCGCTGCGGCGAGACGCCGGCCGGCCGCTGCGGCGCCGCGCCGGACGCGATCCGTCCGGGCTCCGTGTCGAGCCAGGCCTCGGGGCTCGAGTACACGAGCGCGCGCAGCTCGTCGTCCGGCTGCGGCTTGCGCACCGGAACGACCGGCCTCGCGGTGAGGAAGAGCGTGAGTGTTCGGGGCCCGAGTCCGTGGGTCACGGGGTGCTGCGAGTAGTTGCTCGCGATCGGGTTGATCCCCGGCGCGCCCCCGGCGACCGTACCGGCCGGCGGATCGACGATGACCCCGTCCGGAAGGTCGAGGCCCCATTCGCCGAGGAGCGGCTCGAGGCCGCTGCGCACGCCGGGCTCGAGCAGGGCCACGAGCCCGCCGCCGCCCGCGAGGTAGGCGCCGAGCGCGCGTGCGGCGTCTGCGCCGAACGCGCGCCTCGGGCCCGCAACCAGAACTCCGCCGGCGTCCGCCGGAACGCCGGCTCCCGTCGCGGTGACGAGCCTGCGAAGCGTGTAGCCCTCGGTTTCGAGCATCGTCCGCAGGCCCGAGTAGCCGTCGGGCTCGACGCTGTCGAAGTTCGCTTCGCCTTCGCCGAACGTCGCGTAGAGCGTCTTCGCGCCCGGATTCTGAAGGCGCCAGAGCGCCTCGTAGATCCGGCCCTCGGTCGGATGGTCGACGGTCTCGAAGCGGTCGCCCATCTGGAGGACGACGGCCTCCGTGCTCTGGATCCCGAACTGGTCGGCCTCGCTCTCGGACTCGTCGAGCCAGCGCTCGTGGACGACGATCGGATGGCCTCGGGCCATCGTCTCGAGCAGCAGCGACGTGCGGCGCGCCCGTGGATCGCCGCGCTCGCGGTAGAAGGTCAGGTCGAGCGGGTTCGAGAGCTTCGCGAGCTCCTTCTGCGTCGCTTCCGCGAGCTCGAAGCGCCGCTCGGTGGTCCAGTCGAGCCGCCAGCCGAGCCGCTGCGCGCCGCGCTCGAGCACGACCGACGCGGCGACGACGCCGGCGAGCAGCGCGAGGCGCGGCAGCAGGAGGCGTCGCGCCGCCGGCGTTCCGACGCCGCGCAGGCCGCGCAGGGCTCCGACCGCCGAGACGGCGAGCGCGAGCGCTCCGGCGGCGAGATTGATCGACGCGAACGCGCCTGCGCTGCCCGTGGCGTAGTACGAGCCGAGCCCGAAGGCGAGCGCGATCGCTCCGGCGATGGCGAGCTGGCGCAAGATCATCGGACACGCACGAAGTCGAGGGAGAGGCGCGCGAGCACGAAGGCGATGGCGACGAGCCCCGCGAAGTAGACGGCGTCGGCGAGCGAGACCAGCCCTTCGGCGAAGCCGGAGAAGCGGGGCTGCAGCGAGACGAGCGAGAGAACGCGTCCGATGCGGTCTCCGACGAACGGGTTCAGCCAGCCGAGGTCGTAGACGGCGAACGCGACGGCGTACGCCGATACGGCGGCGACGAGCTGGCTGGCCGTGAACGCGGAGCACGCGAGCCCGATCGAAGCGAGGCCGAACCCGAGGATCACGAGGCCGACGTACACCGCGAGCAGATGCTGGGCGCCGAGGCCCGCGCGCAGGACGGCCGACGCCGGATACACGAAGCTCACGGTCAGCATGAGGGCGACGAAGACGAACGTCGCGGCGAACTTCCCGAGAACGATCTGGTTGGGCGTCAGCAACGACGTGAGAAGCAGCTCGTCCGTCCCGCGGGCGCGCTCCTCCGAGAACGCTCGCATCGTGACCAGCGGGACGAGTCCGATCAGTGTGATGGCGAGCTGCTCCATGAGCGGCACGAACACCTGGTCCTGCAGGTTCACGCGCTGCGGGACGGTGCCGCCTTCGAAGCCCCCCGTCATGCTGCTGGTGTAGACGAACAGGATCTGGTTGTAGACGCGGAGGTGATCGAAGAAGAGCAGGGCGGTCACGAGCGCGATGGCGGTGAGCGTCACGTACGCGACGGGCGATCCGAACAGGACCGCGAGCTCCTTGCGGACGAGCGCGACGAGCGGGCGCATCAGGCCGCAGCCTCGCGCGAGCGGAACAGCGCGAGCGGGTCGGATCCGCCGAGCACCTCCGCGACCGGCCCGGCGGCGACGAGGCGCCCCTGCCGCAGGACGGCGACGCGCGACGCGAGCTTCCGCGCCTCCGAGAGGTCGTGCGTGCACAGGATCAGCGTTCGCTCGCCGCGCAGAGCCGCGAGCACCTCGTCGACTTCGGCCTGCTGCAGCGGGTCGAGCCCGCTCGTGGGCTCGTCGACGATCACCAGCGCCGGGTCGTGAAGGAAGGCCTGCGCGAGCGAGACGCGCTGCTGGAAACCCTTCGAGAGGTTGCCGACGAGGCGCCGCGCGACTCCCGCGAGCGCGAACCGTTCGATCGAGCGCTCGAGGGCGCGGTCGAGCTGCGCCCCGGAGAGGCCGTGCACCTCGCCTGCGAAGCGCAGGAACTGCTCGACGCGCAGGTCGGCGTAGAGCCGCGTGGTCTCGGCGACGTAGCCGAGGCGCGCGTGGACCTGCGCGGGATGGGTGACGGGCGAGAAGCCGTCGACCGTGACCGTGCCGCCGGTCGGGATCAGGTAGCCCGTGATGAGCCGGATGAAGGTCGTCTTCCCGGCGCCGTTCGCTCCGAGGAGCCCGAACGCCTCGCCGGGCTCGATCGTCAGCGTGAGGCGGTCGAGGGCCGTGTTGGGGCCGAAGCGTCGCGTGAGTGCGACGGCCTC
>JAYRMX010000222.1:0-5270 GCA_041912475.1 Myxococcota bacterium
AGGCGATCGAAACCGCGTCGGTCATGGGCACCCGCGCCTAGCATCGCCCGCCGGACGCACGTGTGCCAACACCCGCAGCTTGCTGCGATGCGTCAGAACCCGTCGGAGGGCGGCGACGCGACCGGCTTGCGCCCTGCCGCATCGGCCGGGCGGCCGACGAACTCGAGCGGCCGCTCCCCGCGCAGGACGTCGGGGGTGACGACGTAGTCACCGTAGAGCGCGGACTCGAAGATCGGCGTCGCCACGTCCGAGTCCCCGCCGGTCACCGCCCAGGCCCCGGCGCCGACGACGCTGCCGAGGATGGCGTAGACGATCTTGGCGGGTCCGTAGACGATCGAGCACAGCGCGGCGCCGACGCCGTATCCGACGCCTTCGGAGTCCGACGCTTCGGCGCGAGCGGCGCCCGAGACGAGAAGCGAGAGCGCGAGGCCGGCGACGAGCGCGCGGCGAGTCGAGATGATCGGCAGCACGGCAGTCCTCCCAGGACGGCCGCAGGCCGCCCCCCACACCCTCAGTTTGCCGGGGCACCGGGGCTGCGGTCAAGGAGCCGCGATCAGAACACCTTCTCCGTGTCGAGCAGCAGCGTCACCGGGCCGTCGTTCACCAGGTACACCTGCATCTCGGCGCCGAACCGTCCGCCGACGACGGCGACGCCGTGCGCGCGCGCCGCCGCGGCGACGGCCTCGACGAGCGGCGCGGCCTTCGCGGCGGGGGCCGCCCGGGCGTACGACGGCCGCCGGCCCGAGCGCGTGTCTCCGAAGAGCGTGAACTGCGACACCACGCCGAGCGTTCCGCCGGCGTCGAGGAGCGAGCGGTTCATGCGCCCGGCGTCGTCGTCGAAGACGCGAAGCCCCACGAGCCGCCGCGCGAGCTCGGCCGCGTGGGCCTCGTCGTCGCCGCGGCCGACGCCGACCAGCGCGAGGAGCCCCGCCTGCATCTCGCCAACGCACGCGCCCGCCACCTCGATGCGCGCGCAGCGCACCCGCTGCACGACCGCGCGCATCCGCTACGGGTGCTCCTGCTCGGCGAAGCGACCGCGGTACGCGGAATGGCCCTCGGTGCGCATCAGCACGAGCTGGCACAGTCGCACGCCGGCGTGGATCTCGAGCGGGTGCCCCGAGACGTTGCTCATCTCGAGCACCTGTCGGTTCGAGACGCCCGGCTGCACGAACGCCGACGTCACGTGGATCATGAGGCCGAGCCGTGCGAACTGGCTGCGGCCCTCGAGAAACCCGCACAGGTCGGTCGGCAGAGTGACGCGCTCGCGCGTGATCGCGTGGATCGTGAGCCCGGGATCGAGAACGAACGGCGCGTCGAGGCGGTGCGGCGTCGTGTACTCGCGGTAGTCGGTTCCGTCGCGAATCGGAATCAGGCGCCCGCCCGGCGTGAGGATGCGGATCTCCTCGCCGAGCGTGAGGTCGACCGACGCGGGTCCGACCTGCGCCGGCTCGAGCGGCTCGACGACGAGGCGGCCGAGCTCGAGCTCGCGCAGGATCGCATCGCGCGTGAGGACCGCCATGGGCCGCGCATGATACCGTACGCGCATGCGTCACCCGTACTTCGATCTTCCGACCCCGCTCGTGATCGGCCACCGCGGCGCGGCCGGCGTCGCGCCGGAGAATACGCTCGAGAGCTTTCGCCGCGGCGTCGCCGACGGGGCGAGCATCGTCGAGACCGACCTCCACGCGACGCGTGACGGCGCGCTCGTGCTGCTGCACGACGACGACGGTGCCCGCACGACCGACGGCGCCGGACGGATAGCGGATCTGCCGCTCGCCGAGGCGAGGCGCCTCGACGCCGGCCACCGGTTCGAGGCGAACGGGAGCTTTCCGTGGCGCGGCCGGGGCCTTCGCATCCCCACGCTCGAGGAGGCGTTCGAAGCGCTTCCCGGCGTGCGCTTCAACATCGAGATCAAGGAGGAGGCGCCCGGCGTCGCCGAGCGAACGCTCGAGACCATCGCGCGTGCCGGGCGCACGGAGCGGACGCTGCTCGCGGCCGAGAAGGACGCCATCATGGCGACGATCCGCGAGGCCGTCGCGCGCACCGGGATCCGGGTCGCGATCGGCGCCTGCGTCGGCGACGTCGTTCGCTGCATCCGCGCCGCGCTCGACGGCTCGGCGCCGCCGCCCGGCGTGATGGCGCTCCAGATCCCCGCCGATTTCGGCGGAAAGCCCATCGTGACGCCCGAGCTGATGCGATTCGCGCACGCGAACGACATCCAGGTGCACGTCTGGACGATCAACGATCCGGCGCAGATGCAGGAGCTCCTCGCCCTCGGCGTCGACGGGATCATCTCCGACCATCCCGCCCGCGTCCGCGACCTGGTTCGCTAGCTGCGCGCGGCTGCGACCGGGCGCGGGCGGGAGCGAGCGGACGCCCGTCGAGTCGCCCGTTCGCAGCGCAGCCGGGCCCGCAGCGGGCGGCGCTCGCCCGCGGAGGGCCTCACGCCGCGCCCAGACGCGCCAGTGCCCAGCGCGCGTGCTCGGCGAGGAGCTCGTCGGCGCCGCCGGCGAAGCGGCGAACGAGCGCGGCGAGCCGCGGCTCGCCCGAGTTGCCGGCGGCGACGAGCGCGTTGCGAAGGAGCGCCCGGTACTTCGCTCGCCGCAGCGCGCGCCGGCGCGTCGCCGCCCGCCACGCCTCTTCGTCGAGGCCGAGCAGCCATGCGAGATCGGGCGCCACCCACGGCTCGCGCGGCTCGAGGCGCGCCCGCAGTCCGAGCGGGTCTGCGGGAACGCGCCTTCGCTCGCGCCGGTTGAACGGGCACACGTCCTGGCACACGTCGCAGCCGAAGACGTGCGCGCCCTGCCCCTCCCGCAGCTCGCCGGGAATCGCTTCGCGAAGCTCGATCGTCGTGTAGGAGAGGCAGCGCCGCGAGTCGACGACGCCGGGCTCGGCGAAGGCTGCGGTGGGACATGCGTCGAGGCAGGCGCGGCACGTCCCGCAATGGTCCGGCTCGGGCTCATCGAACGCGAGCGCGAGGTCGGTGAAGAGCACGCCGAGGAACACGTACGAGCCGAGGCGCGGATGCACCAGACAGGCGTTCTTTCCGATCCAGCCCAGACCCGCACGCGCCGCGATCGCGCGCTCGAGGACGGGGCCCGTATCGACGTAGGCGCGCCATCGCACCGGCGCCTGCACGAGCGCTTCGATCCCGGCCGCGAGCGCTTCGATCTGCTCGAGCATCACGTCGTGGTAGTCGTCTCCGCCGGCGTAGCGGGAGATCCGAGCGAATCCCGGCCGCGGCTCCGGGCGTGCGCCGGGGTCGTACACCAGCCCGACGCACACGACGCTGCGAACGCCTTCCATCACGAGCCGCGGATCGACGCGCTCGTCCGCCCGGCGTTCGAGCCACCGCATCTCGCCCGCGTAGCCGCGCGCGAGCCACGAGCGAAAGCGCTCGGTCTGCGGACTCGGCTCCGGGCTCGCGATGCCGGCGAGGTCGAAGCCGAGCGCGTGCGCGAGATCCTTGACGCGCCGCGCGAGGCCGGCGGCCGGCCGGGCCGCGTTCATCCTCCCGGCCGAAGTCGCCGCAGCAGCGAGCCGACACCGAGCAGCGCGAGACAACCGAGGGCGTACGTCGCGAGGCCCGCGAGGTCGTGCATGCCGCCCGCCGTCGCGCGCTCCGCACCGACGTGCTCGGCCGCGACGACCGTTCCGAGAACGCGCACGAGGTTGAAGAGCAGCGCGATCGGCACCACGGAGACGACGATCACGACGCGCCGCCAGCGCGAGCGTTCGGTGAGCTGCGCGACCAGCAGCGCGAGCGGCGTGAGCGTCACCAGCGACGTGACGCCGCTGCACGCTTCGGCGACGAAGAGCGCCTCGCCGCTCGGCAACGCGATGACGTTCCCTTCCCGAAGCACCGGCAGTCCGCCCGCATGGAGCAGGAGGACGGCGGCTTCGGTCACGAAGAGCCGGAGCTGGAGAATGAGCGGCTGGATCCAGTCGTCGGGCAGCGGAACCATGAAGACGAGATACGCGATCGGAAACGCGAGACGCCGCAGCCATTCGGCGCCGCGAAGCCAGAGCACGGTCGCCGCCACCGCCGCCACGATGCCGAGCCCCTGCACCTCGACGAGTCCGGCCGCGACGCCCGCGCCATAGACCGCGAGCGCCAGCGCGAGGGCGGGCGGCCCGAAGGCGCTCCGGCCGGCGGGCGCGTCGCGCAGCGCGGGGATCTCGCGCCAGGCCAGCAGCAGGGAGACCAGCGGCACGAGGTAGCCGTGCGAGTAGTACGGCACCGAAGACCAGACGCGCTCGAGGGCGAGCAGTCCCGGGGCGAACGCCGCGGCGAGGAGCGCGACGAGGGCCCACTGCCCGGGTTCGAGCCCCCTGCGGCGGGGCGCGACCGCGTTTCCCGTTGCCTCCGCCATGCCCCGCTCTCCCGCCGCTGCCGCACCGAAGGGCCCTGCGGGGCGCCTTCGCCTCGCCCGGCCCGGCGCCCGGTCAAGTTGGACCCCGCAAGAGCCGAAATCCGACCCAATGGAGGGTAGCGCCAGCATGAGGACGTACGCGCAGGGGTCGGAGCCGGGCGCCCTCGCGGGCAAGAACGAGATTCGGGGCACCGGCCGGGTCGGGTCGGATCTCCCGGTCGAGATCCACGTCGCGGAGCTGCCCGCGCCGCTCCTCGCGCGCTCGCGGGACGTCGGCGTCGGCGGCCTGTGCGTCGCGACGGCGTCGCCGTTCGCGCTCAAGTCGGTGCGACGCGTCGTCGTCGCGCTCCCGAGCGGTCCGCTCACCGTCGACGCCGAAGGGCGCTGGCAGATCGACTCGGCCGCCGGAGACGTCGTGCTCTCGGGTCTCGCCTTCGTCGATCTCTCGCCCGAAGCCATCGAGGCTCTCAGCCACTACGTGATCGAAACCGGCCGCGGCCTCGCGCGATTCCTCTACGCGCAGTCGGATCTTCGCGACTTCGGCCTCGAAGAGATCCTCGGACTCGCGCAGATCACCCGCCTGCGCGACGTCCTGACCGGGCACCTCGTGTACCGGCAGGATACGGCCCTTGCGGGCGAGGACTCGATCTTCGTCGTCGCGAGCGGCGGCGTGACGCTCCAGGCGCGGGCGCGAGGCGGCCGCGAGGTGACCCTCGCCCGCCTCCAGCCGGGCCACGTCTTCGGCGGCATGCCGCTCGTCGGCGACTGCGCGCATCCAGAGTCGGCGGTCGCCGAGTGCGAGACGCGGCTGCTCGAGATCGACCGCGACGCGTTCCGCTACCTCGAGGGCGCACGGCCCTGGCTCGCGCAGCGCCTCGCTTTCGCCGTCGCGCGCAC
>JAYRMX010000223.1:0-3096 GCA_041912475.1 Myxococcota bacterium
CGCGACCTCTCGGGCCTCGTCGCGCCCGACCAGGCCGAAGCGGGCACCGCCGCCGCGGCGCCCGCCGAGCTCGCCGCTCCGCCGGAGCCGACGACCGAGGCTTGACGCAAGGCCGCGAAGCGGCCGCGCAGTGAGGCCGTCTGCGGCCGAGCGAAGGCCGCTGCCGGCGAGCGAAGCGAGCCGTGCGGCTCGGGAAATGGCGCGCAGCGCCCGAACACTAGATCGACACGTCCGGCTCCGAGGCCAACACCAGCACCAGGTAATGAGCCCACGGCGCATCGTCGGGCTGCGTGAACGTGACGCCCACGGCGAGCTCGGGCGATTCCAGGCCCAGGAGCTCCGGCGGCAGCCGGATCTCTTCGAGGCTCGAGGCCTGCAGGACCCAACCCTGGATGCGTCGGCCGAGCGCCTGCCCCGACTGCTCGACTGCGCGGTCCAGCGCCGCCTTGGGCGAGAGCTTCTCCTCGGGCACTGCTCGAGCCACCTCGTGTACCGCCTTCCGTGCCTCCTCGGGGAGCTCGGCCAATGGCTTCGAGTCGGTAGGTCGCGCCTTCGCGATCAGGTCGAGCACGCGACGCGCGTCCGCCTGGAAGTCCTCCTCGCCGAAGAGCTCGTAGGTCGTCGCCACGGCCGCCAGGATCGGCGGCGTCTCCGAGCTGGTCGCGCCCACGGCGAGCACGCTCGCCCTCGGAGAGAGGAGCGCAGAGCGTCCGCTCGGATACCGCAGCACGGTGTCGAGCCAGAGACCAACGTCGCGGCTTCCGAGCAGGTAGCCCGTGGCCATGTCCGCGTCCTTGATGGGCCCGCCGACCCGCCACCCGGCCACGAGGCCGAGCGCCGCCAGATCGCCCACCGCCGCTGACGCCATTCCCCAGCCGGACGCGAACAGGTGCGGCACGAGCTCGGCCGCATCCTCGCTCTGGGTCTTCGAGAGCGTGAGCGGAGAAAGCTCGGCGCGCATCCGCACCGCATTGATCGCGCCCTGGATCGCGCCGGCGAGCTCCGCGGGATCGAGCGGCGCGACTCCGATGGACGACTCCACGCGCCGGTAGGTGTCGGCCACCGAGCCCGGCGGCCTCGCGAGCGTGCGCAGCGCCGAGGTGGTGAGGATGCGACCGACGGGAAGCACGGAGATCTCGATGGCTGCCTGGGGGTCGCCCGGCGCAAGCTCACATCGGAACGAGAAGCGCGGCAGGCCGCGCCCCGGCTCGCTGGTGCAGGCGGCGAAGCCGAACCGTCCGCGGTTCACGAGCGCGGAAACCGCTGCGGTCGGCGACAGCACTTCGCCACGGATCGTCACCGCTCCGCCCTCGGACAGCGTCGAGAAGGGCTCGATGAGCGCCGTGCGCTGGCTCGATGCAACGATGGCAACGGCGCGATCGCCATTGCGGCCGAACCAGAGGCCGATCTCGACGGGCCCGCCCTGGAGCGACGTCGAGAGCATCTCCTCGAGTCGGTCCCGCCAGCGCTCGCTGACCTGTTCGTCGCTGACGGCGGCGGGCACGCGTGCCGAGAGATAGGCCGGCCGGATGCCGATGCCGGTGCAGCCGCACCGCGCCGCGATGAACTCGATGAGACCCGAGTCCGGCAGCGCGTCGTGAGCGAGCGCGAAGAGGCCGATCTCGCGCGCGACGCAGTGCATCGACTCGGTGGAGGTGGCGAGGCCCGTGCGCTTCGACACCGCCACGTCGAGGAGCTTCTCGCTGGCGCTGCCTGCTACGTGCGGCGTGGCGCCCGCCGTGTCCGGCAGTGGCCCTGTGAGCTTCCACTCGGCCACGTTGAGGGAGGGGGTCTTCAGCAGGTCGGAGATCGCAGGCGCCGGCCCCAGCGACTCGAGCTGCTCGCGGTCCGGGAACGGGTTCGAGGACGGTCCGGAGCCCTCGGGGCCGGCATCGGGCGCTGCGATGCCGAGCAGCGGAACGAAAGCCAGAGAGCAAAGCCCGATTCGCATGACTCGTCCCACCTCCGGCGGTAGCCGTGCCTACTTCTTGCGCTCCCACTCCTCGAGCAGCCGCTTTCGCAGCTCGCTCTCGCGCTCGCGGATCTCCCAGAAACGGGCCGTCCGCTTCTCGACGAAGGCCGCTCCGCCTTCCTTGCCCTCGGGCGCGTCGAACCAGTCGGGGTAGAGGCTGCTCGAGATGACGCCCATCTCGGCGTAGCCGTCCATCATCTGATCGAAGCTGGCCTTCAGGATCTCGAGGCACCCCGGCGAGAGGCGCAGCATCTCCTCGCAGAAGCGGTCGACCGCGGCTTCGAGCTGGTCGCGCGGGACGACCTCGTTCACGAGCCCCATCGCGAGCGCCTGGTCGGCCTTGTAGCGGCGGCACAGCATCCACATCTCGCGCGCCTTCTTGGCGCCGACGACGTTCGCGAGGTAGGGGACGAAGAAGCCGTCGGCCGGGCTCGACACCTTCGGGCCGGCCTGCCCGAAGACGGCGTCGTCCGACGCGATCGTGAAGTCGCAGCAGTAGGCCATGTGGTTGTGCCCGCCGAGGCAGTAACCCTGCACCTGCGCGATGACGGGCTTTCGCGAGGTGCGGATCAGGCGGTTGTGCGGGTAGCGGAAGTAGAAGGCTTCGCGCAGGCCCCAGCGCTCCCACTCGACGTCGCCGCCGACACCGAAGTGCTTTCCCGATCCCGCGACGACGATCGCGCCGAGCGAGGTGTCGTGGTTCGCGTCGTAGAACGCGCGGAACATCTGGTCGACGGTCCGCAGCGTCATCGCGTTCAGCTTCTCGGGCTTCGAGATCGTGACGCGAGCGATCCCGCCGCCGAGCTCGCGGTGACGTTTCTTCTCGTAGACGATCTCGTCGAAGTCGAGCCCGTCGCCGGTGACGCGTTCCCACGCCGTCCACGTCGTCGCGGTCATCCCACTCCTCCCTCGCGCGAGCGATCGGGCCTCAGCGCTTGAGGACGACCGCCGTCGCGTTGCCGCCGAGCCCGATCGTCTGGCCGAGGCCCGCCTTCGCCTGCGGGACCTGCCGGCCTCCCGCCTCGCCACGAAGCTGCCACGTGAGCTCGGCGACCTGGAAGATGCCCATCGCGGTCGTCGCCTCGCCGAACGACTGGAAGCCGCCGCTCGGGTTGATCGGCAGC
>JAYRMX010000224.1:0-18797 GCA_041912475.1 Myxococcota bacterium
ATGATGGGCGTTCCGGAGGAAGACCGGCAGGCGATCTACGATCTCACGAACCGCCTGATCGGCTTCGACGACCCCGAGTTCCAGACGTCTCCCGAAGACGGCAAGCTCGCCGCCATCGAGATGTTCGTGTACGCGGCGCGGATGGCGGACCGGGCGCGCCGAAGCCCCGGCGACGATCTCACCACGCATCTGCTCGCCGCCGAGGTCGACGGACACAGGCTTTCCGAGCTCGAGTTCAACTCGTTCTTCATGCTGCTGTGCGTCGCGGGCAACGAGACGACGCGAACGGTGACGACGCACGGCATCCACACGCTGATCCGGCATCGCGACCAGATGCGGCGCGTGCAGCAGGACCTCGCGCTCCTCGAATCCGCCGTCGAGGAGATCCTGCGCTACGAGCCGGCCGTCCACTACTTCCGGCGCACCGCGACGCGCGACGTCGACGTGCGAGGCCAGCGCATTCGCGAGGGCGACAAGGTCACGATGTGGTACCCGTCGGCGAACCGCGATGAAGAAGTGTTCGCGGACCCGGACCGCTTCGACGTGAGCCGAGCCCCGAACGACCATCTCGCCTTCGGAGTCGGCGAGCACTTCTGCCTGGGCTCTCACCTCGCCCGCATGGAGCTGCGCGTGATCTTTCGCGAGGTGCTGACGCGGCTTCCGGACATCGAGCTCAACGGGCCGGTGCGCCGGCTGCGCTCGAACTTCGTGAACGGAGTGAAGGCCCTGCCGGTCGTCTTCACGCCGTCGGAGCCCCTCGCGACGGACGCCTGACCGCGCCGGGGCCGGGCCGCCCGGCTGCCGCCGTCGGAGCCGGCTGTGCAGCGCCGCCGCAGGTGAGTGACTGCGAGTCACAGATCTGCATTCGCGGCGGCTCTTGCGCTTCGCCGCGGTGGCACAACGTTTGCTCTGGAGTTGCACAGAACGTGCGGCCGCGAGGCCCGCGCGGTCGCCGACTCGAGAGGTGCCCCATGAGCGAGAAGCACGAGAAGGCCGAGAAGCGCCCCGCCGGCCTCGCACGCTGGGATCCGTTCGGAGAGATCGATCTCTTCGATCGCTGGACGCCGCTCCGCGAGCTGATGGCGCCGAGCAGCCGGCTCGCGCGCCTGTTCGAGGGAGTGCTCGGGGAGGCCGGACGCGGCACGCGCGGCTTCGCGCCGGCCGTCGACATCGACGAGAACGACGCGCAGTACACCGTGACGGTCGAGATCCCCGGCGGGAAGAAGGAGGACGTCCAGGTCGAGATCGAGGAGGGCGTGCTCACGATCCGCGGCGAGAAGAAGAGCGAGCGGGAGGAGAAGAAGGACCAGCGGCGCTGGGTCGAGCGGACCTACGGCTCCTTCCTGCGATCGTTCACGCTGCCGGCGAACGCGGACACCGAGCACGTCGATGCCTCGTTCAAGGACGGGATTCTGACGCTCGCGATTCCGAAGACCGAGGCTGCAAAGCCCCGGTCGATCGCAGTCAAGTGAGCGCGCCGGCCCGCCGCCGCGCGAGGAGTCCGATGAAGGTCCAGCACGTCATGACGAAGGACGTGCGCTGCTGCCGGCCCGACGACGACCTCGCGTCGGCGGCCCGCCTGCTCTGGACGGGAGACTGCGGGGTGCTGCCGATCGTCGTCGGCGAGGGCCGGCGGGTCGTCGGCATGCTGACCGACCGCGACGTGTGCATGGCCGCCTGGACGCAGGGGCGTCCGCTCTCCGAGATCCCGGTCGAAGTCGCGATGGCGCAGGACGTCGTGACCTGCCGGCCAGAGGACGACGTCTCGGAGGTTCTGGCCCGCCTGCAGGCGCGTCACGTTCGAAGGCTGCCGGTGGTCGACGACGCGGACCAGCTCCTGGGCGTCATCTCGCTGGTCGACATCGCGCGGGCGGCCGAGCGGCCGGGGGCGTCGTGCACGCTCGCCGACGTCGCGGCGACACTGGTCGCGATCTCGGCCACCCCGCCCGAGTGGAGCGCCTGCTGACCACCGGGAACGTCCCCTTGCTGATACGATCCGGCCGCCGCGCGATCGTGCGCGACGGGAGTGCCCGTGGAGCGAGCCCGGCTCGTCGTCGTCCCCCACACCCACTGGGACCGTGAGTGGTACCGCACGCACGAAGAGTTTCGCGTGCGGCTCGTCGCGCTCGTCGATCGGGTCCTCGACACGCTCGAACGCGATCACGAGTTCCGTCACTTCACGCTCGACGGTCAGACGATCGTCGTCGACGATTACCTGGCGGTGCGCCCCGAGGCGCGCTCGCGGATCGAGAAGCTGGTCCGCGACGGGCGCTTGCTGGTCGGGCCGTGGCACGTTCTTCCCGACGAGTGGCTGGTCTCCGGCGAGGCGCTGATCCGCAATCTTCGTCTCGGCCTCGAACGCGGCGACGCCGTCGGCGGCGCAATGCGGCTCGGCTACGTGCCCGACCAGTTCGGCCACGTGGGACAGCTCCCGCAGATCTTCCGCCGCTTCGGTCTCGAAGGCGCGGCGCTCTGGCGCGGCGTCGGCGAGGACGTCACCCAGACGGGCTTCTGGTGGGAGGCGCCCGACGGGACGCGCGTCTTCACGCTCTATCTCGCAACCGGCTACGGCAACGCGGCGCACCTTCCGCTCGAAACGGAGGCCCTCGCCGGCCGCCTCGCGCGAACGCTCGCGCAGCTCGCTCCGTTCGTCCGCGGGCAAACGCGCTGCCTCATGAACGGCAGCGATCATCTGCCGCCGCAGCCGGGTCTGCCGGCCGCCCTCGCCGCCGCCGTGCCCCGCCTCGACGGGGCGCCCGAGCTCGAGATCGGGACGCTCCCGCTCGCTCTCGCGCGGGTCGAGCGCGAGCAGGGAGAAGCCGCTCCGGTGCACCGCGGCGAGCTGCGGTCGGGGCTTCGCGCACCCCTGCTTCCGGGATGCGCCTCGGCGCGGCACTGGCAGAAGCAGCGCGACCGCGTGAACGACGCGCTCCTCACGCGCGTCCTCGAGCCGCTCGCGGCCTGGGCGGGCCGGCTCGGAGAGCGCGTCGACCGTGGCCTGCTCGACTTCACGTGGAGCGTCGCGCTCGAGAACCATCCGCACGATTCGATCTGCGGCTGCTCCGTCGACGCCGTTCACGAACAGATGGAGGCGCGCTTCGACCGCGTGCGCGACCTCGCCCGCGCGCAGCTCGAGCACGTGACGCACTCGCTCGCCGCGCACGTCGAGCGGCCCCCGGCCGGACCGCGCTGCGGCGACGCGTTCGCGGTCTGGAACGGCAACGCGGGCGGCCCGGCTCGCGTCGACGCCGAGCTCGAGCTGGATCTGCCCGGGCTCGATCCGGGAGCACTGCGAGCGGGCCGGCCGGTGGCGGCGCACGTTCGCGACGCGGCCGGGCGCGCGATCGCGGCGCACGTCGAGGTGGCCGCGCCCGGAGCGCTCTGGCAAACGCCGTTCTCGCTCGCCCTCGCGCGAACCGTCCTCCCCGATCTCTCGCGCGAGATGCTCGGGCACTCCGTGAACCGGGTGACGTGGGCGAAGCAGGGATCTCGCCTCTCGGTCCGAGCCGTCGCGGGCAGCGAGCCGCGCGGAGACTTCGACGCCGAGGCGACGAAGGCCGCGCTCGGCGCAGCCCTCGCCGATTCCGAGCTGAGCGAGCTCGCGATCGAGGTGCGGCGCCCTCCCCGCCTGCGCGTCTCGTTCACCGACACGCTCGCGGGCCACGGGCTCCGCGCCTACCGGATCGCCGCGGGGCGAGCTCGCGGCGCGCAGCGCCTCGCGAGCGGAACGCTGGGCGCCGGTGCCTTCGTCGAGAGCGAGTCCTGGCGCGCGGAAGCCGACGGCCGGGGCGCCGTCACGCTCACGCACCGCGCGAGCGGCCGCGTGATCCGCGACGCGGTCCGCATCGTCTCGGAAGGCGACCGCGGCGACACGTACAACTTCGACCCGGTTTCCGGCGAGACCGCGGCGCCCGCTCCCGAGCGCGTTCGCGTTCGCGTTCTCGCGGCGGACGCCTCCGAGGCGACGCTCGCCGTCGATCTTCGCCTGCGCGTCCCGCGCGCGCTGGCGCCGGACCGCTCCCGCCGCAGCGAGGCGGCGGTGTCGCTGCCCGTCGCGCTTCGGCTGCGCGTCCTCGCCGGGCTCGACCGCGTCGACGTCCACGTCTCGGGCGACAACACCGCGCGAGACCATCGCCTCCGGCTGCTGCTTCGCGCTCCCTTCGCGGCGAAGCGGTTCGAGGCCGAGTCGGCGTTCGAGATCGCCGAGCGCCCGATCGCGCCGGCGCGCGACGCCTTCGGCAGCGCGCACCCCGCCGAGTTTCCCATCGGCGCGGCTCCGATGCAGCGCTTCGCAGCGGTCGTCGGCGACGCGCACCCGCTCACGGTCGCGGCGCGCGGGCGCGCCGAGGCCGCGGCGCTCCCCGAGACGGACGGCACGACGTCGCTCGCCGTCACGCTGCTGCGCGCGGTGGGACGGCTCTCCGGGAGCGATCTCGCGCTCCGGCCGGGCCCCGCCGGGCCGCTGTTCGAGACGCCCGGCGCGCAGGCGCCCGGCCCGTTCCGCGCGGATCTCTCGCTGCGCCTTCACGACGCCGCCGATCCCCTCCGCGTCGCGCGCGCGCACGGGTTCGCCCTGCCGCCGGCCGCCTTCGCCCTCGGTGAGGCGCCCGGAGCGGCGATTCGCGACGGCGCCCGGCTCGTCGAGATCGACGACCCCGGGATCGTCGTTTCCGCGATCGAGCCCGGCGAAGACGGCTCTCTACGTGTTCGTGTGTATGAAGCGACGGGGATCCCGCGGCGCCTTTCCGGCCGCGTCCCGGGCGCGTCGAGCCTCGAAGCCGTCGACCTCGCAGGCCGCCCCGACCGCTCGCTCGCTCTCACGGTCGATGGCGACCGCTTCGACGCCGCGCTCCGCCCCGCACAGATCGCCGATCTCGTCGCGCGCTTCGGCTGACGGCGCGCGCGGCGCCCCGAAGCGCGGCCGCAGCCCGGTCCGCGGCGGCCGCGCCCCATCCCTGCGGATCAGGCCAGCCGCGGCTGCATCCTCCAGCGAATCAGCAGCAAGAGGACGCCGAAGAGCACCCAGAGCGCGAGAAACGGCACCAGGACGTCGCCGAAGTCGGCGCCGCGCGAGACGACGCGGCGCAGCCCGATCTGATACCAGCGCAGCGGGAAGAGGTACCCGAAGTGCCGAACGCCGTCGGGCATGAGCTGGTAGGGAAACATGACGCCGGAGAGCACGAACGACGGCAGGATGAAGAAGGTCGTGAGGAACACGGCCTGCGCCGACGTGCGCGCCACCGTCGAGACCAGCACGCCGATCGCGAGCGACGCGAGAACGAAGGGGAGCGTCAGCAGGACGAGCCCGACGTAGCTTCCGGCGGGCCAGATCCCGAACAGCACGCCGGCGCCGACGATCGCGAGCGCGAGAACGAGGTAGCTCATCCCCACGTACGGCAGCAGCTTCCCGAGGACGATCTCGAGCGGCCCGGTCGGGAGCGAGAGCGTCTGCTCGAACGTCCCGGACTCGAGCTCGGCCACGAGGCCAAGGCTCGTCGCCGAGAGGCACAGGTTCGTGAGCAGCATGCCGGCGAGCGCCGCGAGAAAGAAGTCGCGGTCGGCGAGCGTCGCGTTGAACCAGAAACGTGGCCGCAGGTCGACCGCGCCCCCCGCTCGCGGCGCGGGCGCCGTGTCGGCACGCGGCGGCTCGGCCGCACGCAGCTCGAGCCGGGCAGCGGCCTGCCGGATGATGCCTCCGACGCGCGCGGCGGAGATCGGGTCTGCGCCGTCGATCAGGAGCTGCACCTCGGGTGCGCCGCGCAGCGCGTCGCGATCGAGGTCCTCCGGGATCACGAGGAGCGCCAGCGCATCGCCGCGCCGCAGCCACCCTCGCCCCTCGTCGTAGCTCGCGGTCCGCCGGGGCTCGAGAAAGCGGCCGGTCGCCTCGACCTCGGCGATGAGGCGCCGCGACAGCGCCGTCTCGCTGCGATCGAGAACCGCCCACGGGACGTTGTGCGGATCGTTCGAGAGCGCGACCCCGAACAGCAGCAGCATGATGACGGGCTGGACGGTCACGGTCGCGAGGAACGCCTTGTCGTGGCGCATCACGGCGAACTCGCGGTACGCCATCGCGAGGACGTTCGAGACCAGGCGCGCGAGTCCGGAGCCCTCCGCGCGCGCGGCCGGGTCGCGCCGTGCGAGCGTCTCGCCCCCGGCGCTCACGCGCGCCTGCCGAGCGAGCGCAGCGCGAACGCGACCAGCAGCCCGCCGAACAGGAAGAGCGCTCCGATCTCCGGGAGCAGCTCGAGAAGGCCCTCCCCCCGCAGGTAGATCGCACGGCTCACCCGGATGTAGTGCGTCGCCGGAAACACCTCCGCGATCCACTGCACGGGCTTCGGCATGTTGCGGATCGGGAACGCGAAGCCCGAGAGCTGCACGAGCGGGATGCTCGTGAGCACGGTCTTCTGCACCGCCTCGGCCGCCGTTGCGGACGTTGCCGAGAGGATGAGACCGAGCGCGAGCGACGTGAGGACGTAGAACGACGAGATCGCGACGAAGAGCGCCGCATTGCCGAGCGGCCACACGCCGAGGACGAAGCCCGCGACGAGCATCATGAGGACGACGTCGAGCGCGAAGACCGCACCGAGCGGAAGGAGCTTCCCGAGCAGGATCTCGAGGTTCGTCGCCGGCGTGAGCTGGAGCTGCTCGAAGGTGCCGCCGATCCGCTCGTTCACGATCGAGACGGCGGTGATGAGGACGGTGAGAAAGCTCAGCACGAAGCCGAAGACCCCGGCGACCATGAACGGCTTTCCGTCGAGGCGGGGATTGAACAGCGCGCGCGTCACGACGGCGAGCTGCGGCGGCCCTCCGGCGGCGGCCGGCGCCGCGCCGAGCGCGCGGCTCGAAATCCCGGCTCCGGCCGCCGTCACCAGCCCCGTGAGAAACGCCTCCGCGTTCCCGGCGAGCAGCGTCTCCGCGGCGTCGTAGAGCACCTGCACCTCGGGACGGCGCCCTCCGTACGGAGCTTCTCGCAGCCCGCGGTCGAAGTCCGGAGGGAGGATCACCGCGACGCCGATCTCGCCGCCGACGAGCGCCGCCTCGAGCGCGCCGCGCGTCGCGTACGGCCGGACGCTGAACGACCCGCCCGCGCCGAGCTCCGCGACGAGCCGGCGGCTTGCCGCCGATCCGCTCGCGTCGTGAACGCCGAGCCGAAGGTTCTTCACCTCGGTCGAGATGACGTACGAGAACGCGAGCAGCGCCGCCAGCGGAACGGCGATGAGGATCGTGAGCGTGAACGGGTCGCGGAGCGTCGCGCGCACCTCGCGAATCAGCAGCGTGCGAAGGCGCCGCCAGCTCACGCCGCCGCCTCCCCCCGCGCGGCCTGTCCCGCTCGGATGAGCCGCCGGAACACTTCGTTCATCGCGAGCGGCTCGATCCGAACCCTTCCGGACGCGGATCCTCCGACCAGCGCCGCGAGGCGGCCGATGCGGTCCTGCCCGAGCACGCGGCAAGAGACGGCGACGCCGCCGGGCGCCGCCTCTCCCCGCATCCCGAGCCCGGCCACTGCGTCGACGAGCGACGCGCGCTCGTCCGGCGGCGCTGCGAGAACGATCGCGTAGCCGTCCTCGTAGCGGGCGCGGAGCTCCTCCGGCCGCGCGTCGGCCACGAGGCGCCCGGAGTCGATGAACGACACGCGATCGCAGTAGTCGGCTTCTTCGAGAAAGTGCGTGGTGACGAACACCGTGACGCCCGCCGCGGCCTCTTCGCGAATCAGGTCCCAGAACGCGAGGCGCGACTCGACGTCGACGCCCGCCGTCGGCTCGTCGAGGAAGAGCAGCCTCGGCGCGTGCAGGATGCTGAGCGCCAGCCCCGCGCGCTGTCGCAGACCCGCCGGAAGGTTCTCCGGCCGCTCGCCCTCCGCAGCGCCGAGGTCGAAGCGCTCGCGCAGCGCCCCCCAGCGCTTCGCGAGCGACTCGCCCCCGAGGCCGTAGAGCCCGGCGTAGAACTCGATGTTCTCGCGCAGCGAGAGGCCCTGATACAGGCTCACCTTCTGGCCCATGTATCCGACGCGATCCCGCACGCGCCGCGGGCTGCGGATCACGTCGATGCCGTCGACGACGATCGTCCCCGCCGTCGGCGTGAGCAGCCCGATCAGCATGCGCATCGTCGTGCTCTTTCCCGATCCATTCGCGCCGAGGAACGCGAAGATCGAGCCCGGCTCGACGGAGAGGTCGACCGAATCGACCGCGACGAAGTCGCCGAAGCGGCGTGTGAGGCCTCGGGCCTCGATGATCGGCGGGCTCACGCCGCGGCGTCCTGCGCCCGCGCCAGCGCGAGCAGGGTCGACTCCCTGTCGACGTCGGTGCGCTCCGCGAGCCGCACGCCCGGGATCGCCGCCAGGTCGCTCAGCACCTGCGCCGCTCCGGGTGAGCGCTCCTGCGCGATCTCGATTCGAGCGAAGCCGCCTCCCGATCGCGCCGCCGTCACGTACCCGAGCGCAGCCGCCGCCTGCAGCACGGCGCCGGGCTCTCCGCCCCAGGCGCGGTAGAGCTCGAGGCCGACGCGCGCGCGCAGCGCGTCCGGCGTTCCCTCGGCGATCACGCGCCCGGCGTCGAGGTAGACGAGGCGCTCGCACGCCTCGGCCTCCTCGAGGTAGCTGGTGCTGAGCAGGACGAGCGCGTGTCGCCTCCGCTCCTCGAGCAGCTCGCGGATCTCGTCGCGCGCCACGACGTCGACGCCGGCCGTCGGCTCGTCGAGCACCAGCAGGTCGGGCTCGGGGAGCAGTGCGTTGGCGACCGCGAGCTTCTGCTTCATGCCGCCCGAGAGCGCGCCGGCAGGCCGGCCGGCGAACGGCGCGAGCGCCGTTCGCTCGAGGAGCTGCTGCGCGCGGCGCTCGAACTCCGCCCCGGCGATGCGATGCAGCCGCGCCGTGAACGCGAGGTTCTCGCGAACCGAGAGCTCTCGCTGCAGGCTGAACACCTGCGGCACGTAGCCGATGCGCGCTTTGAGCCCGCGAACGTCGCCGCGCAGGTCGACGCCGAGAACCTCGGCCTGGTCGGCTTCGATCGCGAGCAGCCCCGCGAGCGCACGCAGCAGCGTCGTCTTGCCCGCGCCATCGGGGCCCACCACGCCGACGAGCTGCGCCCCCGCGAGGTCGAGGTCGACGCCATCGAGCGCCGCACGGCGGCCGAAACGCTTGCGCAGGCCGCGCAGGCGGATTCGCGGCTCGCTCACCGCCCGTGGTCCGAGAGCGACTGCGGAGCCGCGCCCTCGGCGACGAGGTACACGTTGCCCTCCGTGCCGGGCTGGAAGCGCTCGACGTCTTCGAGGATGCGGACCTTCGCGCGGTAGACCTGCCCGAGACGGTCGCTTCGCGTCTCGATCTTCTCCGGCGTGAAGTTCGCCTGATCCGCGAGGAAGGTCACCTCGCCCGGGACACGCCGGCCCGGCGCGCTGTCGAGCTCGATCTCGACGCGGCGCCCGACGCGGACCCGGTCGAGATCCGACACCGGGACGTAGATCTGCACGTACTTGTCGCGCGGGTCGAGCACGGCGAGGACCGGGGTGCCGGGCTGCGCGAGCTCGCCGGGCCAGAGGAGCTGCGTCTGGACGACCGTCGGCACTGCAGGCGCGTGGATTTCGAACTTCGCGTGCAGCACCTCGAGCTCGCGGAGCTGCGCCTGCGACAGCTCGCGCTGCTGGCGCAGCACTTCGAGCTGCTGCTTCGCGACGGCGATCTGCGCCTCTTCGGCGCGCACCCGGCCGAGGACCTCCTGCGCGCGGTCGACGCCGCTGCGGGTCTGGTCGCGGCTCGCGCGCGCCTCGTCGACGCGCTGCCCCGTCGTAACGCCCTGCTCCATCAGCGCGGCCTGCCGGTCGTACGTGCGCCTCGCGAGGTCGGACGCGGCGCTGGCCTGCCGCAGCTCCGCACTTCGTGCCGCCAGGTCCTGGCGCCAGGTTCGTTCGACGAGCGCGATCTCCTGCTCCTGCCGTCCGATCTGCGCATCGAGAACGGCGAGCTCCTGCTGCTTCGATCGCAGCTTCGCGCCGACGTCGGCGTCGTCGAGGCGCGCGACGACGGCGCCGGCCGGGACCGCGTCGCCCTCGCGGAACGCGACGTCGAGGACGCGTCCGCTCACCTCGCTGCGGAGCACCCGCTCCTCTCCCTCGACGAACCCCGTGTAGTGGGGCTCGCCCGCGCCGCGCGCCCTCCACAGCGCGAGGCCGCCGGCTGCGAGCGCCGCAACCACCGCGACGGGGATCCACTTTCGCGTCATGCCGCTCCTCTTCGTGCGAGTCTCCCGCGTCGCGGGGCGGCTCCGGCCGCCGCCGCCGCCGCGATCGCGTCGATGCCGCCGAGCGAGAACCGCGAGATGTGATCCGCGATGTCCGCCGCGAAGCCGTGCGGGTAGGCGGTCCGGCCCATGAGCTGCAGAAGGACGGGGCGATGGCTCAGGTAGAAGTAGATCTGCGCGATGATGCTCCGCGAGCAGCGCTCGACGTGCTCGCGTGCGAGCCCGGGCGCGAGCGCCGCGACCAGCCGGTCCATGTCCCGGCGGAGCGGATCGACGAAGCGCTTCACGATGAGGCGCAGCGCATCGCTCGGGTCGCTGAGCTCGCGCTGCATCAGCAGCCCGTGCCGATTCGACGAGTCGAGCAGCAGCTCGAGGAGTGCGCGGACCCTCGCCGCGAGCACGCGCTCGAGCCCTTCCCGCTGCGCGGCTCCTTCCTTCGCGTCCGGAGGCCGCAGGCGGGCGCCGCCGAGACGGCGCTCGATCGCGTCGAACTGTCGGCGCAGGATCTCGAGGTACAGGTTCTCCTTCGAGCCGAAGTGGTAGTGCGCGGAGGCGAGGTTCGCCTCGGCGCGTTCGGCGATCTCGCGCATCGTGGCGCCGCGGTAGCCGCGCGCGGCGAAGACCTCCGCGGCCGCGACGAGCAGCCGCTCGCGCGTCCCCGCGCCGAGGGCGCCGGACCCCGCCGGCGCGCGCCGGGCGGGCCCCCTCGCCGCGCGTGCCGCGTTCCGCGATTCGGACATGAACATTTGTTTAGATCAAGTGTTTGAATCGGGCAAGCCCCCGCACGCCGCGCGGGGGCCGCGGGGTGCGGCCTACAGCCGCCGGCGGCGCCGTCCGATGCGCTCGTGCGGACCCGCGCAAAGGGGGGCGTCATGCGCCTCGATCGAGCTCTCATGCTGCCCGTGCTTCTCGCGCTCGCCGTCTCCGCTCGCGCGCAGCCCGCCGCCGACCCGCTCGACCAGCCGGTCGAGGCGACCTCCGAGCCGGTCCCGGACGGCGTCCGCGCGGTATCGCCCGACTCGCTCACGACGCACGCCCAGAGCCCCGACGCCGACGACGCGGACGCCGTGAGCCCGGACGCGCTGCTCACCGGCGCGGGCGAGGAGATCCAGGGCCACGCCCAGAGCCCCGACTCCCTCACGACGCACTCCTACGATGCCGCCGATCTGCCGGCCGCGAGCGCGATCGACCCAGCGCCGGCGGCGATCGCCCCGGCGACGCCCCTCGCGCCCGCGTGCGCGCGGCCCGCCGGAGATGCCGGCTGGAGCGCGTGCCTGTCCGCGACGAACGACGCGCTCACGCGCGCCCGCGCGCGCCTCGACGCGGCGAACGCGGCCTACTCGCGCTCGATCACGTCGCACGTCCCGGCGGGCGAGGAGCGGCGCCAGATCATCGAGGAGCGCGACGCGGCGCACGCCGAGGTCTCGGCGACCCAAAGCGCCCTCGCGTCGCAGGTCTCGCAGGCGCAGCAGGCGGGAGCCTCGTCGTGGGTGACGGCGCCGTACCGGCCGCAGGATCCCGGCTGGTAGGCTACTGCGCGCTCTGCGCGCTCAGCCGCCGGACGAGCCGCGACAGCGTCCGGCAGATCGCGATCGCGATTCCCGGCAGCTCTTCCATGAGCGCCATCAGGTCCTTGCCCTCGATGCGCAGCACGCGCGTCGGATCGATCGCCGTCACCGTCGCCGACCGCGCCTCCCCGTCGAAGATCGCCATCTCGCCGAAGATCTCGCCGCTTCGCAGCTCGGCGAGCGTGACGCCTTTCTTCGTCACGCGCACGCGGCCCTCGGTGATCGCGTACATGCTGTTCTCGAACTCGTCCTCGGCAACGATCGCGACTCCCGGCGCGAACTCCTCCTGTCGCACGAGCCGCGCGACATCGGCGAGCTCGCGCACGGTGAGCTGCTCGAAGATCTTGAAGCTCCGGAGCTGGAGCAGCACCTCGACTTCGCTCAGCATGCGCGCCTCCGGCCCCGGCCCGCTCACCGCCCGCGGCGACGCCTCCGCGCCGAGCAGCAGACGCGTGAGCGGATCGTGATCCTCCATCATCGCCTCGATCGTCGCTTCCTGCGAGAGCGGCCGCCTCCCGAGCAGCGCCGCCGCCGCTGCGATCCGCGGCTCGGGGCGCGGATCCTCGACGAACGGGATGAGGCGTTGCCGCTCGTCGGACGAGAGCAGCGCCTCGAGGCCCTCGACGCGCAGGGCGCGGTCGCGCGCCGTCTGCGGCCGCTGCAGCGCGTCGCCGAGATCGACGATGCGGTCGTCGTCGTGGAGCGCGGCGAGGAGCAGGAAGGCCGTGTGCAGCCCTCCCCTCACGCGCTCCTCGAGCCGCTGTACGAGCAGCGGCTCGGCACGCCCGCGCAGCGCGGCGATCTCGAGCAGGCGTTCGGCCACCCCCTCGAGCTCGCGCCGAAGCTGCGCGGCGAACGCCTCGGGGTGAACGTCGAGCTCGCGCAGGAGCGGAACGATCGCGTCACGCACGCTGCGACGCCCGAACGAGAACTCGGGGAGGAGCGCATCGAGCGCGGCGGCGCCGAGCGCACGAATGCCTTCGGCCGCAGCGGCCGCCTCGTCCGCGTGGTGCGCGGCGAGCCGCTCTGCGAGGAGCCTCGCCTTCTCGGCGCGCTGCGCGTACCCGATGAAGCGCAGCACCGCGGCGCGCACGGCAGGATCGGGGTCGTCCGCGAGCGCGAACATCTCCGCCGCCGCGGGGCTCGCGAGCCTGCCGCGCCGCGCCGCAACGTCGGCGATGGCGGCGGCCGCCGCGGCGCGCGCCGCCGGACGAAACAGTGCGGAGACGAGGAGGCCGAGCCGCGCGTGCCACTCGGGGCCTCCGGCCCCGACCTCGGCGGGATCGCCGGAAGGGTCTTCGATGAGAAGGCTGCGCAGCTCGCGACACGCAACGTCGCGAACGGCGGCGTCCTCGCCGGCGACCGCCGGAGCCAGAACGCGTCGCAGGTCGGCCGCCTCGCCCGTCCGAAGCCCGAGGCGGTAGAGCGCCGCCTCGGCGGCGACGCGGACCGCGAGCTCGGGATCGCGCGTCGCCGCGCGGATCGCGGCCGACACCTCCGAGCCCGGGGCTCCGGGCGCCTCCATGCGGGCGAGGATTCGCAGCAGCGCAGCGCGCCGGCGCGGGGCTCGCGCCGCGTCCGACGCGAGGAGCGCCGCGACGGAAGCGGCGAGCGGCTGCAGCTCGGCCGGCTTCGCGGCGCCGTGCTCGAGCTGCGCTTCGAGACCGTCGATCAGCAGCGGAACAGCAGCCGCGTCGGCCCGGGCGAGCGCGCTCGCGAGGATCGCCGGCGCCGCGTCCGGACGCAGCTCGCGCAGCACCTCGATCGCCGCGCGGCAGCGATCGAGATCCGGGCCGTCGAGCATGCGGCCGAGCGAGCGCAGCGTGCTCGCGTCGACGATCTCGCGCGCGTGGAGCCCCGCGCGTGAGACCCTGCGCGGCTCGGTCGCCATCGCCAGCACGAGCGACGGGTAGCGCCTCCAGATCTGGAGCGTCGTCACGAACCACGCGATCGTGACCGGAACGCCGACGAGCCCCACCCACGGGACGCTGCCGAGGCTCACGGCCGCCAGCACGAGCAGGTTTCCGATGCAGCCTCCCGCCCGCTTCGCCGTGCCCTCGACGAGCGCGGTGACGCGCGCGCGAATCTCCTCCGGGAACAGGACCGAGAGCAGGCGCTGCGCGGGATCGTGGACGGCCTGGTCCTGCACCGTCGCGCCGGAGAGCGCGGCCACGCCTTCCTGCAATCCGAGGCGAAACGTGAGGCCGCCGAAGCCGAGCAGATAGAAGAGCGGAGACAGCGTGCCGGCGAGCGGAACGCCGAATCGCCGGTAGATCGCCGGCGCCACCCAGAGCTGGACGACGAGCACCCCGAGCTGCAGCCAGCCGCGGACGAGCGCGTACAGCGAGAGCAGCTTCTCCTCGCCGCCACTTCCCCGTGTCGCGAGGTCGGCGACGTACGAGAACTCGAAATACAGCATCGGGCCCACGGCGCCGCAGAGCAGCGCCGAGACGCAGAGCGCGCGGAACAGCCAGCTCTCGCTCCAGAGCTGGCGCGCCGGGACGACCGGCGCGGTGGCCGTGGCCGCGCGCAGCGCCGCCGTCGCGCGCCGGCGCTCGAGCACGACCCGCGCCGTCGCGAGGCGCCGCAGCGGGAGCGTCGCGAGCGCGCCCGCGGCGAGCAGCAGCGCCGCGACCGGCAGCAGCCCCTCGACGTCGAGCCAGCGGCCGAGCGGACCCGACGCGAAGCTGCCGAGAATCGTTCCGAGCGTCCCGCCGGCGAGCAGTGGCGGCAGGAGCTGCTTGGCCTGCCGGTGGTCGATGAGCGCGCTGATCGCGACCGAGAACGTGATGAGCGCGATCGAGTTGATCTGCTTGGCCGCGAGCAGCAGCACCGGGTACGACGCGCTCCCGCCCACGTGGACGAGGATCCAGAGCAGGGCGAGCACGACGCTGATCCCCGCGAGCGCGCGGGTGAACAGGCGCAGCGGATCGACCTTCGCGGCGATCGCGCCGAGCAGCGAGGTCGTCCCCATGAGCAGGAACGCGTTCACGAGGAACGCGACCGGCAGCAGGTCGACGCCGATGCGCTTCAAGAAGAGCGTCTCGGACACGTTCTTCACCGAGACGTCGGCCCAGCTCGCGAGAAAGAGCGCCGCGGCGCCCCAGCCGAGGATTCGACGCTCGCGCACATCGAGGCCGGCCCCGGGGATCAGCGACATGCCGCGACGGTACCGCGACGGCGTGCTGAGCCCGAGGCTGCTCCCGATCGCGGTAAAAGCCCCTCAAGGCCGGCGCCTCGCCGACCGATGGGTCTGCGCGGAAGCCGACACGCCCGGGCAGGGTCCGCCGGGCACGGCTCGCGGAGACCTCGATGGCGGCCGGGATCTGGCAGGGGATCGAAGCCGTGTTCGTTCGGACCCCGGTAGGGCCGCCGGACTCGGACGCGCGCAGGCGCGCGCGGCTCGCAGTGGTGGTGTCGATCCTCGTGGCTGCCGCCGGGGTCGCCGGGGCCGTCGTCCAGATCGACTTCGGCACCCGCGTGCAGGCGGGAATGGATCTCGCCATGGCGGTCGGCGCTCTCGGCGTGCTCGCCGTGCTTCGCCGCACGGGATCGCTCGCCCTCGCCGGGAACCTCCTCGCCGCGAGCATCTTCGCCGGCTTCGCGCCGCAGATCGTTCTCACCGCGGGCCAGACGACGCCGCCCTTTCTCGCGCTGATCGTTCTTCCGATGGTCGCCGTGATGCTCGCAGGCCGCGCTGCGGGGATCGGATGGGCGATCGCGTCGTGCGCTCACCTCGCGCTGGTCGGCGCGCTCCTCCACGCGGGCCTGCGCCCGCAGATCGAGCTTCCGCCGCAGGCCGTCGAAGCGACGCGCCTCACCTCCACCGCCATCCTCATCTGGGCGATCCTCGCCTTCACGCTGATCTACGAGTCGATGAACGCCCGGGCGCTCCGCGACCTCGGCGCGGCTCGCGCCGATGCGGACACCGCGAACGAGGCCAAGGGGCGCTTTCTCGCCAACATGAGCCACGAGATCCGCACGCCGATCAGCGGCGTGATCGGAACGACCGAGCTGCTCCTCGACACCGACCTGTCGGGCGAGCAGCGCGAGCTCGCCGACGCGGCGCTGCGCTCGGCGCACGCCCTCCTCGACATCGTGAACGACGTCCTCGACCTGTCGAAGATCGAGGCGGGAAAGCTCGCGCTCGAGACGATCGACTTCGCGCTCGACCCCGTCCTCGACCTCGTTCGCGACGTCTTCTCCGTCCGTGCCGGCGAGGCCGGCATCGCGCTGCGAATCCATCGCGATCCGGCGGTCGCCGAGTGGCTGCGCGGCGACCCCGTCCGGCTCCGTCACGTGCTGCTCAATCTCGTCGGAAACGCCGTGAAGTTCACGCCGCGCGGGGCGGTCGACGTCGACGTGTGCTCCGCCGTACGCGCGGACGGAAGCGCCGAAGTCTCCTTCGCGGTCCGCGACACCGGAATCGGCATCGCGGAGGACCGCATCGCGAGCCTGTTCGACGAGTTCACGCAGGCCGACGGCTCGACCACGCGCCGCTTCGGCGGCACCGGCCTCGGCCTCACGATCGCGCGCCACCTCGTCACGCTCATGGGCGGCAGCATCGAGGTGACGAGCCGTCCGGGCGAGGGATCGACGTTCTCGTTTCGGCTGCCGCTCGAGGCGGGGACTCCGCAGACGGTGCAGACCGACGTGCGAACCGGCGCCGACGCGGCGAGCGGGACGCTGCGCGAGGCGGTCGCCGGCCGCGTGCTCGTCGTCGACGACCAGCCCGTGAACCGCACCGTCGTCGTGCGTCTGCTCGAGAAGCTCGGCTGCACGGTCGACTCGGCCGCCGACGGGCGCGAAGCGCTCGCCGCCGTCACCAAGCACGACTACGACCTCGTCCTCATGGACTGCCAGATGCCCGTGATGGACGGCTTCGAAGCCACGGCGCAGATCCGCGGCCTCGACGGTGCGGCACAGCGCGTGCCGATCGTCGCGCTCACCGCGAACGCCCTCGCCGGCGATCGCCAGCGCTGCCTCGCCGCGGGAATGGACGACTACCTCACGAAGCCGATCCGCCGCGCGCAGCTCGAAGCGCTCGTGCGACGCATCCTCGGCGCATGACTGCGGCTGGGCGGCGCGGCCGCGTCAGGCCCTGAACGCCTGCTCGATGCGCCCGATCACGGCGGCTTCGGCGTCGGAGACTCGGTCGCCGAGGCCGAGGAACCCGCCGCTCACGCGCGCGACCCGGCGTGCGAGGCCGACGATGCGGTCGCGAAGCCGCTCGCATTCGTCGGGCGTCAGCCCCTTGCACAACGCGGCGACGTAGTGGCTCCACAGGTCGATGAGCGACGGCGACGGCTGCTCCGCGAGCCAGCCCGCGAGAAGCGTGTAGGGCTTGCCGCCGGGCCGGAGGCCGCTCTCCCGCGCGAGCGCGAGGACGGCTTCGCGCTCGCGCTCGCCGACGCGGCCTTCGGCCCACGCGACCATCACGCACGGAACGAGACCGAGCGCGGACACCGCTTCGGTGTCGAGCCCGTGCTCGATGAAGCGATCGAGGATCTCTCCCGGCGCATGCGGAAACGCGGCGTGCAGCTCGCTCCTCGCGGCCTCGCGCTCCGCTTCCGCCTTGAGCTTCGCCTTCAGCTTCTCGTTCTGCTTCTTGAAGAAGGCCTCCTCGAGGGCCTTTCTCCGATCGGCCAGCACCCGCTCGTCTTGCTCCACAACGGGCTCCCTTCGCTGCCAGCGCTTCCGTCGCAAACGGGGTAGCACGCAGGCCGTGCCCATTCCATCGGCGGCGCCGCGCTCAGCTCGCCTCGCGCACCGGGAAGCGGCGCGCTGCGGTCCGCAGCGCGCGGGCAGCCGCCGCGAGGTCGTCGTCGCGCACCGAGAACGCGATCTCGCCCACCGGCGCGACGGATCCCGGCGGCCGGCGCGCGCGAAGGTCGATGCCGACGCGCAGGACGCGTGCGATGCCCGAAGCCGGCGCGATGCGAAAGCGCAGATCCGGCTCGAGAAAAGCCTGCCCGGCGTCGGTCGCACGGTGCGCGGCGAGCGCATCGAACCAGTCGGCGAGGCGCTCGACCTCCCACGCGACGAGGCAGGGAGCGATCTGGATCCACGCGCCCTCGCCCGTCGCGATCGCGATGCGGACCTCGAGCCGATTGGCATCGATCTCGTTCGCGGCGCCGCGCGGGTGCTGCCATCCGAGCAGCGTGATCTCGAAGCTCGCGCCGTCGCTGCCGAGGAGCCGCACCGCGAGAAGGATACAGGCGGCGGGCGGCCGGCACCGCGAGGGTGTCGATCGCCCGGCGCTCGATCGGCCTTGCGCTCGCCCGCAGCGACCTTGCGAGTCGCCGGCGCGCGCCCGCGAGAATGCTGGCGCCCCCGGCAAGACTCGAACTTGCGACACGCGGTTTAGGAAACCGCTGCTCTATCCCCTGAGCTACGGGGGCGCGCGGAGCGACCCTAGCGAAGGCCCGGCGCCTTCCGCGAATCGCTTCGTCGCTCGCGCGCTCCTCTGCCTCGCTTCGCGGGCCCCCTGCCCGCCGCAGACCCGCTTCGGGCGCCTCGATCAGTACTCCAGCACCGCATGGACGGTCGGAACGTCGAGCCGCGATCTTCCGCCGAGCGCCGCGAGCTCGATCAGAAACGCGCAGCCCACGAGCTCGGCGTTCGCGCCGCGTGCGAGCTCGACGGCGGCGCAGGCGGTCCCGCCGGTCGCGATGAGATCGTCGACGATCAGCACGCGCTGCCCCGGGGTCACCGCATCGACGTGCATCTCGACGGTGTCGCTCCCGTATTCGAGGTCGTAGCTCGCGCTCACGGTTTGCCACGGGAGCTTTCCCGGCTTGCGCACGATCACGAGGCCCGCGCCGAGCGCCAGCGCAACGGGCGCGCCGAGCAGGAATCCGCGCGACTCGATCCCGAGCACGCGCTCGACGCCCGCCCCCCGGAACGGCTCGGCCATCGCGTCGACGGCGTACGAGAGGCCGCGCGGGTCGGCCAGCAGCGGCGTCACGTCTCGAAACAGGATCCCCGGCTTGGG
>JAYRMX010000225.1:0-13540 GCA_041912475.1 Myxococcota bacterium
AGTGCCGCCGCACTCCGCAACGGCATGACCGCTCTCGCCACCCGGCTCGCGCTGCTCGTGCGGCGCGTGCTGCACGTGCAGGGGCGAGTGCTCCCGGAGCGCTACCACCTGCGGCGGCTGCGTACGCCGCGCGAGGTTCGAAATGCACTCGCGTACGTGTTGCTGAATGCGCGGAAACATCTTGCGGAGCGGAGTGGCCGCGCGACCGCGCTTCGCGCGGCGTGTGCGGCCGATCCGGCGAGCTCGGGGCGCTGGTTCGCGGGCTGGGCGAGCGGCGCGAGCACGGCGAAGGGCACGAACGAGCCGCCGCCCGTGGCGGCGGCCCGCTCCTGGCTGCTGCGAATCGGCTGGCTGCGGCACGGGCGGATCGACCTGCGGGAGATTCCGGGGCTGCGGGGCGGAGGCGGCCGGGGACGCTGACGCGAAGGACCGACCATTGTGGCACCCAACGGGAAAGGCACTCCGCCTTCGACCCTCAGCTCGTTTGTCATGGCGAGGCGCGCGTCGTCCAAGGTCACGGCCGCGTCGCTGCACGCCCGCAAACGAATCGATCCGAAGTCCCTTTCCCTGGCGGCGAGGTATCACCCGCGTGTCCGACCCAATCGACACTCTCGGTGAGGCGAGGGACGAGGTTCGATGGCTCCTCCCGCCTATGACCCGCACATTGGAAGAAGCTTCGTGAGCGCCACGTTCAATCCACGGACATCGAATGCGGCATCTTCGTAGCCGTCTTTGGGCACTTCCATTCCGACGATGATCTGATTCGATCGCAACATGGCCGTCACGACATCGGGGCTCACAAACGGGTAGATGCTCGCTCCTTCGTGATCCTCGAAGCGTCGCGCCTCGTAGCTGTTCACCGCACCGCCGTCACCAGTCATTCGGATGAGCACTTCTCCCATCGAAGCGCTGACCTGCCCAGACCAGCGCACCGAGACGTTGAGCCCTCCAGGAACGCAGCCGATAGTGATTCGAGGTCGGCGGCCAGAGCCCCCGCGCTCGGCATCTGGATCCTCCGCGCGCAGAACGACGGCGGGAGCCGGGGGTGTGTCCAGAACCCGTATCGTCCAGTTCTGATCATTAGTCGTCTGATCCAGCGTCCACTTGCCCTGACTCTCCTCATGGTTCCACTGCGCGAGGCTCACACGGACTCGATCCATCCCTGCACGTTGCCTGGCCCACCCGCAGCTCTGCAATGCGGACGTGAGCAGAACGATCAAAGCGATCGGTCGCAGCAAGCTCAGTTTCTTGGGAGGCCAAGGGCGTCTTCTCGCGGGCCTCATCCTCAGGACCTCGGCAATTGCCGCGAGACTACCCGGTGCCCTTTAGCCCGGCGAGCACGACCACACCGCTGATGAGATCGCCCACAACTGGGGGCCCAGTCGCATTTCGAGCACCCCTTGAATTGCGGCATCCTCCGAACTCAGCGCCCGCGCGTGGCGGACATCCGCCCGTGTTCGGGGAGATATAAGGGAATCGTCAACCAGCCCTGCGGCCGGCCGGGTTACGAATGGCGCGCGCAGGGCCCTCCGATCCGCCGGAGAGGAGCGGCCGGACGCATCGAGACGTGGACGCCAGGAAGCCCGGCCGCTTCGGAAGGGCTTCGAAAGGAACCCGATGAGCCCCTCCGAGAAGAACGCCCCGAAGGACTACCCGCTCGAGCCGGGTCCGGGCAAGCCGTCGTTCTCCGTCGACTTTCCCGGCGCCGCGGGCGAGGTGCGTTCGCTCTCGCTGGCCCCGGAGATCAGCGTCCCCGACGCCGTGATCGAGCGGCTGCGCGGCGCGTGCAGCGCGGTCTCGACCGACGCGGCGACGCGCGCCGTGTCGAGCCGCGACTGGTGGCCGCTCGGGATGCACTGGGTGCGCGCCGACCGCGTGGGCGGCATGGCCGGAGTCGTGGCCCGGGCCGGAACGCCCGAGCAGGTGGCCGGCGTCTTGCGCATCTGCAACGAGGCCCGCATCCCGGTGACGGCCGCCGGCGGCCGCAGCGGCTGCGTCGGCGGCACGGTGCCGCTCTTCGGCGGCGTGCTGCTCGACCTGTGCGACCTCGCCGGCATCGCCGACGTCGACGACCCGTCGCTGCTCGTCGATGTTCGCGCCGGCACCTTCGGCGATCGCCTCGAGCGCGACCTGCGCGCGCAGCACGGCCTCACGCTCGGCCACTGGCCGCAGTCCATCCATCTCTCGACGGTGGGCGGCTGGATCGCGTGCCGCGGCGCCGGGCAGCTCTCGAACCGCTACGGGAAGATCGAGGACATGGTCGTGGGCCTCGACGTCGTGCTGGCCGACGGCCGCATCATCCGGACCGGCGGCGCCTCGCGCGCGGCCGTCGGCCCCGACATGAGCCAGGTCTTCGTCGGCTCCGAGGGAACGCTCGGCGTCATCACGGGCAGCCGGCTGCGCGTTCACCCGGTGGCGACCCACGAAGGCCGTTCGGCCTGGGGCTTCCGCTCCTTCGCCGACGCGCTCGACGCGTGCCGCCGGATTCTGCGGCGGGGCCTGCCGCCGGCGGTGCTGCGCCTCTACGACGTCCACGAGGCGAAGTGGAAGTTCGAGATCGAGGGCAAGCACGTCCTTCTCGTGCTCGACGAAGGCGATCGCGCGGTGGTCGACGCCTCCCTCGCAATCGTGGCCGAAGAGTGCCGTGCGGCGGAGACGCTCGACCCCGGCCTCGTGGATCACTGGATGGCCGAGCGCAACGACGTCTCGTCGATTCCGGGCGTGCTCGAGAAGGGGCTCGTCTACGACACGATCGAGATCACCGGGAGCTGGCGAAACCTGCCCGCGATCTACGAGCAGGCCGTCGCTGCGATGAAGGGCGTCCAGTACACCTTCAGCGCCAGCGCACACCAGTCGCATGCCTACGGCGACGGCGCGTGCCTCTACTTCATGTTCGTGGGCGCGCCGCCGGCCGACGCCAAGGAGGCCTACTACTGCGCGGCGTGGGATGCCTGCACGCGCGCCGTGCTGGCCGCGGGCGGCAACCTGAGCCACCACCACGGCGTGGGACTCAATCGCGCCCGGTTCATGCGCGAGGCCCTCGGCCCGGCCTTCGACACGCTCATCGCGCTCAAGGACGCGCTCGACCCGAACGGCATCCTCAACCCGGGCAAGCTCGGGCTCCCGACTCCGTTCGGCGACGTCAAGTGGCCGTAGGCGGCGCAGAAACGCGGCTGCTCGTGATCGACGTCGGCACGAGCGGCGTGCGGGCGGTGGTGACCGATGGCGCTGCGCGCATCCTGCACGCGGAGCACCGCGAGCTGCCGCCATCGACACCGGCTCCCGGTCTGGTCGAGTTCGACCCGAGCGCCACGGCCGGCGCCGCGCTCGGCCTCGCCCGCCGTGCGATCGCCGCCACGGGCCGCGTCGGCGCGGTGGGCATCACCAATCAGCGCTCGTCCACCGTCGCGTGGGACCGCGCCACGGGCGAGCCGGTCGGCCCGGGCCTCGGCTGGCAGGATCAGCGCACGCTCCCGGCGTGCGAGCGGCTCTTCGCCGAGGGCCTTCTGATCGCGCCTAATCTGACGGCCACGAAGGCCGCCTGGCTGCTCGAGCAGGCCGACCCGAGCGGCCGGCGCGACCTGTGCGTCGGCACGATCGACACCTGGATCGCCTGGACGCTCTCGCAGGGAGCGCTCCACGTCACCGATCCCGGAAACGCCGGAGCTACCGGCCTTGCGACACCGGAAGGTGTCGAGTGGAGCGACGACCGGCTGCGCCGGACGGGCGTCCCGCGACGCGCGCTCCCCGAGATCGTCGACTCGTCGGGCGTGCTCGGCCCGGCGACTGCGCTCGAGGGCGCGCCGCCGATCGCCGGCATCGCCGGCGACCAGCAGGCTTCGCTCCTCGGGCAGGGCTGCGTGCGGCCGGGCATGGCGAAGATCACCTTCGGAAGCGGCGGCATGCTCGACCTGTGCGTCGGGCCGGAGCGGCCCGCCTTCGACGTCATCGGCAGCGGCGGCAGCGCGTCGATCATCGCCTGGCGCCGGCAAGGGGCCCCGACGTGGGCCCTCGAAGGGATCCTGCTCGCCGCCGGGACCCACATCGAGTGGCTGCGCGAGATCGGCGTGATCGGCGACAGCAGCGAGGCGCACGGCATCGCCTCGAGCTGCGCGTCGAGCGACGGGGTCGTCTTCGTCCCTGCGCTGCTCGGCCTCGGCACGCCCTACTGGGACTTCCGCGCGCGCGGCGCCCTGCTCGGCGTCGGCCGCAGCACGGGCCGGGCGCAGATCGTTCGCGCCGTGCTCGAAGGCATCGCGCAGCGAGCCGCCGATCTCGTCGAGGCCGCCGAGGCCGATGGCGGGCTCGCGATCGGAGCGCTGCGCATCGATGGCGGGATGAGCGCGAACCCCACCTTCGTGCAGGCCGTCGCCGACGCGACGGGCCGCCCGATCGAGGTCTCGCCGGTGCTCGAGGCGACCTCGCTCGGCGCCGCATTTCTCGCCGGGCTCGCCATCGGGGTCTGGTCCGACTGGGACGAGGTCGCGGCGACGTGGGCTCCGCGAGAGCGGATCGAGCCGCTGCGCGCGTTCGACCGCGCTCGCTGGAAGGATGCCTGCGAGCGCGCGAAGAGCCTGCCCGGCTGAGCGGCCGCGAGGGCGCGCGCGCAGGCACTCGGTTCGCTTCGATCACGAGTTCGACCGTCTCACACAGGCAGTCGGCGTCTCCAGCGCCTGCTCTCGTAGAAGCGTACGCCGTGCTGACCCGACTGCCGTCGCCGCAGCGCCTCGCGGCTTCACGACGACCGGCCGGCGCGTGACCCGGGAGTCCACTTTACTCATGAGTAAAGTGGACTACTGTCCATTCCGTGAGGACTCGGCGGCGGTACCTCGAACCCTTCATCGCACCCGTCCTCCCCCGCAAGATGGTCTTCATCGGAGGACCTCGGCAGGTCGGGAAGACCACCCTCGCACTGTCGCTGGTCGGCAAGGGCGCCGACGAGAGGCATCCGGCCTACTTCAACTGGGACGATCCGCGGGCGGCGGCCCGCGTGCGCCGGCTGGAGCTTCCGCCGAGCGAGCCGCTGATCGTCCTGGACGAGATCCACAAGTACGCGCGCTGGCGCAACCTGGTGAAGGGGATCTACGACACGGAGAAGTCGCGACGGCGCATCGTCGTCACCGGCTCGGCGCGCCTCGACTACTACCGCAAGGGCGGCGACTCCCTCGCCAACCGCTACCGCTACTTCCGCCTGCACCCGTTCTCGCTCTGCGAGCTCGACGCCTCGCCGACGAAGAGCGACGTCGATTCGCTACTGCGCTTCGGCGGGTTCCCGGAGCCGTTCCTGCTCCACGACGAGCGCGAGCACCGGATCTGGCAGCGTGACCGCATCGCGCGTGTCGTGCGAGGTGATCTGCGCGACCTGGAGCAGGTCCGCGAGATCTCGCTCGTGGAGCAGCTCGTCGATCTGCTGCCGGCTCGCGTCGGCTCCCCGCTCTCGATCCAGAGCCTGCGCGAGGATCTCGAGGTCGATCACAAGACGGTCGAGCGCTGGATCACGATCCTCGAGAACCTCTACCTCTGCTTCCGCATCTCACCGTTCGGCGCCCCGAAGGTGCGTGCCGTCAAGAAGGAGCGGAAGCTCTACCTCTGGGACTGGTCGATGACGCCGGAGGGCGGAGCGCGCTTCGAGAATCTCGTGGCGAGCCAGCTCCTCAAGTACTGCCACTGGATGGAGGACACCGAGGGACACGCGATGGAGCTGCGCTTCTTGCGTGACACGGACAAACGGGAGGTTGATTTCGTCGTCCTCAGGGACCGGAAGCCGCTCTTCGCGGTCGAATGCAAGAGCGGTGAGCGCGGCGTGAGCCCCGCGATCCGTTACTTCGCCGAGCGCACCTCGATCCCGCGCTTCTTCCAGGTCCACCTCGGTGACCGCCACTACGAAACCGGAGCCGCGATGGTTCTCCCGTTTCGAACGTTCTGCCGTGAGCTGCGCTTGCCCTGACGCCGCCGGCGAAGAGCCTGCCCGGCTGAGCGGCCGCGAGGGAGCGCCGGATCAGATGCGGGCGGCCGCAGCGATCGCCGCGAGAAAACGCTCCACGCCTCGAATGCCCGCTGACGCCTCGGCGTGAAGACGATCGTGGGCGAGGCCGGCGTAGCCGTACGCGATCCGGCTGCGAACATGCGGCCCTCGCCGCGGGCGCAGGGGAGTGTCAAGCTAAGGCGATGCGACGGGTTTCGGTGGCCGACGAACTGCGACGGCGCGAGCAAGAGCGTCTGGCTGCGCTCTCTCCGGCGGAAAGGGTCGCCGAGGCGCTCGCTCTCGGCGAGCGCGACCTCGAGATCCATCGCGCAAAGCGGGGCCTTGGCCGCAGCGAGGCGCGGCGCGAGATCGAGAAGGTGCGGCAGCAGGGCCGGCGCCGCTCGCGGTGCATGCAGGGCGGAGTCGATTGAGACTGCTCGAGGCCGTCGTCGCAGTGCTCCGCGAACGACGCATCCCGCATGCCGTCATCGGCGCCACCGCGCTCGCGTTCCACGGCGTTTCCCGAGCGACGGGAGATCTGGACCTCTTCGCGGTGCACGTCTCCTGCCTCGACCGCGACACCTGGCGACCCGTCGTCGAGGAGGGGTACGCCGTGGACATACGCCCCGGCGACGAATCGGACCCGCTCGCGGGGGTCGTCCGATTCGAAGGCATAGGCGAGGCGCCGGTGGATCTCGTCCTGGGAAGGTGGCCCTGGCAGGCCGAGATCCTCTCGCGCGCCGAGCCGCAATCGCTCCTCGGCGTGCTCGTGCCCGTCGTGCGTGCGACCGACCTCGTCCTTCTCAAGCTCTACGCCGGCGGACCGCAGGACCGGTGGGACATCGCGCAGCTTCTCTCGACGCAGGCGCGGGCCGACCTCGTCGCCGGGGTGCAGGCGGCTCTCCCGCAGCTTCCGGACGACTGCACGCGGCTCTGGGAGCGGGTTCTCGCGGAGACGGCATCCGCCTGATCGGGCACGTGAAGCGGCGCGCCGCCCGGCTCGGGCCCTCGTATCCGGGCGTGTCGCGCGCGCGGCGCGAGGCCACCGGAGAGCCGCCGCCGGAGCCGGCGCGAGCGGGCCTGCCAGCGGCCCTGCTGCGGCCGGCCGATGGGCGGCGAAGGCCGGGGGCGGGCTTCGGTATGGAAGAACCCGTGGTAATCTTTCTGCCATGGAAACTACCATCGATGGATCGGGCCGACTGGTCGTGCCGCGAGAGGTGCGCCGGGAGGCCGGGCTGGTGGCCGGCATGCGCCTGCTGGTGCGCTACCGCGCCGGGCGCATCGAGATCGAGCCTGCGCCCCTCGAGGTGAAGACGATCCGCCGCGGGCGACTCACGGTGGCCGTCCCGCAGCGAGCCGTGCCGGCGCTCCCGGGCGAGACCGTCGAGCGCACGCGCCGCCGGATCCGCCGCGAGCGCGGCTCCTCGGAGTAGAAGCTGGCGGATGCCGGCCTTCCTGCCCGACACGAGCTGCATGATCGCCGCGGTCTGCGGCTGGCACGAGCACCATGAGCGAGCCGCAGCCGAGATCGAGCGCCGCCTGCGCCGCGGGGAGACGATGGTCGTTGCGGCGGCGGCTCTCGTCGAGGCGTACGCCGTGCTGACCCGGTTGCCGTCGCCGCACCGGCTGGCCCCGGGAACCGCGCTCGAGCTCCTCGAAGCCAGCTTCATGTCGGGTCGCAGGATCCTCGCGCTGGACGGTCCCGGTTACCGCACGCTGCTTCAGGACGGGCCCCGGCGCGGCATCTCCGGCGGCCGAACCCACGCTGCGGTGATCGAAGCCTGTGCTCGCCGCGGGCGCGCGACCACGCTCCTCACTTTCAGCCCCGGCGACTTCTCCTCCCTCGCAGATCCCTCGCTGGCCATCGTGGCGCCGGTGCGCTGAGGCGGCCCGAGTCACCCCGCGCGCTTCAAGACGGCCACCTCGCGCGCGAGGCGCGCCCCGAGACGACCCTTCTCCTTCTCCAGGTCGTACCGCATCTGCAGGTTCAGCCAGAACTGCTCGCTCGTGCCGAAGTATCGCGAGAGCCGGAGGGCCGTGTCGCCCGAGATCGAACGCTCGCCGTGTACGATCTCATGGATGCGTCGCGCCGGAACGCTGATGTTCTTCGAGACTCAGCGGCGAGGGGCGCCGGACCGGGCCCGTCCGAGCTTCACCTTCCGCACGCCAATCGAGGGCTGCGGCGCCCTGCCATGCACCACGCGGCTGACCAGGGGGAAGGCGTCGGGGTTCTCGAGCGACTCGATGGCGAGATCGACGTCCAGGTCCGGCCAACGGAGATGCTGAGCGCTCGGCATCGCCACGTTCAGGATCTGACCGATGGACGCTTCCGCGAACCAGGGGAAGCTCGCGAACGAGGCGAACAGCTCCTTGCCGTGAACGAGGAGCCAGAACCCATGCCTCGAGACGTTGGTGACTTCAACGTCCGAAGTGGTCTTCCCACGCGCCGCGGATCTCATCCTGATGCCTCCGCACCAAGGCTAGCGCCGCCGCAATGCGGCGACGACTGAGCCCGGAGCTCTGAGCCAGCTCGATCCCGGGGTCGAGCCAGAACTTCGCCTCGCCCTCCGCATGATGAACGTGAACGTGCATCCGCACTTCCTCGCGAGAGAAGAAGTAGAAGCGGAAGCCCGCCTTGCGGAAGACGGTCGGACTCATCCTGCAAGGGTACTTCGATCGACCGGCATCGCCGACGAGTTCCCATGGGCGCCCTCTTCGCAGTGCGCACCGAGGTGTTGGACTGCGGGGAACGCGGAGGTGCGGGGGAGTGCGGATCGGCGCGGACGCCTCCGGCGGCCCTGCGCGCACCGCTGTCCTGCGCGCGCCGCCCCTCCCGGCTCAGGCACTCGTAAGCCGCACGTCAGGCAAGTGTAAGCGCCGCTTCTGACACATACGGGTACAAATGGACCCGCAGCACGGACGCTCCGTGCGGCAACTGGGAAGCGGGATTCGCGGCGGCGTGCGCACGAGCAGCTCGTCCGATCCCGGATGAAAGGAGACGAGCATGCTTCGCAAGATCGCAACCCTCGCCCTCGCGGCCGGCCTCGTGGCCGTGGCCTCGCCGGCGCTGGCCACCTCGGTGCTCTACGCGGGCAACAAGTCGGCCCCGTCGTGGAATTCGGAGAAGGAGTTCATGACCGTCAGTATCCCCGGCGCGAGCCCGATCAACGTGATCTCCAGCGGGAACACGTACGAGATCTACGCGCTCGCCTGGAACCCCACCACGCAGATCATGTACGGCGGGAACACAGCCGGAGATTTCTTCACGATCAACCCCGCCACTGGCGCGCAGACGCTCATCGCGCACAACTCCAGCAATCATTTCAATGACCTTGCAGTCGGACCGGGCGGCAAGCTGTACGCCGGATCGGACGCTGGGACCTACGGCCAAATTTGGGAGGTCAACCTCGCCACTGGCGGTCTCGTCTCCGGTGGTCTCTATGTCAATACCGCTCAGCCCATCGCGGCGCTCGCGTACGATTCTGTCAGCGGCATCATGTACGGGTCGAACGGGGGCACGTACGCCTCGAACGACACGAACATCTTCACGATCAACATGACCAACGGCGTCCTGACGAACCTCGCGACCAATATCACGACAGGCAACATCTATGGCATGGCCGTCGATCCGGCGACGGGTGTTCTCTACGGCGCTGGCTGGTACAACACCTACTTCTCCGACCACGGCACCTTCGTCAGCATCAACAAGACGACGGGCGCGACCACGGTGCTGAACAGCAGCACCCCGCAGCCGATGAACGCGCTCACGTTCATCCCCGAGCCCGGCACGCTGTTGCTGCTGGGCACGGGCCTGCTCGGCCTCGGCATCTCGGGCCGCAAGAAGGCCTAGCCGCAAGAAGGCCTGGCCAGTGCCCGCGGCTGGCCGGACGTCGCGGGACGTCCTGGGCGCTCCGGGAGAACCTCCCGGAGCGCCTCATATTTTTCTCCTAAGCGAGCCTCCCTGCGCGATAATGGCGGGTTGCGCCATGGCCCGGACTCCCCTCCACCTCCGCTTCGGTCGCTTCGAGCTGGACGAGGCGCGCTGCACCCTTCTCGAGGACGGGAGCCCGGTGTCGATCGGGCCCAAGCCGCTCGCGATCCTCCTGCATCTGGCACGCCACCGCGATCGCGTCGTGCGCAAGGAGGAGCTGCTCGAGGCCGTGTGGCCCGACATCACCGTCAGCGACGATGCGATCTGGCAGAGCCTGTTCAAGGTGCGCGCGGCGCTCGGGACCGACGGCGCGAAGATGATCGAGACGCTGCGGGGAGTCGGCTTCCGCTTCGTGGCCGACGCTCACGACGCCGCGACGGCGGACGCGGCCGCGGCGCCGGCCCCCGCGAGGCCGGGCTTCGTCGGTCGCGAATCCGAGCTGGCGCTGCTGCGCTCCGCGCTCGGCCGCGCTTCCGCAGCCGGCGGGGGCCTCGTGCTCCTCGCGGGAGAGCCGGGGATCGGCAAGACGCGCCTTGCCGAGATGCTGCTCGCAGAGGCGCAGGACGCGGGCATGGACGTCCGCGAGGCGTGCAGCCGCGAGGACCCGGGCGTTCCTGCCTTCTGGCTCTGGGCGCAGGTGCTGCGAGGCTACGCCGGCGCGTGGGACCCGCGGGCACTTCGCAGCGCGCTCGGCTCCGGCGCCACCGAGCTCGGGCGCATCGCACCGGAGCTGCGCGAGCTGCTGCAGCTCGAGCTTCCCGAGAGCGCGGATCACGAGGAGACACGATTTCGGCTCTTCGATGCGCTCGGCGGCTTCCTCCAGCGCGCGTCGCGCGTCCGGCCGCAGGTGATCCTGCTCGACGACTTGCAGTGGGCCGACGCCGACTCTCTCGCCGCGCTGGCGTTTCTCGCGAGGGAGCTGCGACGCGAGCGGGTGCTCTTCCTCGCGACGGCGCGCGACGTCGACGCCGACCGCTCGCAGCCCTTCCAGGATCTCGTCACCGAGTACGCGAAGAGCGACACGCTGCTGCGCGTCCCCCTCGGCGGCCTCACCCCGTCGGAGGTCGGCCTGCTGGTCGAGGCGCACACGGGCGTTCGGCCGCCGGACGAGGTCATCGCGCTGCTGCACCGGAAGGCGGGAGGCAATCCTTTCTTCATCTCGCAGGTCCTGGCGCTCGCGCCCTTCGTCACTGACGCCGCCGCGGGCGGGCCGGCCGGCGCGTCGCTCGAGCGCCTCGCGCTCCCGGCGGGCATGCAGCGCGTGGCGAGCAAGCGCCTCGCCGGGCTCGGTGCGGCCTGTCGCGAGGCGCTCGAGGTCGCCGCCGTCGTCGGGACGGAGTTCTCCTTCGCGCTCGTCGCACAGGCGCACGGCGGCGACCGCGGCGGGCTGCTCGAGGCGCTCGACGAGGGCGCCGCGCACGGCGTCGTCGCGCGCACGGAGGTGGACCCCTCGCGCTGGCGCTTCCTCCACGACCTGCTGCGCCAGGTGCTCTACGCCGAGCTTCCGGGGCCGCGGCGCGCGACGCTGCACGGGCGCGTGGCCGAGGCCCTCGAGGCGCTGCACGCCGGCCATCTTGCGCCCGTGGTGCCGGTGCTCGCGCATCACTACGGCGAGGCGGCGCCGCTGCTCGGCGCGGGCCAGGCCGTTCACTACGCGAAATGGGCCGGGGATCTCGCACGGCAGGCGGCGGCCTATGCCGAGGCGGTCGCGCAATACGAGCGCGCCCTGCGCGCGCTCGCGCTCGGCCCGCCCGCCCCCCGGCGCCGCGCGGAGCTGCTCGTCTGCCTCGCCCACGCGCTCCAGAGCGCCGGCCGCAATGCCCGGGCCCGCGAGGTCTACGAGGAGGCGGCAGCCGTCGCGCGCAGCGAGGCCGATGCTCCGCTCCTGGCGTTCTGCGCCCTCGGCTTCGCCGACTTCTTCATGGTCATGGCAGATCCCGCGGCCATCGCGCTGCTCGAAGAGGCGCTCTCGCTGCAGGGCCCCGAGCACTCGCGCATTCGCAGCCGCCTCCAGAGCGCGCTCGCCGTCCAGCTCGCGGGCATCCCCGAGCGGCAGGAAGAGGCCGCATGGCTCGCGGCCGAGGCCGAGGCGTCGGCGCGAGCGCTCGGCAGCGGACGCTGCCTCGCCGCGGCTCTCCTCGCGCAGTCGAGCCTCGAACGCATGCGCCCCGGTGGCCGGCCGAGCCGGCGGCGCGCGCTCGCGACCGAGGCGGCTGCGGCCATCCGGGGCCGGGGCGAGACCACGTTCGAGGTGATGGCGAGCCTCGCGCGCCATGGCGCGCTGCTCGAGATGGGCGATCTGGCCGCAGCCGACGCCGAGCTCGCGCGGCTCGAGAAGGGCGTGAAGCGCCTTCACTCGCCGCACTGGCGCAACGTCGTCCCCTTCCTGCAGGCGGGGCGCGCCATGCTCGAGGGACGCTTCGACGAGGCCGCGCCGCTCGGCGAGGCGGCCTTCGGCTCTCCCGAGCTCTACGACACACCGGACCTCAACTACCGCGCTCCCCTCCGGCTCGCGGTCGCCTACGAGCGGGGCCAGAGCGACGAGCTGCTCGCGCAGGCCGATCTTCTCGCGGAGCTCTATCCCGACTCGCTCGCCGCCCGCGCGGTGCGCGTCATCGGCCTCGCCGAGGCCGGACGGGCCGACGAGGAGCGCTGCGAGCTCGAAGCGATGGCGGCGGAAGGGCTCGCACAGATCCCGGGAACACTCGAATGGATGCTCGCGCTCGGCATCCTCAGTGAAGTCTGCGCCGATCTCGGTCACGCCGAGATCGCCCGCAGGGTCTACGCGCTTCTCGAGCCGCGCGCCGATGACTGGATCGTGGCCGGAAACGGCCGCTACCTGTTCGGCCCCGTCGCCCTTCACCTCGGGCAGCTCGCGCTCACCTTCGCGGATCTCGACACTGCGGAGCGACACCTCGAAACGGCGCTCGAGCGGGCCGAGACGATGCGGTCGCCGCCCTGGCGAGCCCACGTGCTCGCGGCCCTCGCGCTCGTCTGCGAGCAGCGCGCGACGTCCGCCTCCCGGCGCCGCGCGAAGGCCTTCGCCGGGGAGGCCACGGTCATCGCGGAAGGCTTCGGGATGGCGCGCGTGCTGCGCAAGCTCGCGCCGCTGAGGCAGGCCCTCTCGGCGTAGTCGGACGCCGCGTGCGCGCCGGAGCGGCGATACGCGCACGTTGCAGCGCCGTCGCGTGCGCGAGTCGGAGCCGCTGTTCGCGCACGCCGGCGTCTTCGAGCGTGAACGCCTGCGGTGCCGCCGCCTTCGCGTGAACAACGCGCAACGATTGCGCACCTCACAAGGGTCGCTAGAATCAACACCGTGACGTGTATGTCGCAGCAGATTGAGCTCGCGCTGCGGCCGCGCCCATCCTGGGGCGGCCGCCGCGCGGGTGCGGGGCGGAAGCCGGGGGCCGTCCGGCGGATCCCTCACCTCACGCGAGGAGCGGTGCGCGCGAACGAGCCTTGCCACGTCACGCTGCGGCTCCGATCCGGGCTTCCCGGGATGCGGACGCGGGCGTTCGTCGCTGCGTTCGAGGAGTCGGGGGGGGGGGGGGGGGGCGGCGGCCCGGGGGGGGGGGGGGAGCGACACAACCCCCAACAACACACCCCACCCCCCCCCCCGCGCCCCGGCGGCCCCCCCCCCCCCG
>JAYRMX010000226.1:0-31405 GCA_041912475.1 Myxococcota bacterium
GTCGGCGCGCTCGCCGACGCGCTCGAAGCGCACCACGCGCACCTGGTCGCGACGGGCGACCTCGCCGGGCGGCGAAGGCGCGGCGAGGACGCGTTCGTTCGCGCCGCGCTCGCTCGGCGCTACGGCACCCACGGGCTCGAGCGGCTCGGCGGGAGCAAAGGGCTCGAACGCCGGCTGCGCGACGCGCCCCCGGGCTCTCCGTTCGCGCGCGTCGTCGCGCTCGGCCGCGAGATCGAAGAATCGCTCGCGAAGCCGCGGCCGTGAAGCGGGCCGGGCGGTCGCCGCTCGCGCGAATCGCGCGCGCCTACCTCTGGGCGCTCCTCGCGGCGCTCGTCGCCGGCTTCGTGATCGGCCTCGCGGTGCGCAGGCGCCTCGAAGCGCCGCCGGTCCACATGGGCGCCGCGACGCCGCCGTTCAGCGTGGCCGCGGCACCCACTCGGGCTCGCTCACGCCGGCGCGCCGATTCTCGACGCGCGCCAGCACGAAGAGCAGGTCCGAGAGGCGATTGAGGTAGCGAAGGAGCGCGTCGGCGAGCGGAGATTCGCGGCGCAGCGCGACGACGCGGCGCTCGGCACGGCGGCACACCGCCCGCGCGAGCTGGAAGCCGGCGGCGGCCGGCGTCCCGCCCGGGAGGATGAAGCGCTTGAGCTCGGGGAGCTCGCTCTCGAAGCCGTCGATGGCGATTTCGAGCGCTCCGACCTCGGCGTCGTCGGGTTCGGCGATTCCGGCCTTCGCGCGGTGCTCCGCGTCGGGCGTCGCGAGATACGACCCCAGCGAGAACAGGACGGTCTGGATCCGCTCGACGAGCGCGAGGACGTCGGCCTGCGACGACGACGACGCGGCGGCGCCAATCGCGGCGCTCAGCTCGTCGACGGTGCCGTACGCCTCGACGCGCAGGGCGTCCTTCGCGACGCGCAGGCCGCCGAAGAGGTCGGTCTCGCCGCGGTCTCCCCGGCGCGTGTAGAGCTTCACGCCTCTCCCTTCGCGCGGCGAAACTCCTCGTCGACGAGGCGTTCGATCTCGGCGTCGGCAGGCGCCGCCTGCGGCGCCGGTCTGTGCTCGCTGCGTCGCGCCGTCTGCCGGCGCAGGAAGATCGCGAGCAGGACGCCTCCGGCGACGACGCCGGCGATCGGCATGGCGTACGCCGTGAGCGCGAAGCCGCGCGCGCGGCTTCTGCAGCAATTCCTCGCCGAAGCGCGCGAGGAGCTGGCGCAGGACGTCGTCGCGCGAGCGCCCGGCCTCGTCCTGCTCGACGATCCACTGGCGCAGCTCGGCCGCCTGCGGGCTCGGGCAATCGGGGAGCGCGCGCCCCGGACAGTACGGGCTCATGAGCTCGGTCGCGAGCCCTTCTCCCCAGCCGGGCTTCGGCTCGTCCGCGGCGCGGGCGGGCCCCGCAAGGCCGACACCGAAAAGAGTCGACGCCAGCACGGCCCACCGTGCGCCTTCGCGGAGCCGCCCGCACTGCGCTGCGCGCGTCAGACCTCCCAGTCGAGCGCCCCTTCCTGGTCGGGCCCGCCGTCGCCGGTGCGGCGAACGCGCTGCCGAGGCGTCTCGGGGACGACCCGCGATCCGGGCGCCACCGAGTGCGTGAGGAAGGCGTTGCCGCCGATCACGCTGCCGCGGCCGATCACGGTCTCGCCGCCGAGGATCGTCGCGCCGGGGTAGATCGTCACCTCGTCTTCGAGCGTCGGGTGCCGCTTCATGCCGCGAATGCTCTGGCCGAGCCGCGGAGAGAGCGCGCCGAGCGTCACGCCCTGGTACAGGCGCACGTGGTCGCCGATCTCGCAGGTCTCGCCGATCACGACGCCCGTTCCGTGATCGATGAAGAAGCTGCGGCCGATGTTCGCGCCGGGGTGGATGTCGATGCCCGTCGTCGAGTGCGCGCGCTCGGTGATGATCCGCGGCACGAGCGGGACGCCGAGCCGGTGCAGCTCGTGCGCGATGCGATAGAGCGCGAGCGCATGGATCGACGGGTGCGCGACGACGACCTCGGCGTGGCTGCGCGCCGCAGGATCGCCCTGGAAGGCCGCCTCGACGTCCTCGGCGACCTTGCGCCGGATCTCCGGGAGCCGCCGCAAGAACTCGACCAGCACCTGCTCGGACGTGACGCCGTCGGGAAGCGCGAGCGAGCGCAGAAGGCGAAGGAGCTGGTCGGCGAGATCGGGAAGCGCGGCCCGCAGCGCCGTCTCGTCGCGTTCGTGAAGGAGCAGGTACTCGAGGCGCTCGGCCCAGACCGCGACGGGCGCGGGGTCGGGGTAGCCCTCTCCGCAGGCCTTCGAGAGCGCATCGTCACCGCTGGCCGAGAGCGCGGTGATCGCGAGATCGAGGGCCCGGGAGACGTCCGCGTCCTTCATCCGATCTCCTCTGCGCACCCCCCGACGACGCAGGGTAGCGCGCCGCGCCCGGCGTGCTGCTAGGCTGCTCGCGCATCCCCCGGTCATCCCAGCCAACCCGCGGGCCCTCCCCCGCACGACGTGCCGCCCAGCATCCGGCCGAGGTGACCGTGTCCACCGTCTACAGCCACTCCGGCCTCTCGTGCTTCGAGAACTGCCCGCGCCAGTACCAGTTTCGCTACGTGCTCGACGTCGAGGTCGAGACCGAATCGGTCGAGGCGTTCCTCGGCAAGCTCGTTCACGAGGTGCTCGAGCGCCTGTACCAGTTCGTCGGCGAAGGGCGCGTTCCGAAGATCGACCAGGTGCTGGCGCGCTTCGACCGCTGGTGGCAGGAGCGGCTCGACCCGGCGCGAATCCGCGTGGTGCGCGCGGGCACCGCCTACGACGACTACCGCGAGACCGGCGTTCGCTGCCTCACGCGCTTCTACCGGCGCCGCTACCCGTTCGACGAAGACGAGACGCTCGGCCTCGAGGAGATGGTTCACTTCTCGCTCGACGAACAGGGCCGCTACCGCATGCGGGGCGTGATCGACCGCGTGGCCCGCGCGCGCGACGGGTCCGTCGAGATCCACGACTACAAGACCGGACGGCGCGTTCCGACGCAGCAGCGGATCGACCAGGACCGGCAGCTCGCGCTCTACCAGCTCGGGGTCTCGGAGCGCTTCGGCGCCGACACGCCCGTGCGCCTGGTCTGGCACTATCTCGCAGCCGACACCGTTCGCACGTCGAGCCGAACGGCCGAGCAGCTTCGCGCACTGCGCGAGCAGACGATGCGCCTCATCGACCGGATCGAAGCGGAGACGGCGTTCGAGCCGCGGCCGAGCGCGCTGTGCGGCTGGTGCGAGTACCGCGAGCTGTGCCCCGCGAGCGGCGCCGCGCAGCGCAGCCCAGCGAGCGCTCGCGCGCTCCCGGCGCCCGGTTAACTCCGGCCGCGTTCCGCCGATACGGGCCGCATGACCGACGCGGCCCATCCTCCGCGACTCGTTTGCCGCTGCCGCGGCGTCGCGAGCCCTCGCATCGTCGCCGCCGTGCGAAGCCTCGGGCTGCGAAACGTCGCCGACGTCGCCAAAGCCACGAAGGCCGGAAGCGGCTGCGGAAGCTGTCATCCCGAGATCGAGGAGATCCTCGCCGACGCGGCCGGAGAGCCGGTCTCCGCGGCGCTTCGCCTCGAGAACCGCCTCGTCGGCCAGTCGGAGGCGTGCATCCGGATCGAAGCCACGCTCGACAGCCGCGTTCGCCCCGCGCTCGCCGCGCGCGGCATCGCGGTCGAACGCTTCGATCTCGACGGCCTCGTGGTCCGCATCGTCTTCGCCGGCGACGCCGGCGAAGACGCGCTCGCGGTCGTACGCGAAGAGCTGCGGCGCGTCGTGTGCCGCGACTTCGACGTGGTCACAGGCGGCGCGTAGCGTCCGGCGGCGGGGCGCTGTAGCCTGCGCGCGCATGGGGCTCCGCATCGAGCGCATCCCGACGCTGCGTGACAACTACACGTATCTGCTGGTCTGCGAAGCGACCGGCGAGGCCGCCGTCGTCGATGCGCCGGAGGCCGAGCCCGTCCTGCGGCGCGTCGAGCAGATCGGCGCCAGCGTCCGGCAGGTGCTCTCGACGCATCACCATCTCGACCACTGCGGAGCGAACCCCGCCCTCGCGAAGCAATTCGGCGCGCCCGTGATCGGCCACGTTTCCGACGCCGACCGGCTGCCCGGCTTCACGCGGGGCGTCGGCGAAGGCGACGTCGTTCACGTCGGACGCGAGGCGGCGCGGATCCTCCACGTCCCCGCGCACACGCGCGGCCACATCGCGTACGTGTTCGACGACGCGAAGGCCGTCTTCTGCGGCGATACGCTCTTCGCCGGGGGCTGCGGGCGCCTGTTCGAAGGAACGGCGGGGATGATGTTCGCCGCGCTGCACGACAAGCTCGGGCGCCTCGCCGACGACGTCCGCGTCTTCTGCGGGCACGAGTACACCGAGAGCAACCTGCGCTTCGCAGCGCACGCCGAACCGGCCAACCGCGCGGTCGCCCAGAAGCTCGCGCGGGTGCGGGCCATTCGTGCGCGCGCAGCGGCCGACTGGCACGACGCCGGGCCCGACGAGATGACGATTCCGTCGACGCTCGCCGACGAGCGCGCGACCAACCCGTTCCTGCGCGCGCGCGATGCAGCGGAGCTCGGCCGGCTCCGCGCGCAGAAGGACGCGTTCTAGTTGAAGCGCCGCGAGATCCGTCCGCCGCAGTCGCTCTCGACGACCGTGCGGCATCGCGTCCCGTTCTACGAGACCGACGCGATGGGAATCGTCCACCACGCGAACTACGTCAACTACCTCGAGCTCGCACGCATCGCATGGATGGACGAGCACGACCGGCCGTACCGCGAGTACGTCGCCGAGGGCCTGCACTTCGCGACGACGCACGTCGAAGTGGACTACCGCCGATCGGCCGCCTTCGACGACGTGCTCGAGATCTCGACCTGGCTCGAGTGGGTGCGCGGAGCGTCGCTGCGGATGGCGTACACCGTTCGGCGTCGGGACGAAGTCGTCGCGGTCGGCGCGACCGAGCACGCGATGGTCGACCTCGACGGCCGCCCGCGCCGCATCCCGCCCGAGCGCCGCGAACGCCTCGCGAAGCGGACCTCCGCGACGGCGTAGCCGGCCCGCGCGCGCCTCGGCCGGGCCGGCGCTGCGACGGCGGCCCCGGCGCGACCGCGAGCGGCGCCGGCCCGCGCGGGCTCGCGCGGGTCAGCCGCCCGCGCGCTGCGGGCGGTCGTGCGGCGATCCGGCGAGCAGGACGCCCGCGGCCTCGAGCACGCGGATTCGCGCCTCGTCGAGGCCGAGAATCCCGCGCGCGACCTCGGCGTTGTGCTCGCCGCGGTACGGAGCCGGACGCGGCGCGCCGATCTCGGAACGCGAGAAGCGGTACGGAAGGCGCACCACCGGGCGGCGCCCGCCGGTGCGGTCGTCGACGTCGAGCAGCAGGCGGCGCTCCTGCGCGAAGGGGCCCGTGAGGGCCTCGTGGAGCGTCGCGACCGGCGCGCACGGAAGGTTCGCCTCGTCCTCGAGCCGGCGGACGAGGGCTTCGCGCGAAGGCTGCGCCGCCATCCAGCGCTCGATCGTCTCGTGGCGGAGCCGCGCCTTCTCGGGCAAGTCCATTCCCGGGAGCGCCGGGTCCGCGATCTCCTCGGAGAAGTGACGCCGCAGCTCCGACCAGACGTGCTGCGGCGGGCCGGCGACTGCGATCATCCCGTTCGCTCCAGCATCGTACGCCGGAGGCTCGGGCCGCGTCTCGCGCGGGTCGAAGAGCTCGAAGCAGGTCTCGGAGTAGGTGCCGAGAACCGCGTCGTACATCGCGATCTCGACGCGCTCGCCGATTCCGGTCCGCTCGGCGACGCGAAGCGCCGCGCACAGGCCCACCATCGCGTGCATCGCCGTCGTGAGGTCGGCGTACGCGTCGGCGAGCGGCCGTACCGGAAGACGCGCCTTTCGCGCGGTGTATTCGAGGAGGCCGGTCGCGGCGTGCATCGTCGGCGCGTACGCGCCGCGGTCGCGCAGCGACGAGTCGCTTCCGAAGCCCGAGACCGACACCATCACGCAGCGCGGGTTCTGCGCGTGGACGGAGTCCCACCCGAGACCGAGCCGGTCGGCGACTCCGGGCCGGAAGTTCTCGAGAATGACGTCCGCCCAGCGCGCGAGGCCCGCACCGAGAGTGCGCCCCTCGGGCTTCGCGAGGTCGATGCACACGTTGCGTTTTCCGAGATTCGCCCACGTGTACATCCCCGACATGCCGCGATCGGCCTTCGGCGCGATCACGCGCGTCGCGTCTCCGGCAGGCGCCTCGAGCTTGACGACGTCCGCGCCCATCTCGGCGAGAATGCGCCCGACGTACGGCCCGGCGAGCACCTGCGAGCAGTCGAGAACGCGAAGGCCGCCGAACGGCCGCCGGTCCGCCGTGCTCACGGCTCGCCCGCAGCGCCGCCTGCCGCGGGCGCAACGAGCCGCCGGCGCTTCCAGCGGCCCGTCGCGTACCACGCCGCCGTGGCGAAGGTCACGACGACGATCGACGCGAGCGACGCCGCCCACAGGCCCGAGAGGCCGAGCCGCTCGGGCTGCGAGAGCCAGTACGCGAGCGGGAGCGTCACCGCGAGCAGGATCGGCACCGAGATCACCATCACCGGCAGCATCTCGCCGGCGCCCTGCAGCGCGCGGAACTGCACCATGTACACGGCCATGAAGAAGAAGCTCACGGCCGAGTAGTGGAGGTACGTGACGCCGAGCGCAATCACTTCGGGGTCCGACGCGAAGAAGCCGACGATGCGGTCGGGAACGGCGAGCAGGAGGATCGCGAGCGGCCAGAGCAGCGCGGCGTGCCACGTCGTCGCGAGCCACACGCTGCGGGCGGCGCGCTCGGGGCGATCGGCGCCGAGGTTCTGCCCGACGAGCGTCGCGGCGGCGTTGGCGATCGGCAGGCCGAGCGCGAGCGGAATGAGATCGACGCGCATGCCGACCGCGAAGGCCGCCTGCGCCGCGGTGCCGAAGCCCGCCGCGAGCCGCGCGAAGAGGATCGCGATCACGACGCGCGTCGAGAGCTGGAGCATCGGCTGCCAGGAGAGCGAGAGGATCCGCCGGAGGAGCGCGGGGTCGGGGACCAGGTGCCGGGGCCGGATCCGGAGAGCGCTCGCGCCCGAGAGCAGCACCCAGAAGAGGAGCGCGAGGCCGAAGGTCGCGCCGGCGGCGGTGCCGACCGCAACGCCCGTCACGCCGAGCTTCGGGAGCCCCAGCCGCCCGAAGATGAACGCCCACTCGCCGGCGATCATGAGGATGGTGCTCACGACCGAGATTCGCATCGGCGTCGTCGCGTCTCCGGCTCCCGTGAGGGCCGCGCCGCCGAGCTGCGAGAAGACCATCGCGTAGGAGAGCACGAAGCTCAGGCGCAGGTACGGAACGCCGATCGCACGAACCTCGTCCGTCGGATTGACGAGCGCGAAGATCGGATCCGCCGCAACGATGCCGAGAACGGCGAGCGCTGCGTAGGCGACGGCGCCGATCAGCAGCGTCTGTCCCGCGGCGCGCGCTGCGCCCTCCGGGTCGCCGGCGCCGACGTGCCATGCGACGACCGTCCCCGACGCCCACGACAGGCCCATCACGCCGAGAAACGCCATCTGGCGGATGCCCTGGTTCGCGAGCACCACGGCGGCGAGCGCGGCCGGACCGAGCGCGCCGATGAAGCGCAAGTCGGCCACCTGGAAGATCACGGCGACGATGCTCGTCGCGAGCATCGGCGCGACCAGCGAGAGCAGCGAGCGGGGAAGGCTCCCTTCGGTGAGCGAGACGGCCGGCGGCGCGGTCTCGGCGGCAGCGCGTTGCTCGGCGGATCTCACGCGCGCCGAGCCTGCCACAATGCGCGAGCCCGCGATAGGGCGCAGCGCAGGCCTCCCGCTGCGCGACGCCCGCCGCGCGGCCTACGGCCGCTCGCCGCCACGCGCGCCGTCGAGCAGCTCGCGGACGCGGCGCTCGGCCTCGCGCAGGCGGAACGGCTTGTGCAGAAACGCCGTGCGCCCGCCGAGGCCCATGGCATCTCCCACCGTCTCCTGCGTGTAGCCGGAGACGAAGACGATCCGCAGGTCGGGGATCTTCGCGGCGAGCGCCGCCGCGACCTCGGTTCCGCGCATGTCGGCGAGCCCGAGGTCGGTGAACAGCAGGCGGATCTCGCGCTCTTGCTGCTCCGCGAGATGCAGCGCCTCGCGGCCGCTCGCAGCGGCGATCACATCGAAGCCGCGGCCCTCGAAGAACTCGACGAGCAGCTCGCGCGCCGCGTCGTCGTCCTCGACGAGCAGCAGCGTCTCTCCTCCGCCGGGCACGGCCGGCGCCGCGAGCTCGGGCGGCGCCGCCTCGATCTCGCCCTCGACGCGCGGCAGCACGACGCGGAACGTCGAGCCCTTGCCGGGCGCGCTCTCGACCTCGATCTGTCCGCCGCTCTGGCGAACGATCCCGTCGACGGTCGAGAGGCCGAGCCCGGTCCCGCGGCCCGGGTCCTTCGTCGTGAAGTACGGCTCGAAGATCCGCGCGCGCGTCTGCGCATCCATGCCGATTCCCGTGTCGCGCACCGCGAGCGCGACGCACGGAGCGCCTCGACGCTCGACGTTCGCGGTCTCGAGCATCACGCGGCCGCCGCGCGGCATGGCGTCCCGGGCGTTCACGACGAGGTTCATCACCACCTGATCGAGGACGCCCGGATCGGCGCGGACCCTCCCGAGCGCCGGATCGAGGCCGAGCGAGAGCTCGACGTCCTCGCCGATGAGGCGCCGCAGCATGTCCGCGAGATCGAGCACGAGGGCGTTGAGATCGACGACGCGCGGGCGAAGCGGCTGGCGGCGGCTGAACGCGAGGAGCTGCCGCGTCAGATGGGCCGCGCGCTCCGCCGCGCTCTGGATCTCCTCGACCTGCCGGCGCTCGTCGCCCCGCTCTCGGAGCCCGGCGAGCAGCAGCTCCGCCCTGCCCTGGACGGTGAGGAGCAGATTGTTGAAGTCGTGCGCGACGCCGCCCGCGAGAAGCCCGACTGCTTCCATCTTCTGCGCGTGACGAAGCTGCGCCTCGAGCGCTTTGCGCTCGGTGACGTCCGAGAGGACTCCGACCGCGCGGTCCGCGCCGCCGCGTTCGCCGCGCAGCAGCGCTCCCGCGTCGTCGAGCACGAGCCACGACCCGTTCTCGTGCCGCACGCGATACTCGAGATGCATCGGCTCGCCCCGGGCGCGACGCTTCGCGACCGCATCCCGGTAGCCGGCGACGTCGTCCGGGTGGATCCGCTCGACCCAGCGCTGCGGCTTGCCCGTGAGATCGCACTCGTTGCACCCGAGCAGGGCCCGGGCGTTGCCCGCGAAACGAACGAGGTCGCCGGGCAGGTCCCAGTCGTAGAAGAGCTGGCGGCTCGCGTGCAGCAGCGCCTCGTAGCTGCGCTTCCACGCGAGCGCGGTCGCCTCGGCGAGCTTTCGCGCGCTGACGTCTCGCGCAATCACCATCAGCCCGCGGCGGCCTTCGAACGTGATCGGGCCGGCCACGATCTCGACCGGAACCGTGCTGCCGTCGAGGCGCACCAGCTCCTCCTCGAGCAGGCTCGCCGTCCACCCTTCGCGAAGCACGCGCTCCATCCGCGCGCGTACGGCGTCGTGGTAGCGGGGATGGATCACCTCGAAGATCGAACGGCCGTGGACCTGCTCCGGGCTCTCGGCTCCGAGCAGCGCGACCGCGGCCTGGTTCGCGAATGCGAGCCGGCCGTCGACGTTCACCCAGAACGCGTCCGGACACAGGTCGACGAGCGCGCGGTAGCGCTCCTCGATCGCGGCGAGGGCCTCGGCCGTCGCGCGCTCGGGCATCGCGCCCCGCGCCCCTTCGCCAGGCGCGTGCGCGTCGTGCGCTCGAGGAGTGCGGCTTCGCGAGGCGGGGTCCGTCATCGCTCTCCCGTCACCGGCTTCGATTCTGACACAGACGCGATGCGCAGTGGCGCCTATCGCCCGGGCGCTCCCGCGACCCGGCGCCAGATCTGCCTCCACAGGCCCGCCATTCGCGCCTCGGCCCACGCGAGGACCCGCTGGATCGCGGCGAGCGCATCACCCTGCCCCGACCAGTGCGATCGCACCACGTCCGGGTGGACGTGGTTCACGAGCCGCGAGAGCGTCGCGGCCACCACCAGCAGGTCGTCGACGAGACCGATCGGACCGAGCAGGAGGTCGGGAACGAGATCGATCGGCGAGAGCACGTAGCCGACGCCGAGCAGCGCGAGGCCCTTGGCGCCCATCCCGACGCGGTCGTCGCGCAGCAGCCGCACCAGCAGGACGGTGAGATCCGGGAGCAGCAGGAAGATGTCGCCCGCGCTCGACGCGCCGCCCGCCTTCGGCGCGACCACGCGCGCGCGCAGCCGGTCGTAGAGGCGTCCTTCGCGCGGATTGATCTCGATCGTGATCGGCTCGCCGGTCATCGTGCGCCCCTTCTCGCGCCGCCCGGGTGCGGCGCCGCTGCGCGCGGGCCCGTCATGCGACGAGCGCCTCTCCGCCGTCGACGTGGATGACGTTTCCCGTGAGCCAGCCGCAGCCGGCGCCGGCGAGCGCGACCAGCGCATCCGCGACGTCTTCGGGCGTCGTCAGCCTTCCGCGCGGATGACGCGCGCGCGCCTCGCTCGCCATGCGCTCGAAGCCCGGAATCTTCTGCGCGGCCGGCGTCTCGGTGACGCCCGCGCAGATCGCGTTCACGGTGATCTCCTGCGGCGCGAGCTCGACGGCGAGCTGCCGAACGAGGCTCTCGAGCGCGGCCTTCGCAGCCGCAACCGGGCCGTACGCGGGCCACACGCGCCGCCCGCCCTCGCTCGTCATCGCGAACACGCGCGCACGGCGCGCGAAGAGGCCGGCTTCGGCGAGCGCCTGCGTCCAGTCGACGAGACTCGTCGCCATCACCTCGAGCGTCATCGCCATCTGCGCGGGGCTCACGGCGCCGCCGCCGGGGCCGACCAGCGGCCGCAAGGTCCCGAACGCGAGCGAGTGCAGCAGCACGCGGACCCGCGCAGCGCCGTCCGCGGCGAGCGCGCGGACCACCGCCTCGCGCTTCTCGGCGTCGGTCGCGTTGACGTTGAAGAAGAGCGCGCGCCGCCCGGCCTTCTCGACGTCGCGCGCAACGGCCTCCGCGAGCGGCTGCGTGGCCCTGCGGTCGAGGTGCACGCCGCACACGTCGAGGCCTGCGGCGGCGAAGGCGCGCGCAGCGGCGGCGCCGAAGCCGCTCGACGCGCCGAGAACGACGCAGATTCCCGGCTCAAGGGGCATGGGCGGGCTCCTTTGCGGGCGGCGCAGCGACGGCAGGCAGTGCGAGCGCCGCCGCGATGGGCTGGCCGTCGAGAGCGCCGAGCTCGAAGCCGAGCAGAACGGCCGCGGTCGGCGCGACGTCGGTCTGCCGGAGCATGGGGATTCGAACGCCGCTTCGCACGCCCCGCCCCCAGGCGACGAAGCCCGGCGCGAGCCCGTCGGCCGCGGTGACGTTTCCCCAGCTTCCGCGCACCGGAGTGGGGGCGACGAGCGGGCCGCTCACGTCCTCGCCGATCCAGAAGCCGTCGGCCGCCTCGAGCCCGAACCACGCCTCGGGATCGGCGCCCTTCTCGAGCAGCTCGCGCGCCGGCACGACGCGAAACGCCTTCGTTCGCTCCGCCGCCGCTTCGAGCGCGCGCCGGGCGAGCCGCGCATCCTCCTCGGTCTTCGCATGAACGAACGCGGAGCCCCCGTTCGAACGCGCGAACGCCGACCAGCGCTGGAGCCCGGCGCCGTCCGGGGTGGGAACGACGAGGCCCTTTTCGGCGAGGACGACGTTCGGCGACACGGTATTGCGTATGTGGACCGCGCCATGGTCGCCGGCGACGAGCAGCGCCGTCGAGTCGGCGAGGCCCGCTTCGCGCAGGCAGCCCGCGAGGCGGCCGAGCTCGCGGTCGGCGGCGGCGAGCGCGGACTGCGCCTCCGGAGATCCGGGGCCGGCGAGCGCGAGCAGCGGCTCCGCCTGCGAGAGCCGCAGCATGACGAGGGCCGGCGGCGGCTCCGAGCGCAGCGTCTCGCACGCGAGGCCGACGAGGAGCCGGTCGCGATCGGGCCCCGGCCTCGCAACCGCGGGCCGGTCGGCGCCGAGGCGCCGGGCGGCGCCGAGCAGGCCGGGGCTCGTGTGCGCCTCCATCCACGCCTTCCACTCCTCGCCGGGCTCGAGCGAGAAGCTCTCGGGAAACACGAGGTCGATCCGCCCGCCGCTCGACCCGGGCCAGCCGAGCACGACCGAGCGGCGGCCGGTTCCCGAGACGGCCTCCCAGAGCGCCGGCGCGCGCAAGGGAGGCCGCGGCGTCGGGCGCCGCCGCACGCTGCCGCGATCGCCGAGCAGGCTGTCCGCCGTGACGCCGTGCGCGGCCGGGAGCCTTCCCGTCGCGAGCGTCGCGTGAACCGGATACGTGGCCGCCGGCGACACCGCCTCGACCTTCTCGGCCGCCGCGCCGGCCTGCGCCATCGCCGCGAGGACGGGCATCGCGGGCGGGCCGGAGGCCGGCAGATACGCTGCGGGCACGAGGCCCGAGACGCTCACCAGCACGACGCGGGCCGGCGGTGTCGCAGCGGGCTCGAGCACCGGCAGCTCGCCCTGCGGCACGCGCGGAGCGAGCGACGCGCAGCCGAGCGCCGCACCGAGCGCGAGCCAGGCCGCGAGCCGCGCGCAGGCCGCTCGTGCGCGCACTCAGCGCCGCCCGCCGGTTCGCGGCCGGGCGGCCCGCGCCGCGCGCCTCGCGCGCACTACCGGAACACCCCGCGCCGCTCGCCGCGACCGCGGTCGAAGAGGTCGGTGATCACCTTGCGCACGACGTCGACCTTCTGCTGGACGACGGCGTCCTCGTCGGTCGGCGAGCCCTCGAACAGGATCGGCTCGCCGAAGTAGAGGTGGTACTTCACGGGCAGCGGCAGCATGCCGAGCGGGCCGAGCCACGGGAAGCCGAGCGTGAGCGGAAACGCCGGCATCCCGAGCAGCTTTCCCACGCGAGGAAGGTTCCCGAAGCCGGGCTGCTGCTCCTCGGATCCGATCACGGCCACCGGAACGATCGGCGTCCGAGTCTCGAGGGCGAGGCGCATGAAGCCGAGGCCGAAGCGCTGCAGCCGGTAGCGCTGCGAGAAGAGCTTGTTCATCCCGCGCACGCCCTCGGGAAACGCGAGGACGCACTCGCCGGCCTCGAGCATCGCGACGCAGTTCTCGGGCGTTCCCACCAGCACGCCGCCGCGTGCGGCCATCACGTTGATCCACGGGATCTGCGGCACCCAGTATTCGGCCATCGAGCGCACGATGCGCGGCGGCTCGGCTTCGAGCAGCATCGCCGAGGAGATCATCATGCCGTCGAACGGGAGCTGTCCGGCATGGTTCGAGATCAGGAGCACGCGCCCCGCCGGGACGTTCTCGATCTCGTGCGTCTCGACCCGGAAGTAGCGCCGGTAGAGCAGCGAGGCGAAGAGCGCGCTCGAGCGAACCTCGACCGGCGAGAAGCCGAACGGGTCGTAGCCGAAGTCGTTGAGGCGCGTCGGCACCTTCGCGAGGCGCTCGTCGACCTCGCGCTCGAGCTCGCGGACCGAGAGCGGAACCAGCGCCCCCAGCAGGTCGCGCGCCATCGCGTGGATTCCCGAACGCCGGTCGGCCACCGCGGCTCCTACTTCCGCCGAACGCTCTGGAAGATCTCCTCGAGGCCGAACAGGCAGCGGAAGTTCGTGGCCTCGACGAAACGCTTGCCGGAGAGCGTCACCGGGAACTTCAGATAGTCGAGCGCGCCGATCGGGTACGGCCAGAGCCCGACGTGGAACAGCCGCTCGAAGATCGGGCGCACCAGCGGCTCGGGCAGCGGGATCGCGGTTCCGCCGGTCTCGCGGATCGCCGTGTGCAGCGGAACGGCGCCGGGGCCGACCACGTTGAACACGCCTTGCAGGCCGTGCTGGAGCGCGAGCGCGATCGCCTCGCACACGTCCTCCTCGTGGATGAACTGCATCATCGGGTCGAAGCCCATGACCGTCGGCGGGTACGACTGGCGCAGGTAGCCGCCGATCATCGAGTGGACGAAGTAGCCGAGCACGTTCACGGGCCGGAGCACGCAGGTTCGGATGTGCGGGTACTTCCAGATGAAGGCCGACGCGAGCGTGTCGACCTCGACGAGGTCGCGCATCTCGGGATACGAGCGGCTCGCCGAGAGCGGGTGGTCCTCGTCCATGTAGTACGGGTTCTCCGGAAACGCCCCGTAGACGTAGCCGCTCGACAGCACCACGAGCTTCTGGACACCGTAGTGCGTGCAGTGATCGAGGAGCTGCTTGGTGCCGCGGACGTTGACGTCGTGCCGAGTCCGTTCATCGCCGCGGAAGTGACGGATGAACCCCATGTGGACGATCGCCGTCGGGAGCTCGGTCCGGATCACGTCCTCGAACTTCTTCTTGCGCAGGTCGACGACGTGGACGGTGACGTCCCGCGGCCGGCCCTCCCAGGCCAGCCGGTCGACGCCGCACACCTCGTAGCTCTCGAGCAGGCGGCGGGCGAGCAGGCGCCCCTGGCCGCCCGAGATGCCCGTAATCAGGACTTTTTCCATCGCTGCTCCGCGGGGTTGCAGCCCGAGGGTACCCCTCCTCGGGCCTCGCTTCCAACCGGCGCCGTCACACACAACCGCGTCATGGGCGGCGCGGTTGAGGTAGAGTGGTCCCGGAGGGAGCCTTGGAGCCGCTCGCCCGGTTCGAAGAAATCAAGATTCCGCTGATCGAGCCCGTCCACGGCCTCGAGGCGGTTTCGGGCGTGCTGGGGGTCCCCGAGTGGTGGCCGACGGGCGCGCGGGTGAGCGTCGTCCTCGCGCACGGCGCGAGCGGCAGCAAGGACGACCCGCTGCTGGTCGCCCTCCAGCAGGCGCTCACCGAGCGCAAGGTCCTCACGCTGCGCTTCAATTTCCCCTTCGCAGAGGCGGAGAAGTCGAAGCCGGACCCGATGCCGGTCCTCGAGCGCACGCTGCGTCACGCGATCGCGACCCTCGGCCGCGACCCGACCGCGGCACCGGCGCACCTGTTCATCGGCGGGCGCGGCCTCGGCGGGCGCGTGGCCGCGAACCTCGCGACGTCGCAGGTGCGTTCCGACGGGCTCTTCTTCCTCGGCTTCCCGCTGCACCCGCCCGGGCGCCCGGCCGAGCTGCGCGTGGACCGCCTGTTCCGCATCGTCTCGCCGATGCTGTTCGTGCAGGGGACGCGGGACCGAAGCTGCGAGATCCCGGTGCTGCGCAAGACCCTGGTGCGGGTCGGCGCACCGACCACGCTGCACGTGATCGACGAGGCCGACCAGAGCTTCCGCGTTCCGCGCAAAACCGGACGCACCGCTGCGGACGTCCACCGCGAGATCCTGACGGTGCTCGACGCGTGGATCGAGCGGGTGCTCGGCGGATGAAGGGCCGGCTCTCACGTCGCGCCCCGCCGCGCGCGTCGCGCACGCGGTCGCCCGCTCGGAGCCGCGCGTGACGGCGAGCGACCTCTACTTCCGGCAGATCGCAGTCGGGCAGATGGCGAACTTCGCGTATCTCGTCGGGAGCGTGAGCCGGCGCGAAGCGCTCGTGGTCGATCCGGCGTGGAACGTCGACGCGCTGCTCGACGCGGCCGAGGCCGACGGCGTCACGGTCACCGGAGCGCTCGTCACGCACTATCACCAGGACCACATCGGCGGCTCGCTCTTCGGCCACGAGATCGAGGGACTGGCACGGCTCCTCGAGCGGCGAAGCGTGCCGATCCACGTCCAGGACCTCGAGGCCGAGGGCGTTCGCCGCGTGGCCGGGGTTTCCGCGTCGGACCTCGCGCGCCACGGCGCGGGCGACGTGCTCGCCCTGGGCGAGATCCGCATTCGGCTGCTCCACACGCCCGGCCACACGCCGGGCTCGCAGTGCTTCCTCGTCGAGGAGGCCGGACACGCGGCGCATCTCGTCTCGGGCGACACGCTCTTTCTCGGGAGCTGCGGCCGCGTCGACCTTCCGGGAAGCGATCCCGAGGCGATGTACCGGAGCCTCAACGGGACGCTGAAGCAGCTCCCGGACGAGACCCTGCTCTTCCCGGGGCATCAGTACGCGAGCGAGCCTTCGTCGACGATGGGAGAGCAGAAGCGCCGAAACCCGTTTCTCCGGGTCGCGACGCTCGAGCAGTTCCTCGGCTTCGTCGGGGCGTAGCCCTACGGCTTCTTCGCTTCTTCGGCGCCGCCCTCAACGATGATCTCGCCCTCGAGCCGTGTCGCGGCCGAGCGCGTGTTCTGGCCGGGGTTGGGCCGCACGACCTTGTACCGATAGCGGCCGGGCTTGAGCTCGCAGAAGCTCGCGAAGTCTCCGGCGTGCATGAGCGCCGAGCGCAGCTCGTCCTCTTCGAGCTTGAAGTTCACGAGGTGGTGACAGGTCATGTCCTTCGCCACCTCGCGCTCGAAGACGACCGCCGTCGGCTGCGTCGAGTAGCTGAGCCACGCGACGACCTCGTCGCCCTTGAGCTTCACGAGGCGCGGATTGAGCGCCTGGTCGGTGATGAGCACGACCTGGTGGTTGCCCGCGCGGTAGGTCGGGTCGAGCTGCGGGATCTCGGTCGGCGTCTCGTACGGGATCTCCTTGGGCCGTGTGTCTTCCGCGCGCGCGCCGAGCGCTGTCGTGAGCGCGAGGCCTGCACAGACCAGAGCGGCGGTGAGGAGCGGCCTGCGGGCCGAGGAGCGAGGCGCGGTTGCGATCTGCATGGGACGGGGCTTGCCTCCTTCCGGGCGAGACGTGCCCGGCTCGGCATATTCTAAAGCAAACGCACAGTTGTGTGCGAAATCTGCGGCCCTGGGCGGCCGCCGCGCGAAGCGCCGGCGCGGGGTCCGTCCGAGGCTCGCTCCCCGGGCGCTTGCGCCCGTAAATCCCTGAATCCGAGTCACTTTCCCGCGCTTCGCAGCCTTGAAACCGATCCGCGAGTCAGTTAGGGTCGCGCGTCCTCGCCGCCCGCGGGCCGCCCGCCCGGGCGCGAGAGATCCCCGGAGGAGGCTTCGATGAAGATCATGGTCTGCTTGAAGCAGGTCCCGCATCAGGACGCGCGCCTCGACGTGCGCGCCGACGGCGCCTGGATCCAGGAAGACAACATCAAGTTCGAGATCAACAGCTACGACACCTTCGCCCTCGAGGAGGCGCTCCGCGCGAAGGACGCGAGCGGCGGCAGCGCGGAGGTCGTCGTCGTTTCGATCGGACCCGAGCGCGTCACGCAGGCCCTGCGCACGGCTCTCGGCATGGGAGCGGACCGGGCGGTTCACGTGAAGGACGCCGACGCCGATGCGGCCGACGCGCTCGGCGCGGCGAAGATCCTCGCGGCGGTGGCGAAGGCCGAGAGCCCGGACCTCGTGCTGATGGGCCTCATGTCCGACGACGGCAACTTCGCCGCGGTCGGCCCGATGCTCGCGGAGCTGGCGGGCATGCCGCACGCGACGTCCGTGGTGAAGGTGACGATGAACGGCAGCGTCACCGTCGAGCGCGAGCTCGAGGCCGGCGCGACCGAGGTGGTCGAGCTCGCGAAGCCGTGCCTGCTGGCGGTCCAGACGGGCCTCAACCAGGTCCGCTACGCATCGCTCAAGGGCATCATGGCCGCGAAGAAGAAGCCGATCGAGACGAAGACGCTCGCGGACCTCGGCCTCGCGGGTCAGGTCGGCGCCGCGGCCGCGAAGGTGAAGATCCTGAAGATCTATCCGCCGCCGAAGGGCGCAGGCGCGGAGATGCTGAAGGGCTCGACCGACGAGGTCGTCGGCAAGGTGCTCGGCAAGATCAAGGAGCTCGGGCTTCTCTAGCCCGCAGAGGACGCACCCATGGGAACCATTCTCATCGTTGGCGAGATCCAGAACGGCAAGCTGCGCGAGGCCACGCTCGAGCTGGTGAGCTTCGCGCGCCAGCTCGCGCCCGCGCTCGGCGCGGAGGTGAAGAGCCTCCTGATCGGCCGCGGCATCGACGCGCAGGCCGAGGAGCTCTCGAAGAAGGGCGGCGGCGAGGTCCTCGTCGCAGATCACGAGCTGCTCGCGAACTACGGCGTCGACGCGTACAACCGCGCGGTGCGGGCGGCGATCGCGAAGACCTCGCCCGACGTGGTCCTGGTCTCGAACACGCCGGCGGGCTGGGACCTCGCGCCGCGCCTCGCGGCGGGGCTCGACGCGGCGTTCGTGAGCGATGCGTTCAAGATCGAAGTCGAGGGCGGCAAGCCGGTCTTCGTCCGGCGCGTGTTCAACGGCAAGCTCGACGCCCGCGTCGCGGTCGCGAGCCTGCCGGTCGTCGCGACCATGCAGCCCGGCGCCACGGCCGCGCACACCGGCAACGAGTCCGGCAGCGTCTCGAAGCTCGAGGTCGGGCTGGCAGCGGGGGACCTCAAGGCGAAGTTCGTTCGGATCCAGGCGGCCGAGGCCAAGGGCGTCGACCTCACGAAGGCCGACATCATCGTCTCCGGCGGCCGCAGCCTCGGCGGTACCGAGAAGTTCATGGAGATCATCAAGCCGCTCGCCGACGCGCTCGGCGGCGCGATGGGCGCCTCCCGGCCTGTCGTCGACTCGGGCTGGCTCCCGCACGAGTACCAGGTCGGGTCGTCGGGCCAGACGGTGACGCCGAAGCTCTACGTCGCGATCGGAATCTCCGGCGCCATCCAGCACCTCGTCGGCATGAAGAGCTCGAACTACATCATCGCCATCAACAAGGATCCGGACGCGCCGATCTTCGAGGTCGCGAACCTCGGCGTCGTCGGAGACCTGTTCGAGGTCGCGCCGGCGCTCACGAAGGCGGTCAAGGAGGCGAAGGGCCTCTGAGATCTCGCCGCGCCGCTCGCTCGCGGCTCGCGATCTTTCGCGACCGTGAGCGAGCGGTGTGTTGACACGCCGTCCGACGGAGAGTACGAAGAGCCTCGGGGGCTCTCTGCCGAATCCGCACGCGGGCGGCCGCCGCTGGACCTCTTCTCGCTCCTCTCCGAGCACGGATTCTGCGCGCGAGCCCGCCCGGGGGGGCGGTGCTGCGGCGCATTGCGTTCATCAACGAGAAGGGCGGCAGCGGGAAGACGACGCTGCTCGGCAACGTCGCCGCATTTCTCGCGCTGCGCCGCGGCCGGCGGGTGCTCGCGATCGACCTCGACCCGCAGGGACAGCTCGGCAAGGCCCTCGGTGTCGACGTGCGCAGCGTCCGGCGCTCGGCGCTCGACCTGCTGCTCGACGGCCTGCTCGGCTCCCCCGAGCAGGAGTCTCCGGGCCCCGACGCCAAGCCTGCGCGCGGGCTCCCGATCGTCGCCACGCGCATCGAAGGGCTCGACCTCGTCCCGGCGAACAAGTCGCTCGGGCTCGCTCCGGGCTGGCGCGCCGGGGCGGGCGATCCCACCGAGAGCCTCGCGCGGACGCTGCGGCGCTCGCGGGAGGTCGCGCGGTACGACTTCGTCCTCTTCGACGCGCCGCCCTCGTTCGGGCCTCTCACGCTCAACGTGCTGCGCGCGTGCGACGAGGTCGTCGTGCCGGTCCCGCTCACCTATCTCGCGCTCGACGGCTGCGCCGAGCTCATGCGGAGCCTCGCGAGCGTGCGGTCGCGCTACGGGCACGCCGGCCTGCGCGTCACGATGGTGATCCCGACCTTCTACCGGCGAACGCGCCTCGCGCACGAGACTCTCGAGCGGCTGAAGACGCAGTTCCCCAAAGAGATCGCGCACACGGTGGTGGGCTTCCACGTGAAGCTCGACGAGGCGCAGTCGCGCGGCCTCTCGATCTTCGAGTACGCGCCGGCCGACCGCGGAGCGCGCGCGATCGCGGCGCTCGCCGAGGAGCTGCTCGCGCGCGCCGAGCCCGAGGCGCTGGAGCCCGCATGAGCGGGACACCGCCGCGAATGCTGCTCGACGGCGACGAGCGCGACGAGATCGCCCCGGCGCCGGAGGCCGGCCGGCGCGCGCTCGGCCGCGACCCGTTCGATGCGCCCACCGGAAGCGATCCCTTCCTCGAGCGCCTCGAAGAGATCGGCGCGCTGCTCGAACGCGCGCAGGCCTCGCTGCTGGCGCCGCGCACCGACTCCGAGCCGGAGCCCGCACCGGCCGGCGAGAGCTCGCGCCCGCCGCGCGCGCGCTGGACTGCGGCGCCGCGTCTGGCCGACGTCGAGCTGGCGGCGCCCGCGGGCCTTCTCGAGCGCACGCTCTCGGAGGCCGAGCGGCGCCGCCTCGCGGCGATCGAGCACCTCGCCCCCGGCGACGTTCCGTACGACCGCTTCGGCTTCTCGCCGCAGGCCGCACGGACGGCGCTGCCGCTGTTCCTCGCGCTCTACCGCTACTACTTCCGCGTCGAGAGCCGCGGGCACGACCGCATCCCGGCCGAGGGCCCGGCGATTCTCGCGGCGAACCATGCCGGCGTGCTGCCCTTCGACGGAGCGATGGCCGTCCTCGACGTGCTGCTGCACACCGATCCGCCGCGGCTGCCGCGCGCGGTCGTCGACCGCTGGGCCGGGAGCCTCCCCTTCGTGAACGTCTTCTTTGCGCGCGTCGGGCAGGTGATCGGGACGCGCGAGAACTTCGCCGACCTCCTCGACGAAGGGCAGTGCCTCCTCGTGTTCCCGGAAGGCATGGACGGGATCCGCAAGCGCATCACGCAGCGCTACCGGCTGCAGGAGTTTCACCCGGGATTCGTCGAGGAGGCGCTGCGCGCGCGCGCGCCGATCGTGCCGATGGCGATCCTCGGCAGCGACGACCAGATGCCGGTGCTCTTCGACCTCGAGCCGCTCGCACGGCGGCTCGGCCTGCCGATGCTGCCGATCACGCCGACCTTTCCGTGGCTCGGCCCGCTCGGCCTCCTGCCCTACCCCGTTCGGTACCGGATCGTCTACGGCGAGCCGCTCGCGTTCCACGAGCGCTTCGAGCCCGACGCGGCCTGCGACGCGCGCCTCGTCCGCCACCTCACGCAGCAGGTGCGGCGCGCCGTGCAGCAGCTCATGGACCGCAGCCGCTGATGACGAGCGTTCTCGTCACGCACGCCGACGACCCGATCGGCCGCCGAATCGTGAAGACGCTCTTCTACGACGCCGGCGTGGAGCGCATCCTCGGCGTGGGCGGCGGGCCGGCGCCTCGCGCCTTCGACCGCTTCCTGGCCGACCCCGGCGGGCGCTTCGCCTATCTGCGGGCCGCGTTGTTCCGTCACCGTGCGGTGTCGGATCTGTTCCACTCGGCGCGCGTTCGCGACGCGGGAATCGACACCGTCGTCCACGTGCCGGGGCACCAGCCCGACGGCCGCGGCGGCCCGCGCCTTCTCGCCGGCGTGCCGCCTCGGACCGCCGAGGCGCGTCTCGTCCTCCAGCACGCACTCGACGCGCCGGCGATTCGCTCGCTCGTCGCGATCGGCAGCGCGTTCGTCTACCGGCTCTGGCCGGGCAACGCGAACCTCGTCCGCGAGTCGAGCGAGCTCGACCTCTCGCCCGAGGTCGGCCCCGAGCTCCGGTCGTGGATCGACTGCGACATGATCTTCCACGGCGAGGTCGGAAGCGACCGGCTGCGCGTCGTGCTGCTGCGCGTCCCGACCGTCGTCGGCTCGGGCGGCTTCGTCTACCTGAATCCGCTCCTCTCCGGCCGCGCGGGGCTGCGGCTGCGCCCGCTCGGCTTCGACCCCGTGTGCGCCCTCGTCGCGGACAAGGACGTCGCGCAGGCGGTCGCCGCGGCCCTACACTCGAGACGGTCGGGCGTCTACAACGTCGCGGGGGCCGAGGCCGTTCCGCTCTCGGTCCTCGGGCGCTGGACGCACCGGCCGCTGCTTCCGGTTCCCGGACCGTGGCTGCGGCTCGCTGCCGGCGCGCTGCGCGTCGTGGCCGGCGAGGCGGGCCTCGAACGGCTCGCCGGCAACCACCTGCACTACGGCTTCACGCTCGACACGCGCCGCGCGCAGCGCGATCTCGGGTTCCGCCCTGCTCACCGCATCGGCCTCTCGCGTGCGGGAGACGGCGAGCTGCGCCTCGAGACGGCCCCCGTCTGAGCGGCGTCACGGCGGCGGCTGGCCGCGAGCGCCCCGGCTTCGCTAGTCTCCTCCCCTCGAACAGCGGAGAGCATCATGTCGGTCGACACGTCCCAGTTTCGCAACGGCCTCAAGATCGAGCTCGATGGAGAGCCGTTCACGATCGTCTACTTCCAGCACGTGAAGCCCGGCAAGGGCGGAGCGTTCGTCCGGACGAAGGTGAAGAACCTCAAGAACGGCAAGGTTCTCGACCGAACGTTCCGCTCCGGCGAGAAGGTCGACGAGGCCGACGTCTCCGAGCGGAAGATGCAGTACCTGTACCAGGACGGGGACTCACTCGTCTTCATGGACAACGAGACCTTCGAGCAGACGCCGTTCTCGGCCGAGCAGGTCGGCGACGCGCGCAAGTACCTCAAGGAGAACCTCGACGTCGAGGTGCTCTTCTGGCGCGGCAAGCCGATCAACATCGAGCTTCCGTCCTTCATCGAGGCGCTCATCACGCAGTGCGACCCGGGGCTGAAGGGCGATACGGCGAGCGGTGCCACCAAGCCCGCGACCATCGAGACCGGCGCGGTGGTGCAGGTGCCGCTGTTCGTGAAGGAAGGCGAGCGAATCCGCGTCGACACCCGCACCGGCGTGTACGTGGAGCGCGTTGGCTGAGCCGACCGTTCGCCCGGCGCCTTCCGGCGCGGCGCGTAGCCACGTCCGCGCGATCGTGCTCTCCGGCGGCGGAGCGCGAGGCGCGTACGAGGCCGGCGTCCTTCGCTATCTGCTCGACGAGCTCCCCGCTCGCCTCGGCCACCCGCCGCGGATCGACGTCGTGTGCGGAACTTCGGTCGGCGCGATCCACGCCTGCTTCCTCGCGGCGACGGCGCACCAGACGGAAGGCCGCGGCGAGCGGCTCGCGAGCGTGTGGCGGAGCTTCCGGCTGGCCGAGGTGCTGCCCGTCTCGACGAGCGATCTGCTGGGACTCCCGCGGCGCCTGCTCGGCCTCGGCCGCGTGCGCGCGGAGCTCCGCAGCGGAGGCCTGCCGGCGCGCCTGTACGGCCTGCTCGACACCACGTCGCTCGAGAACGTGGTGCGGAGCGCGATCCCGTGGCGAAACATCCGCACCAACCTCAAGAACGGGCACCTCGATGCCGCCTGTGTCGCCGCGACCGAGATCGCGACGGGAAACGTCGTCTGCTTCGTCGAGCGCCGCGACCGCGCGCTGCCGCCGTGGTCGCGCGACGTCACCATCGTCTCGCGCCCTGCCCGCCTGCTCTCGGAGCACGCGCTCGCGTCCGCCGCGATCCCGATGCTGTTCCCCGCCGTGCGGATCGGCAGCACGTACTACGCGGACGGCGGTCTGCGCATGAACACGCCGCTCTCGCCCGCGATCCATCTCGGCGCCGACCGCATCCTCGTGATCGCGCTGCGCGCCGGGCCCGCCGAGTCGCGCGAGGCGATCCTCTCGAACAGCCGGGTCTCGGAATACGGGAACCCGGCCTTCCTCTTCGGCAAGGTGCTCAACTCGCTGCTCCTCGACCACATCGACACCGACCTCGCACGGATGCGCGTGCTGAACGAGCTGATCGCGGAGGGCGAGAAGGCGTTCGGGCCGGACTTCCTCGAACGCGTGAACGCGGCGGCCGAGCCGCACCAGCGCCGCGCGTTCCGGCGCATCGACGACCTCGTGATCCGGCCGTCGGCCGACGTCGGGCTGCTCGCCGGAAGCGTCCTCGCCTCGCGGCGCGAGGCCGGAAAGCTGACGCCGCTGCTGCGCCTGTTCCTGCGGTCGATCAGCGCGTCGGGCGTCCCGTCCGAGGCGGATCTGCTCTCCTACCTGCTCTTCGACGAAGACTACGCAGCGCCGATGCTCGAGCTCGGAGCGGCCGACGCGCGGGCGCGCGAAGAGGACCTCGTTCGATTCTTCAGCGACGACTGACGACTCGGAGGAAGTGCGGTGCGCGGAGACCAGCTCTCACGGCAATGGAAGCTCCTCCAGAGGCTCGCGCGCAGCCACTACGGGCTCGGCCTCGAGGAGCTCGTCGCCGAGCTCGAGTGCACGAAGCGAACCGTCTACCGCGATCTCGACGCGCTCAATCTCGCGGGCTTTCCGATCGTCACCGAGAAGCGCGACGGACGCGCGCTCTACCGGCTGCTGGCGAGCTTTCGACTCGGCGACGTTCCCTTCACGTCCGACGAGATTCTCGCGCTGGCCTTCAGCGAAGACCTCCTGCGAACGCTCGACGGAACGGTCTTCCACGACTCGGTCCAGAGTGCGCTCGGCAAGATCCGCAGTGCGCTCTCGCCCGCGATGTCGAGCTACCTCGCGCGGCTCGGACAGTCGTTCCGGGTGCTGCCGGGGCCGCACAAGAGCTACGCGCGCTTCCGCGAGACGATCCAGACCCTCAATGACGCCGTGATCGAGCACGCGACGTTGCGCGTGCGCTACCGCACGGGCGGAACGGGCGCGGCGTCGACGCGCGACCTCGACCCGTACCGCGTCTGGTACCGCAACGGCGGCCTCTACGTCGTCGGCCTCGATCACCGCTCGGGAGAGCTGCGGACCTTCGCCGTCGACCGCATCGGCGGCCTGTCGAAGACGGGAAAGCGCTTCGAGCCGCGCCCGGACTTCGACTTCGACGCCTACATCGGCGCTTCGTTCGGCGTGATCCACGAGCCGGCGACGCGCGTGCGAATCCGCTTCGAGAAGCCGTGGGTGACGTACGTCGAGGAGAGGACCTGGCATCCGAGCCAGAAGCTCGAGCGCATCGACGGAGGAAGGCTCGAGCTCACGATGGAGGTGGGCGGCGCCGCCGAGGTGCGGAGCTGGGTGCTCTCGTTCGGCGCGGGCGCCGAGGTGATCGAGCCCGCGTCGGTTCGCGCCGACGTGGCGCGCGAGCTCGACGCGGCGAGCCTCCGCTACCGGGATCCGGCGCCGGCCGGCCGGCGTCAGGCCGGCTCGTCTCCCGCGAAGGCGAAGTAGCTCTCTCCCGGCATCAGCCGAACGCTGCGAACGTCGCGCAGGCCGGCCTCGCGCATCTGCGCCTCGAGCTCGGCCGGCTCGGGAAGGCGCCCGCATCCGCGCGTCGAAGCGGCCCACAGATCGAGCAGGTGCATCGTCGGCCCGCCGCCGCGGCAGCCCGTCGTGAGGACGAGGCGTCCGCCCGGCCGCAGGAAGCGCCGCACGTGCGCGAGGAGAGCCGGGCGCTCGCCGACCGGGAAGTAGTAGATGTTGTTGTGCAGCGTCGCGACGTCGAACTCGCGGGACGGCGCGCGCTCGCGAACGTCGCCGACTTCGACCTGCGCGCGGCCCTCGAGCCCCCACGCGCGAAGGTTCGCCCGCGCGGCCTCGGCGACGTCCGCCTGCAGCTCGAGCCCGAGCGCCGAGAGCGCGGGGTTCCTCGAAGCCGCGTGACGGATGTAGGTGCCCGATCCGCAGCCGATCTCGATCAGGCGGACCGGCCCCGTGCGCGGAAACAGCGTGTCGATCGCGCCGAAGACCACGGGCTCGACGACGCGAGACGAGCGGGCGACGACGTTGCCGTCCTGGTCGGCGAGGCTCCAGAGCTCTCCGCGCCGCAGCCGCGCGGGCGTGTCGAGCAGGAGCGCATGGTGCAGCGTCGCCGTCTCCTCGAGCATCGCCGTGAGGTCGTCGTTGGCCGGGTCGGCGAGGCGCCTCGCGAGCAGCCCGCGCAGCGTCCATCCGCCGCCGCCGCACGCGAGCTCTCCGATCCGCTCACCGGCGCGCAGCCAGGCGTCGAGCGCGTCGCGGCCGCCCGGCCCCGGCGCGAGCTCGGCGGCGAGCCGATCGAGCGGGACGGGGCCGCCGCGAAGGCGCTCGAGGACGCCGGCCCGCGCAGCTCCGGCGAGCCACGCCACGCGGTAGAAGGGAGGTGCGATCCGCATCGTCGCGAGCAGCATCCGCAGGCGCCCGCGCCCCGCGATCTTCCAGAACGTCCGCAGCATCACCGTCTTCCTCCTTGCCGGCGCGGCCGTGCGCCCTCGAGCTGGAGATCGAGCGCCGCGCGCAGGAGCTTCTCGGCCTGTTCGCGCGAGACCGAGCGATCGAGGAGCCAGGCCTCGACCCAGAACCCGTAGTGCGCGAAGAACGCCGCGGCGAGCTGCGCCGCCGGCCGGTCGCTCCGCAGCTCCCGGCGCTCCTGCGCCTTCTCGACGAGCGCCCGCACGTGGGCGAGATACTCGGCCGCGAGCCCGGCCGCGTCCGGCTGCTCGGACCGCCGCAGAAAGAACTGCTCGGCGAGGTCGCGCGCGAGCACCGGGTGCGCCGCGTAGAACGCGATGAACCCGCCGAACAGGCGCATCAGCGCGTCGACGAGCGGCTCGTCGACGCGAGCCCCCGCAGCGGCCTCCGCGAACAGGCGCCGGGCCTCTCCGTCGAAGACGCGAAACAGCAGATCGCGCTTGTCGCGGGCGTAGAGGAAGAGCGTTCCGGTCCCGATCTGCGCGCGGCCGCAGATCTCGCGCGCCGTTGCGCCCGCAAAGCCCTTCTTCTCGAACAGCTCCGCCGCCGCGCGCAGCAGCCGCTCGCGCTTCTCGCGCTTGTTGCGCTCGCGCTGCCCTTCGGGCGCCTTCGCCGGCCGTCGCGATCGTTGCATCGCGCTCAATTATGAACGCGTTCAGTTCCCTGTCAACCCCGGCGTCACGGGGCCGGCTCACCGATCGCGCCCGCGGCCGGCGCCGCCGCACGGGCGGGCAGCAGGCCTCGCGCCGCTGCGACGCCGGCGACGAGGAGGCCCGCGAGCCAGAACGGCAGCGCGCCGTTCACGTCGTAGAGCGCGCCGGCGAGCGCCGGCCCGGCGACGCGCGCGAGCGACGCGCTCGACTGGAACACGCCCATCACCGCGCCGCGTTCGCGCGGCGCGGCGCCGAGCGACGCGAGGCTCATGAGCGACGGCTGCGCGATCCCGCGGCCCACGGCCGAGACGGCGAGCGGGACGAGCAGGAGGGCGACGCTCGGCGCCTCCGGAACGGCGGGGCACGCGAGGGCGAGCAGCAGCGCGCCGGCGCCGACGAGCGCGCGCTCCTCGAAGCGCGCCGAGAGCGGCCGCATCCCGCCGCCCTGAACGGCGCCCATCACGACGGCCATCCCGACGAGGATGGCGGCGACGTGCTGCGCATCGTACCCGAAGCGGTCGAGCATGAAGAACGCGAAGACGGTCTCGAGCTGCGTGACGGCCAGCGAGAAGACGAAGTTCACGAGGCAAAGGCGCCGCACGGTCGCGTTGCGAAGCAGCGCGGCCCGCGACGGCGCGGCGCCGTCGGCCTGCGCCGCGTGCCGCTGCGGCTCGCGCAGCGACGAGACGGCAAAGATCCAGTTGACCGCGGCGAGGCCCGCGGCGAAGAGCAGCGGCACGCGGTAGCCGAGCGGCGAGAGCGCACCCCCGATCGCCGGCCCGATCAGGAAGCCGACGCCGAAGCTCGCGCCGAGCAGGCCCATCCATCGCGTCCGCTCCTCGGCGGGCGTCGCATCGGCGATGTACGCCGAGGCCACGCTCACGTTCGCAGCGAACGCGCCCGAGAGCAGCCGCGCGCAGAACAGGCCGGCGAGCGTGCGGGCGAGCCCCAGCAGCAGCAGCGCCGCCGCCGTTCCCGCGACCGTGAACAGCAGCACGGGGCGCCGCCCGATGCGGTCGGAGAGGCGGCCCCAGAGCGGCGCGAACGCGAGCTGTGCAGCGGCATGGCTCGTGAGCAGCAGGCCGAGCGTCGTCGCGCTCGCGCCGAGCTCCTTCGCGTAGAACGGGAGCACGGGCATCACGATGCCGAAGCCGATGAGGTCGACGACGACGACGCCGAAGACCGTCCACAGCGCGGCGCGGCCTTCGTTCCGCATGGGCTCGGCGGGAATGGCCGCTACGCCAGCGCCAGCCCCTGACCGGGCAGCGGTACGCCGCCCTGCCGGTGCAGCAGCATTCCGCACCGGCGCCATCCGGCTTCCGTACGCTCGGTGATGAGCCCGAGCCGCAGCAGATTCGGCACCACGGTGTGCATGTACGGCAGCGAATTCAGCTCGGCGAAGCTCGGCATGGCGAGCAGCGCCCGCGTCACGTTCTCGGGATCGATGCCGTACTTCGGGCCGAGGAGGTGGAGCATGTCGAGCTGCTGGTTCGCGTTCAGCGCCTCGAGGATGCCGAACGCGAAGTCCTCCATCTCGTCCTTCTGCTCCTGCGAGGCCTCCTTCATCACGCGCCGCATCATGAGCACCCCGAATGCGGCGTGGCGCGCCTCGTCCTGCTCGACGCGGCGCAGCATCTCGCCGAGCAGCACGTTGCGCGACTCCTGGCGCATGAGATCCATGATGCCGACCGCCATGCCCTCGAAGAGCGTCTGCATCCCGAGCGTCTTCATGTGGACCGGCCCCGCCTCGAGCAGCCGGTCGAGGAGCACCTTGAGCGTCGCGCCGATGGGGTAGATGGTTCCCATCTTGCGCTGCAGGAAGCGGGCGATCACCTCGACGTGCCGGGCCTCGTCCGTCACCTGGCTCGCGGAGTACCATTTCTCGTCCATGTGCGTGCAGGCGTTCGTGAGCTGGCCGCAGAGCTGGAGCGCCGCCTGCTCGCCGTGAAGGAGCTGCGAGAGGATGAAGCACAGCTCGTCGAACGCGGCGGCCTTCTGCGTCGCCTCGTCCTTGCCCGTGAGCCGGCAGATCGACGCGAGGAGCGAGGCCTCGGGCCCGAGCGTCCATTCGTCCTTCGAGACCGGCATCGACCAGTCGATGTCGGTCTCCGCGTTCCACTGGCTCACCTTCCCCTTCTCGTAGAGCGCGCGCAGCTCGGCGACCTCGCTCGCGTAGTCCCAGGTCCAGTGGAGCTGCAGCGGAACATCGACGTCGATCTGCGCGCGAAGGCGCTCGATCTCGGCCGGATCGACGAACTCGATCACCTCGAACTCTCCGAACCGCTTGCGATGCTCCTGCAGCAGCTTCTCCATGCCGGACCTCCTCGATTTCTCGGGATTCACCCGCGGCGCCGCCCGGCGTCTCGCAACGGCCTTCCGCGCCTCGACGCTAACCGACAGATCGGTCAGTGGACAGGGGACGTGGAGCGCGCCGACGCATGACGCTCCCCGCCGCGACGACTACTCTTCGCCCGTGCCGCTCGAGAGCGACGACGAGATCCGCGGGCTGCTCGGTCGCGCTCGCAGCATCGCCGTGGTCGGCATCAAGACCGGCCCGAACGACGACGCGTTCCGGGTCCCGCTGCACATGCAGGCGTGCGGCTGGCGAATCCTCCCCGTGAACCCTCGCGTGACGGAGGTCCTCGGCGAGCGCTGCGTGCCGAATCTCGCGCAGCTTTCGGAGCCCGTCGATCTCGTGAACGTATTCCGGGCAGCCGAGAACGTTCCGGCGCACATCGACGAGATCCTCGCGCTCTCGCCGCGTCCGGCGGGCGTCTGGCTCCAGCTCGGCATCCGTCACGACGCCGCGGCGCAGCGGCTCGAGGCTGCCGGCATCGCAGTCGTGCAGGACCGCTGCATCATGGTCGATCAGCGCCGCCTCGGCGTGTGGCCGTCGCGGAGCCCCGCGTGAGCCGGGACGACGGCGCACGGACGGTGTATTCGAGCCACGCCGGCCGGGTGTGCCCCCGCTGCGGGCGACCCGCCGCAGGCTGCCGCTGCCGGGCGCAGGACGCTGCGCGGCCCGCCGCGGGCGGCGACGGCGTGGCTCGCGTGCGCCGCGAGAAGCAGGGGCGCGGCGGCAAGACGGTGACGACCGTCGCCGGCGTCCCGGTTTCCGCCGACGCCCTGCGCGACCTCGCCGCCCAGCTCAAGCGCCGCTGCGGAAGCGGAGGCACGGCAAAGGACGGCGTGATCGAGATCCAGGGCGACCACGTCGAGACGCTGCTGGCGGAGCTCGCTGCGCGCGGGTTTCGTGCGAAGCGGGCCGGGGGCTGAGCTACTCGCGGACGCGCCAGCGCAGCGCGCGTCGCTGCAGCCAGCGCACCCCCAGGACGTCCTCGAGGCCGACGAAGAGCCGGTTTCCGATGCCGTACTTCGAGCGGCCGTAGCGGCGCGGCCGATGCGCCACCGGAATCTCGATCACGCGCGCGCCCTCGAGCCGCAGCAGCGTCGGCAGGAAGCGGTGCATTCCGCGGAACGGGCGAACGCGCTTCAGGAACTTCGTCCGGACCACGCGCAGCGAGCAGCCGACGTCGGTCACGGACTCGTCCGTCATCCAGTTGCGAAAGCCGTTGCCGATGCGCGACGAGATCCGCCGCACGAAGCTGTCGTGTCGATCGACGCGAACGCCGTTCACGACGTCGGCTTCGTCCATTCGCGCGAGCATTCGCGGAATGTCGGCCGGATCGTTCTGGAGGTCGGCGTCGAGCATCACCGTGAGCTCGCCTCGCACCGCTTCGAAGCCCGCCGCCAGCGCCGCGGACTGGCCGTGGTTGCCATCGAGCGCGAGCACGCGGACCCGAGGGTCCTCGCGCGCGAGCGAGCGGAGGATGTCGAGGCTTCCGTCCGTGCTGCCGTCGTCGACCAGGACGAACTCGACGCCGCCCCCGGCGTCCTTCAGCACTTCGGTGAGCTCGCGGTACAGGAGCGGGAGCGACTCGGCCTCGTCGTGGATCGGCACCACGACGGAGAGTTGGGGCGCGCTGCTCAATCCGTCACCTCGGGGCGGGAGCGTACACGGGATCGGAGCGCACGGCCCCCGCGAGCGCCTCCTCGCGCTCGGCCGCCTCCCGGTCGCCGCGCTGGCGGTAGATCGTCGCGAGATTGCGGTGCGGGTCCGCCGCTGCGGGATCGAGCTCGGCGGCCCGTTCGAGGCGGCGCAGCGCGGCTTCACGGTCTGCGGCCGCGTAGAGCGCAACGGCGAGCCGGTTCTGCGCGGCGGCGTCGGACGGCGCGGCGGCGGCGCGGGCGCGCAGCAGCGAGAGCGTCGCCTCGCGCGTGGGCGCCACGAAGGCCGGGTCGAACGTGTCGTAGCGCAGCGCGCCGTAGCGGAAGCGGCCGCGGCCGATCCCGCGGAACAGCGCCTCGCCGACCACACGCATCGCGTCGTGGTCCGACGCCTCGAAGCGCTCTTCGCGCGTGCGACACCCGTCGCCGTAGACCGCGAGGTCCCAGGCGACCAGCCGGTTCGCGCGCAGGAACAGCCAGCTCCCCGGCCGCATGCGCGGCGGCGGCTCGCGATCGTCGCAGTCCTGTGTGAGGAGCACGAGGAACGAGCCTCTCTCGGCCGCGCCCGCACGGCCCGCGAGCGCGGCAGGCGAGCGCTCGGTTCCGGCGCTGCCGTCGATCTCGCTCACGCGCAGCGTGCGCACGGCGATCCCCGACTCCGGGTTGCCGAGGACGGCGAGAACGCGGTCGACCGAGTCTCCCGCAGCGACGTCGATCAGCTCCTCGCCGCGCATCCCCGGATTGTCTTCGAGGTACGCCGCCAGCGCGTCCGGCGCCTCGGCGCCGCGCGCGGCCGCGCCCGCGAGCAGCACGACGGGCGCCAGCGCGGCGCGCGCCGCCCTCACGGCCGAGGACGCACCCGCGCCCGAGGTCCGTTCCGCCGCGCGCGGCCGAGCCGA
>JAYRMX010000227.1:0-16768 GCA_041912475.1 Myxococcota bacterium
CCGCGGCCCGGCCCCGCGCCGCCGACGGGGGCGGCGGCGCCGGGGGCGCGCCGCGGGTCGTCGCGCGCTGCGCGCCCGGCGACTCCGGCGGCGACGAGGCGATCGACGATCTCGCGCGCGGTGAGGCCTTCGGGCAGAACGACGTCCCACGTCTTCACGCGGCCCTCGACCATCGCCGCGAGGATCTCGCGCGGGGCCATCGCCGCGGAGAGCTCGTACTCGCCCCAATGGAGCTTCGGCGCAGCGCCCTCCCAGCGTCCGAGCGCCTCGAACGCGAGCGCGCTGCGAACGAGACGATCGGCCTCGAGCCTGCGACCGACACTGGAAAGCGTCGATCCGCGGGGGACCGCGAAGAGCGCGGCCGGAGCGGCCGGGTCGAGCGGCGCGAGACCGTGCGCGAGCCACGCGGCGGCGCCCGCGGCCGCCGCCGCGACCGTCGCGAGCAGGACGAGGAGGGCGCGCAGCGCGCGGGCGAGCGTCATGCGCCCGGTCGCTGCCGTCCCAGCCACGCGCGGAGCAGCAGGCTCGCAGCGACGGCATCGACGTGCGCGCGCCGCGCGCGCGCGCCGTGGCCGCTCGCGCGAAGCGCGCGGTCGGCCTCGACGCTCGTCCAGCGCTCGTCCTGCAGCTCGACGGGAAGGCCGGTCGCTTCGCCGAGCGCGCGGGCGAAGGCTTCGGCGGCGGCGGCCTCGGGCCCGCGCCGTCCGCTCATGTGGATCGGATGGCCCACGACGATGCGCGAGACGCCGCGCTCCTTCACGAACGCCGCGAGCGCGGCGAGGTCGCGGGCGAGCCCCTTTCGCTCGAGGACGCCGTCGGGCAGCGCGATCGCGAGGTCGGGATCGGCGATCGCCATGCCGATGCGCTTCGAGCCGAGGTCGAGCCCGAGGATGCGTCCGTTCCCGTCGCTCGTCGCGCTCGCTTCGCCCGGATCTCTCGTCTCTCGCATCGCTCCCGCGATGCTAGAGGAGGGGGGTAAAGACGGAAACCGGGCGGACCGATGAGCTTCGCCGAGAGGACCTCCATGCACGCCGGCGCATCGACGAACGCCGCCGACCCCGCAGCGGGGCGCCGCCACGCGCGAGTGCGGGCGCTTCGCACCGCCCTCGGCGACCCGGATGCGAGCGTTCGTGCGAGCGCCTCACGCGCGCTCGAGCGCATCGAGAGCCGCAGCGACGTCGAGCACCTCGTGGCGCGCCTCGCCGACGAGGACAAGCTCGTGCGCCTCAACGCCGTCTACGGCCTCGGATCGCTCGCCGATCCCGCGAGCCTTCCGGCGCTCGTGCGCGCACTGCGCGATCCGGTCGAGGACATCCGCGCGGCGGCGGTGCGAACGCTCGGCGATCTTCGCGACACGAGCGTCGTCGACGCCGTCGTCGAGAGCCTCGGCGATCCGTGCTCGCTCGTCCGCCGGCACGCGATCGAAGCGCTCGGCCGCATCGGCGACCGGCGCGCGGCGCCCGTGCTGCGTGCGCTCCTCGCGGCGCCCGATCTCGAGATCGTCCGCGAGGCCCTGCGCGCGCTCGGCGCTTGCCGCGACGCCGACGCCGAGCCCGAGGTCGCGCTCCGGCTCGAGCACCCGGACCCCGGCGTCCGCGCCGCAGCCGCGGAGGCGCTCGGCCAGCTCGACTGATCCGTCGCGTCCCGCGGCCGATCTCCTCGCGCGCGCCGAGACGTCCGCGTCCGCCGGCAGGGCGCGGCACGAACGCCGGGCCGTTTGCGTGGCCGGCGGCCGGTGAGCCACGCCTCGCGCGGTATCCTCTCCCCGCCGCGAGCGAGGAGGAAGCGATGCGCGAGTCCGGCGCCCGGATCGAGATGCTGCGCGTGGGAGACGCCGAGGTGGATCGCGTCGTCCCGCTGTTCGACGGCTACCGCCGCTTCTACGGCCAGCCTTCGGATCCGGGCGGCGCTCGCCGCTTCCTGCAGCAGCGCGTCGCGTCGGGCGAATCGGTGATCTTCCTCGCGAGCGCGGTGAGCGCGGGCGGGAGCGAGGACCTCGGCTTCACGCAGCTCTATCCGTTCTTCACGTCGGTCGGCCTCGCGCGCACCTGGGTGCTGAACGACCTCTTCGTCGTCCCCGAAGCGCGCGGCCGCGGCGTTGGCCGCGCGCTCCTCGAGCGCGCGCGCGACCACGCGCGCAGCACCGGCGCGCGCCGCGTCGACCTGCAGACCGCGCGCACCAACACCAGCGCGCAGGCACTCTACGAATCGTTCGGCTACGAGAGGAACGACGCCTTCCTGCAGTACTCGCTGCGGATCTGATCCACCGCGGAGACTTCTGCGAGCGCCCCGGCCGCGCGGCGACCGAGAGGCCGCCCGGTCAGCCTCGGCGTCGAGCCGCGGCCACGATCGCGATCCCGCCTGCGTAGAGCAGCGCGGCGGCCGGCTCGGGCACTGCGGGCGAATAGGTGTAGCGGCCGTTGGCCTCGGTGCCAGTGACACGGAAGCGGTACGTGACGTTCTCGACCGGAGGTCCGGCGGACTGAGTCAGATTCACGGTCACTCGAAGCGCGAGCGGTTCACCGGAGACGAGTGGCGTCAGGTCCGACGGCGAGAGCCGGAGGGACCGACTATCGCCGAGGCTGAAGATCGCGGGCTCCTCGACGATCGTGCCTGTTTCATCGAGGGGCGCGAGGACCGAAGCGAGGACGCTCCCTGCCTCATCCAGAAGGTCTGCTGCGATGCTGGCGCGGAAGACATACGAGCCGGCCGCGGGAAGGGTGAAGAGCGCACCGCCGCTGAAGCCGATCGTGAACGAAGCCGCGGTGAGCGTTCCGAGCGACGCGTCGAACGCCGGAATCATCCGCAGGGGGCTCGAGAGAGACGGACTCGCGGAGTCGTGCGCGCTGACGAGCGGCGCCGCCGTGAACGGAATCTCCGCGGCACTCGCCGCCGTACCGAGGGTCACAGCGCCTGCGATGCACAGGCTCGTCAGCTCCGCCGTCCGTCGCAGCATGGATTCACCCCGCGAGGTCCTGGCGCCACGGACCATTCTGCGCGCGGCACACGGTGAACGTCAAGCGCCTTCCGCCCCCTCACGCGGTAGCTGCTCGGCGGCCCGGCCGGCGCCGGCGCGGAGAATCCTGCCGGCCGGCCACGGGCTTTGCGAGACGCTGCGCACGCGCCGCCGCGTCACTCCCGCGCCACACGCGCCGCGACGGCGAGGCCGGAGGCGAGCAGCAGCGACGCGAGCAGGAAGGGCATGCCCGGAAGCTGCCACGCGTGTGCTGCGCCGATCGACGCGGCGAAGGACGCGGTGAAGAGCGCGGGGCCGATCATGTGCGCGATGCCCTGCAGGCCGGAGATCGCTCCCTGCAGGCGGCCCTGCTCGGAGAGGTCCATCTCTCGCGTCATGATCGCCTGTGCGGCGGGGTTCGAGAGGCCCCAGAGCGCGACGAGCGGGATCGCGGCGCAGAACAGCACGCCGGTCGGCGCGAGGCCGTAGATCGCGAAGCCGCTCGCGCCGAAGCCGAGACCGAGCAGCAGGCTTCGGCGCTCGCCGAGCCTCGCGACGACGCGGCCGACGAGGCCCGCGCCGACGACCGCGCTCAGCACGCCGACCGCGGCGAGCGTGAGGCCGACGGTTCGCGCGTCCCAGCCGTAGCGGTAGTCCGTGTAGAGCACCCACATGCTCGGCTGCACCTCGTGCGCGATGGCCGAGAGGAACATCACACCCGCGATGCCGAGCACGTGGCCGTGCTCGCGCAGCATCCGCAGCGCGCCGACGGGGTTCGCACGACGCCACGCGAACGCGGCGCGCCGTTCGGGAGGCAGCGACTCGGGGAGGATCAGCAGGCCGTAGAGCGCGTTCGCGAAGCTGAGCGCCGACGCCGCCCAGAACGGAAGGCGCGGGTCGACGCTCCCGAGCAGGCCGCCGAACGCGGGGCCGATCACGAAGCCGAGGCCGAACGCGGCGGAGAGCAGGCCGAAGCCCGCCGCGCGCCTCTCGGGCGGCGAGACGTCGGCGATGTAGGCGCCGGGGATGCTGAAGCTCGCCGAGCACACGCCCGAGAGGATGCGCCCGGCGAGCAGCCAGCCGACCGACGGCGCGAGCGCCATCACGAGATAGTCGGCGCCGAGGCCGAAGTTCGAGAGCAGCACGAGCGGGCGGCGCCCGAAGCGGTCCGAGAGCGCGCCGAGCAGCGGCGCGAACAGGAACTGCATCGCAGCGAACGTCGTTCCGAACAGGCCGAAGACCGTCGCGGCGTGCGCGCTGTCGCCGCCCTCGAGCTGGAGCACCAGCTTCGGGAGCACCGGAACGATGATCCCGAGCGCCAGCATGTCGAGCACGACCGTGACGAAGATGAACGCGAGCGCGGCCCGGCGCAGCGGCGGCGGCGCGGCCGCGTCGGGCAGGGTCATCGTTCGCGCTCGTCCGCTGCGTCGCCGCGCCTGCCGTCAGCGCAGCAGCAGCTTGCTCCGATCGGTCGTGTGGCCCGCGCCGACCTTGCGCAGCTCGCGGTTGAACTCGAAGCCCGTCGAGCTGTCGGGTGCGACGCCCCGGATGGTGTAGAACTGGATCGTCTCCGGCGTCCACTTCGCTTCGCGCAGCGGAACGTTCGAGAGTGTCGCGCGCAGCTCGGCCTTGCGCGGCGCGAAGCGGCACACGGGCACCTCCTTGATGCTCGCCTCGCCGACCGGGCCGAGGCTCACGTTCTGCCCGTAGAGCCAGCGGTAGAACGGCTCGCGCTCGTTCTTGACGTACGCCGCGATCGGGACGTGGTCGTCCGTGCTCCGGAAGGCGAGGTAGTACTGGACGCCCATCACCTCGTCCTTCCCGTTGCCCGCGACGTCGAAGACGTCGTGGCAGTAGGGCTGGTTGCGGTAGGTCGGCATCTTGACGAGATCGTCCGAGCTCGTCGGCGTCATCTGGCGCAGCTCGCTCATGTGACCGGAGCCGAGACGCGTGCAGCCGTGCGAGGTCGGCGCACGGCTCGCGATCCACAGATTCTGGTACGACTTGCCGGGGTCGCGTTCGCCCGACTGCTTTCGCCACTCGCGCGGGAGGAACGGCGTCGAGTTGAGCTGGCAGCGAACGCCGGCGTTGTGAAAGGCGTTGTACGCGATGCCGCCCGCGAACTGATACGGGAACATGCTGATGAAGCCGTAGCCGGGGTTCGGCGAGAGGTAGTCGACCATGCCCAGCATGCCGCGGCCGGTCGTTCGCCGGATGAGCGGCCAGACGCCCGTCACGCCGAACTCGGGGAGCCGCTCGCCGTTGTAGGTCGTCGTTGCCTCGATGGTTCCGGCCGGGTAGATCGTCGTGAACTCGATCGCCTCGACGTTTCCGCCGCGCACGCGGTAGTGGCCGAGAGACGCCTTCTCGATCAGCTCCTGCGCCGCCGCGCCGAGAGCCGCGTCGTCTCCGGCCTTCGCGAGGTCCGCGGCCTTCTGCACGATCGCCGAGATGCCGGCGTCGAGGTCGTAGAGGCCGAGGCGGCCGGGCAGGGCGGCGTTCGCGACGTCGAGGCGTCCCTCGTCGGACGAGAGGCTCGCCGCCGCGAGCGCCTTCTTCCACGCGGCGACGACGCGGGCGAGCGGGATCTGGATGCGGAAGACGCGATCGGGGTTGAGCGCGGCGAGGATCTCGATCGTCTTCTCGCGGTAGCCGTCCGCGCCGAGGCTCGCGCGGCTCGCCGCCGCCTGCTCGACGCCCTTCGCGGCGAGCGCCTCGACGAAGCGCTCGTACTCGCGGTTGGTCGTGAGCGTGATGACCTTCGCGTCGATCACCTCCTGGTAGACCTTGCGCCGCGCCAGCAGGTCGTCGAGGTAGACGTCGAGCTCCTTCTCGCCGAGCGGGATCGTGACGCGCACCTGGTTGCCGCGCGAGAGCTCGATGTGCGGGCGACTCGGATCCTGCGTCCGCGGCGCGAAGCCCGCGTAGAACGACGGCTCGTACCAGTGGAAGTAGACGCCCTCGGGCGGCTGACTTCCGTCCCACGAGGTGTCTCCCTGCGCGTCGAGCGCGGCGCGCGCGGCGCTCGCTGCGAAGCACAGGCCGAAGGCGAGGGCGAGGCGCAGACCGGCACGCATCACTTGAGGACCTCCTCGAGATTGAGAACGCTCGTCGGGCTCGCCGCAGGCCGGCCTTCGAGGGCCGCGAGCGCGGGCACGTTCTTGAGCGAATCGTTGCCGATGAACGGGCGGCACTGGAACAGCCAGAGCTTGCCCTTCACGAAGCCGAACTCGACGTCCCACGGCCGCGGCCGGCCGGCCGGGTCCTTCGTCGGTTCGAACTTCTCGGTGATCGTCTTTCCCGCCGCGACGAGCTGATCGATCTCGCCGGGCTGCAGTACGGTTGCGCTGCCGCTCGCGGGAACGACGGCGCTGCCTCCTCCCGGCTGGAGCTGGTTGCGCCACGGCGACTTGAACAGGGTCACGATCTCGACGCCGGCGGGCGACCAGAGCAGCGTCTCGGCCGACGTGCCGTCGACCGCCCCGCCGACGCCCTCGGACGTGGCGATCGTCATCTTGCCGGGAAGACCGTCGTAGATGTCGCCCGTCACGAGCACGCCCGACTTTTCCGACGGCACCGACTCGAGGATGACGACCGACGGCAGCACCCAGAGCGGCTCGTCGATCAGCGTCTGCCGCCACGAGAACGAGCGCAGCGAGAACGGAGACGCCCAGACCTCCTTCAGCGCCTCGCCGATGTCGGCGAGCGACTTGCGGTTGAAGAGCGTCAGGTTGAGGCCGGCGCCGTTGAAGTTGTCGAGGTCCTCGACGTTGGTGTCGCTGCGAACGAAGCACCCGACCGTCCGCGAGTCGTTCGCGGGGTCGAGGAGGCCGAGCGCACCGAGGCCGCTCTTGATCGCGTCGGTGAGATCCTTCGAGAGCGGCGCGTCCTGGATCGACTGGCGGATGACGGCGAGCCGCGGCTCGATCCAGGCCGTGAGCTCGCGGTCGCTCTTCTTCGACGGGATCTGCTTGCCGAAGAAGTCGGCGTACGTTCGTTCGACGAAGCCCGGAAGCGGCTCGCCGGGCGTCGCGATTCCCGCCGCGCGCAGCTTGTCGGGAACGCTCACCTTCGCCGCCTGATAGTGCGCGTAGTACGCGCCGAACGGCACGACGATCCCGCGCGAGACCTTGTCCGGAAACAGGTGCTCGAGCTCGCCGAGATACGCGGCCTTCGGGCCGCACATCCTTCCGGAGTCGCTGCGCCGCACCTTGTCGAGGTCGATCGGGAGCTTCGGGCCGAGATCGATCCTCGCGCGGTCGATGTGGAGCTTCGCGCCCGCGACCTCGAGCGAGCCCTCTCCCGTTCGCTTGTCGTTGCGCGTGAACTCCTCGTAGACGAGGCGGTCCTGATCGGTCATCGCCGACGCCTGCTTCACGATCACGCGGCCGCCGGGAGTCGAGATGAAGAGCACCTGCTGCCCGTCGTGCGGCGCGACGAGCTCGTAGGCGCGGGGGCCGAGGACGACGTTCGGGATGCCGAGCGCGCGCGCGAGGAGCTGCATGTGGGAGAGAACGTTGCCCTCGCCGCGCGTGAGGATTCCGGCCGCGGGCTCGAGGTCGGCGGGCGTCTCGGGCAGCGCGACGATCTCGCTGCGCGCGTAGCCGCCCTCCTTCGGCGCAACGCGCAGCCGGCCGAGCGCGAGGCCCGGGTTGAGCGCGCGAACGTCGGTGTCGGTCGCCCGCCCGAACAGGTCGTGCTCGAGGCGCGCCCCGCCGGCCGCGAAGTCGTCGAGGCGGCCCGACATTCGCGCGTAGAGCAGGAGCGGCGAGCCGCGAAGGATGTCGTCGCCGATCCCGGACACCTGCGGCATGAGGAAGGTCCACTGCGCCCAGACCTCCGCGAACGGAAGCGTCGCGTTCGCCTGCGCCCACTCGACCACGCGCTCGGCCTGCGCGAGGCCGCGCTGGAACTCGGCGCGGCCCTGCGACGGCTTGGCGAGCAGCTCCTGCAGCGAGGCGAGCGCGGCGTCGCGCTCGCGATCATTCAGAAGCCCGGTGGCGTAGGTCGCGTTGGTGAGCGCGGCGAGGATCTGCAGGCCCTGCCGCGCGGTCATGTTCTTGCCGGACTCGAGGAGCGCCGTCCCTCGCCGGTTCAGGACCGCTCCCGCGGTGATGTCGAGGTCGATCAGCCTGCGTGCGTCGGCCACGGCGACCTTCTTCGCCGCCACGGCCTGCCGCGCCGTCAGCATGATCTGCGCGAGCGCCGAGATCGCCTCGACGGGGTCGGTGTTGGGGCCGGGGACGAGCGCGCGGAGCTGACCGCGGAGCGCCTCGTCCTGCAGCTCTCCGATCTGCGAGTCGAGCGCCTTCTCGTCGATGCTCGTCAGCTTCGCGATCTCGGCGACGAGCCGGTCGATCTCGCTGCGTTCGGCGCCCTGCGGCAGCCGGTCGCGGTACTCCTCGAGCCGCGGGACGAGTCCGGCCGAGAGCTGGTTGTGGACCGAGTCCTTGAGCGGCTTGAACCGCGGGTCCATCGACTCGACGCGGGTGGCCATCGCACGGATCTGCTGGATCTGGCCGACGTCGCTGCGGACGAAGAAGCGCTTCTGCAGCTCGTACGCGAGCAGAAAGTCGCGCGACTCGTCGAACTCGGGCGACGCGAGGTAGCGCTCGAACAGCTTCGGCGTCGCGGGCGCCTGCTCCTCGGCGCTCGCGAGGCCGCGAAAGCCGCGGAGCTGCGAGAGCTTGTGCTGCGGGTTCGTCTCGGTGAAGTACTTCTCGAGGATGTAGCCGCGGATGAGGTCGTTGTGGTCGGGGTACGAGTCCCACTCGTAGACGTCGCGCGAGAAGATGTTGCCGATGTAGACGCGCTGCTTCGCGAGCGCCTCGCCCCAGGGCGCGCGGTACGCCGCGCAGAAGACCGGGTTCTCGCAGGCCGCGCCGAGCGCGCCGCTCGCACTGCGGATCGGACGCTTGGTGCCGTTCGGGCAGACGCAGATGTTCTCGGTGTACGGGCCCTTCAGCTTCGCGATCGAGAGCGAGAAGTTCTGCTCGAGAACCCGCTCCTGCTCGGGCGTGAGCTCGGGCGCGCGGAACGCCCCCGCGCCGCGAGCGAGCACGAGCGCCACCGCGAGCGTGGCCGCTCCCCGCAAGAGACGCTCGGCGCGCCCTCCGACCTTCGTCCCCGCTCCCGCCACCGGCGCCACGCTCGGCGTCATGTTCGCCCCCCTTCCGCCGCTCGGTCGCCCCTACGGTATACGCCCCGCCGCCCTTCGGGCTATCTTCGCGCGCCGCGATGAGAGCACTGCTCGAAGCGGGGCGCACGTTCGTGGTCGCCGCGGTGCTCGCCGCCGTGCTCGGGCCGGCCGCGCGGGCCGCGGACGGGCCGGCGTTGGCCGATCGCGCGGCGTCCTCGCGCGCGCTGCTGGCCCGGATCGAGCCGTCGGCGGACCTGCAGGCCCAGCTCGACCGGTTCATCGAGGCGCGGCTCGCCGCCGACCCCGATCTGCGGCGAGCGGAGGTACGGGTGGCCGTGCTCGATCTCGGCGACCCGGATGCGCCGCGCCTCGCACACTGGCACGGCGACGCGCCGATCTACCCCGCGAGCGTCGTGAAGTTCGTGTACCTGATGGCCGCCTATGCCTTCCAGCAGGAGGCAAGGCTCCGCATCGACGAGCCGCTCGACCACGCGCTCGAGCAGATGATCCGCGTGAGCAGCAACCCGGCCACGCAGGAGGTCTTCGCGCGGCTCACGGGCGCAGCGCCCGGGCCGCCGCTTCCGCCCGGCGCATACGCCGAGTTCCGCGACCGGCGCCTCGGCGTCGAGCGCTGGCTGCAGTCGCTCGGCATCACGGACCTGCACACGGTGAATCCCACGTACGACGGCGGCGGAGACATCACGGGTCGCGAAGAGCAGTTCCTCTCCGACCGCGACGTGCCGGGCGGGCTGCCGAGCGCGAGCGGTGAGTTCTCGAACCGGACCGCGATGACGGCGACCGGAACGGCGAAGCTCCTCGCGCTGCTCGCGACCGACCGCGCGCTCGGCCCGGAGGACTCGGCGACGGTGCGCCGCCGCATGCGGCGCGACTCCCGCGAGCAGCGCCATCTCGCTGCGCGCATCGCCGGCGGCGCCGAGCGGGTGGGCGGCCTCGAAACCTACGCCAAGAGCGGGACGTGGGGCCCGATCTACGCGGACGCCGGCATCGTCCGGCATCCGTCCGGGCGCGAGATCGTCGTCGTCGTCTTCACCGAGGCGTCGCCTCACTACCGAGGCGATTTCATCGCCGATCTCACCGAAGCGGCGGCGCGTCGCTGGCTCGCCGCCCCGGCGCCCTCGGCGCAGCCGTCCGGGGCGTCTCAGTAGGCGCCGCCGAGCTTCGCGTGGTCCCACGACACGACGCGCTCGGGCCGCACGCGGATCGCGACCCGCTTGGCCGCCGTTCGCCGCAGCGTCTCGCGCATCACGGCCGGGTCTGCGCCCGGCGCGCCGGCGTTGCGCGCGGTGATTCGCTCGAGGCAGCCGAGAACGGCCGCGGGCTCGCGGACGAGCTCGGCCTTCCCGTAGATCACGACGCCGCGCAGCTTCGCGTACTCCTCGCCGTCCTCGACGAGCAGCGAGACGCGCGGGTCGCGTTCGAGGTTCTTCACCTTCTGGCTCTTCGCGAAGGTCGTCATCACGACCGCGCCGTCGTCTTCGAGCCCGAACCACATCGGCATCGGGTGCGGGAAGCCGGCGCGGTCGTTGCTGCACAGGATCATCGTTCGTGCGCCGCGCACGAAGTCGCGCTGCTCCTGCTCGCTCATGCAAATTTGTGCGCGCCGCGACATCAGCCCTCCTCCCGGGCGCGGAACAGGCGCTCGAAGCGCGCGTTCGCGTCGCGCAGGCACTCCTCGGGCTCGAGATCGAGCGCCCGCGCGAGCGCCGCTGCGGCGAAGAGCAGCTCGCCGACGGCGGCGCGCGGGTCGTCCGCTGCAGCGGCGCTGCGAAGCTCGGCGAGGCGGGCGTCGATCTCGCCCGCGGCCGCCGCGAAGTCCGGGGCCTTTGCGCCGGCACGCGCCGCGCGGCGCTGCAGCTTCTCGGCGCGCAGGAGAGCCGGAAGCCCGAGCGGAACGCCCGCGAGCGGATGGCTCTCGTCGCCCCCCTTCGCCGCGCGCTCTCTCGCCTTGCTCTCCTCCCACGCCGCGATCTGGGCCTGCGCGTCGGGGACGTGCGCGTCGGCGAAGACGTTCGGGTGCCGCCGCACGAGCTTCTCGCAGATCTCGGCGACGACGTCGCCGAAGTCGAAGAGGCCGGCCTCTCGCGCCATCTGCGCGTGGAAGACCACCTGGAGCAGGAGGTCGCCCAGCTCTTCGCGCAGCGCGGGCACGTCGCCGCGGCGGATGGCGTCGTCGACCTCGTACGCCTCCTCGATCGTATAGGGCGCGATCGTCTCGAAGCGCTGCTCGAGGTCCCACGGGCAGCCGCCCTCCGGGCTCCGCAGCTTCGCCATGATCTCGAGCAGTCGGTCGATGGGGGGCACGAAGCGAGTATCGGCGAGACGCCGCCGGCCGCAACGCGCGCGGGTCAGCGTCCCAGCCAGCGCTCGATCGAGGGCCGGATGCGCTCGAGCGCCTCGCTCGTGCGCGCGACGTCGAGGGGAGTCGCCCGGATGTCGGCGAGGCGCCGAGCACCGTCCGTGGCCGCGGCGTCCGTGCGGAGCGGGAAATACGCGCGGGATCGGCACAGCTCGGTCTCGACGGCGGGCGAGACGAGATGGTCGACGAGGCGGCGCCCGACCGCGGGGTGAGGGCCGCCTCGAAGGAGGAGAACGCTCGTCGGCAGCACGAGCGTTCCGATCCCCTTCGGGCCCTGATCGGGATAGACGATCGCGACCGGAGCGCCGGAGGTGACCGCCGCGTCCGCGTGGTCGGTGTTCGTGAGGGCGAAGGCGGCCTGCCCGTTCGTCACGAGCTGCATCGCGTCCCAGCTCGTCGTCGCGACCTTCACTTCGTTCGCCTGCAGCGAGTCGAGGAAGGCGCGGGTCTGGTCGTCACCCCAGAGCGCGCTGAGCGCGCCCATCTGCACGAGCGTCGTCCCGTGGAGCGGGTTCGGAATCGCGACGCGCCCCTTCCAGCGCGGATTCGCGAGGTCGCGGATCGACGACGGCCGCGCGCTGGCCGGGACGAGCTTCGTGTTGACGAGCAGGACGCGGGCCTGCGCGCCGACGCCCGTCCAGAGCCCGGAGGGGTCGCGGTACGCCGCCGGAATCCCTTCGGCGCCGGGAGGGGGGTACGGCTCGACGAGCCCGCGCTTCGCGAGCAGGAACGGCCGGACCGGGTCGTCCGCCCAGAGCACGTCGGCGGACGGGTGATCCGCTTCGGAAGCGATGCGGCTCAGCAGGCCCGACGCCTTGATCTCGAAGCCCGAGTACGAGGCGCAGACGCGCAGCCCCGATTCCTTCTCGAAGCCCCGGATCACCGGCTCCGAATGGGTCTGGTCGACGTACGTGTAGATCACGACGTCGCAGGGATCCTTCCTGCAGCCGGCGAGGCCGGCCGCCGCGAGGAGCGCAGCGACCGCGAACGATCGGGTTCTTCGCCTCACGTCGAACTTCCTCCTGCCGGCGGACGTGGCGAACCGTATCATGCGGCGGATGCTCGCGGGCCGAGTGCCGGGCGGGAGGGAATCGGGCGGCATGCGGCGGCGGTGGCGATGAGCCCGGGAGACGAGATCCGGCCGGCGGCTCGGGCGACGCTCTCGCCGCTCGAGCGGGCTCTGCATCTGTTCACCGACGTGCGGCCCGGCGAAGGCCCGACGGCGCTCCTGCTCTTCGCGAGCATCTTCCTCCTGCTCTGCGCGTACTACCTCATCAAGCCGCTGCGCGAGAGCTGGATCGCGGTCTCGGCCGTCGCGTCACTGTCGAAGATGGAGGTGAAGGCCTACACCAGTTTCGGACAGGCGCTGCTGCTGCTGCTGGCCGTTCGGGCGTATTCGCCGCTCGTCGACCGCTGGCGGCGGATCGACCTCATGACGCGCGTGATGGCCGGCTGCATGGCGATGATGGTCGTGTTCTGGTTCCTGCAGCCCGACTTCTTCATCGAGAACCTGCCGGCGACGGGGATCGTCTTCTACCTGTGGGTGGGGATGTTCGGCGTCTTCGTCGTCGCGCAGTTCTGGGCGTTCGTCGCCGATCTCTACACCGACGAGCGTGGGCGGCGCCTCATCCCGCTCGTCGCGATCGGCGCGACCTCCGGCGCCGTTGCGGGCTCGTGGCTCACGGGAGCGCTGGTGAACGGAAACCTCGTCCCGCTCGAAGAGCTGCTGATGGTGGCGCTCGTTCCGCTCGCGCTGTCGATCGCGCTCGCTCGCCGGGCCGAGCACCTCGGCCCGGCCGCGGGAGAGGTCGCGGCGCCAGCCGCACGACCCGCCGCAGGCCCGCCCGCGGGAGCGGGTGCGAGCGCGCTGCGGCTCATCGTCTCGTCGCGAATGCTGCTCGCCGTCGCGTTCGTCACGCTGCTCCTCACCTGGGTGAACACGAACGGCGAGAATCTTCTCTTCCGTGTGGTCCAGGATTTCCTCGCCGACGAGGCCCGCAGTCGCGGGATCGAGATGCCGAGCGCGCTGCTCGCCTTCACGCGCAGCCAGACCGCGGTCTTCTACGGCAGCTTCTACTTCTGGGTGAACGTCTCGGCGCTGGTCCTCCAGTGCTTCGTCGCCTCGCGGCTCCTCAAGTACGGAGGCTTCGGGGTGATGCTGCTGTTCTCTCCGGTCGTCTCGCTGCTCGCGTACTCGGCGATGGCGGTGGTCCCGATCCTCGCCGTCGTGAAGGCGATGAAGGTCGCGGACAACGCGACCGACTACTCGATCAGCAACACGTCGCGAAACGTGCTGTGGCTCCCTGTGCCGGCGCTCACCAAGCTGAAGGCCAAGCCCGCGGTCGATTCGCTGTTCGCACGCGCGGGCGATGGCCTCTCGGCGCTCACCGTGCTCGTCGGTGTGCAGGTGCTCGACCTCGATCTCGGCAGCTTCTTCGGCTTCACCGTCTTCCTCGTGGGCTGCTGGCTCGTGCTCGCGGCGCTCATCACGCGCGAGCACACGCGCCTCGTGGCAGGAGAGGGCGGCGGGGCCGGAGGCGGGCCGCCGGCCCCGCGCGCGGAGCCTGCGGTGCAGCCGGCCGGCGCTGGAGGCGGCGCGTGAAGCGCGCCCGGCTGCTGCTCGTTCTCGCGCTGCTCCCGCCGTGCGCGCACGCGGCGCCGCCGAAGTCCGCGCCGGCTCCGGCGGCGAAGGGCCGGCCCGCGGCGGCGGCGAAGCCCGCGGCCAGGGGAGGCGAGGACTCCGAAGAGAAGACCGTCCGCGAGCAGATCGAGGCGATGAAGGTCGCGCCGCGCGGGCCGTTCGTTCACCTTCGCCACTACTGCAACGACGGCGTCGTGCTGCCGCCGTCCGAGAGCTGCGACCCGCACGGCGGCGGGCTCGAGCACGGCGAGTGGACCGACGAGGTCGCCGCACTGCGCGCCGGGGGCTACGAGATCGCGAACGTCTACGCGATCGTGAAGCCCGAGCGCTTCACCGGCCCCGCGCCGGACCTGCGCGCGCTGCAGCAGATGCTCGTCGAGCGCTTCCTGATCGCCGCCGACGACGGCTGGGTGATGCGCGCGACGCGCAGCTACCGCGGATCGGTGCAGGCCGAAGACGAAGGGCAGGGCGCGGCGCGCCTCGTCGGCGCGATGCTCGGCGATCCCCTCTGGCGCGCCGACGCGCGCTACTTCCTGCTCCGCGAGACGATCCGGCAGCTCCCGCCGTCGCCCGACGCCGGCGCCGCGGCGCCGTCGGCCGCGGAAGTCCGCGACCGCGCCATGAAGCTCGCCGACCAGGACGCGGCGTTCTTTCCGATCCGCGTGAAGATCCACGGCGTCCCCGACGCGGGAGACGCCGCCGCCGTGCGCGCCTTCGCGCGCACGCAGGGGCGCCGCGACCTCGCGGCCGACTACGAGGAGCTCGCGCGGCGAATCGATGCACTCTACGGGCCGAGCCCGGCCCCCGACCGGATGCGCGCGCTCGCGAAGACGCTCGCGGGCGCGCCGCTCGCCGCAGAGCTCGACCGCGGCGCCGCCGCGCTCGAGGCGGCGAGCGATCCGGCCGCGCGCTTCGCCGAGGCGAGCCGCTGGCTCGCGCGGCTGCGCCGAGAGGCCGGCGCGGTGCAGGACCGCGACGCCGCGCTCGCTCTCTTCGAGGCGAGCGTCGCGCTCGAAGAGGCCGCGTACGCGAGCGGCAACGAGCTGCTGCGCCAGATTCCCTCGGCGACGCGGCGGCAGCGGCTCGCGTGGCTGGTGCAGGCAGCCGATGCGCTCGCGGGAAGCGGCCTCCTGAACCTTCGCCACGCCGAATCGGTGCGGCAGAGCGCCGAGCGCCTCGCGGGCGCCGAAGGCGGCCCGACGGTGGACGACTACCGCGCGGAGATCCGCCTTCTGGCTCGCGCGCCCGAGTGGGCCGGCGCCGAGCTGCGCATGCAGCTCGGCGAGGGCGTCGATTCGATGACCGATCTCGATCCGCTCGCGCAGCGTTATCCGCAGGACCGCCTGCGCGCGAGCCCGCTCCTCGCGTACTCGGCGATCGTCGACGGCCTCGTGAAGGACGCGAACGCCGAGGCCGGCATCGAGCACGAGGTCTTCGGCCGCCGCCGCGGCGCGGGCCTTCGCGCGCTCAACCCGGGTCTCGCGCGCGGCACGCTGCGCGTGCCGCGCGACGTCGTGCACACCGAGGGCTTCGACGCGCACGGCATCTACCTCCTGCCCGAGACGATCTCCGAGCTGCCGCCCGTCGCGGGGATCCTCACGCAGGGCGAGGGCAGCTCGCTCTCGCACGTGCAGCTCCTCGCGCGCAATCTCGGGATTCCGAACGTGGTCGTCGGGCCCGAGCTGGTGAGCGAGCTGCGGGCGCGCAGCGGCAAGACGGTCGTCCTCGCGGTGAGCCCGGGCGGCGTCGTGCATCTCGACGCCGACGGCCCGCAGTGGAACGACGCGTTCGGCGAAGAGGCGAAGGCGCCGCGGGTTCGGATCCAGCCCGACGTCGCGAAGCTCGACCTCGGCGCGACGGACTTCGTGCCGCTCGAAACGCTGCGCGCGAGCGACGCGGGGCGTCTGGCCGGCCCGAAGAGCGCGAATCTCGGCGAGCTGAAGCACGCCTTCGGCACGCAGGTTCCCGACGGCGTCGTGATTCCGTTCGGCGCGTTCCGGCGGCTCCTCGACCGCCCGATCGAGCCGGGCGGTCCGCCCGTGTTCCGCTGGCTGCAGCAGCAGTACGCCGCGCTCGCGAAGCTCTCCGGCAAGCCCGCGCAGCAGAAGCAGGAGGCCGCGAAGACGCTCGCGCGCGTTCGCCGCTGGGCCGCGACGGTCGACCCCGGCGACGAGTTCCGCGCGCAGCTTCGCGCCGCGCTGGCGAAGCTCACGCCCGACGGGGGCGGCGTCTTCGTTCGCAGCGACACGAACGTCGAAGACCTCGCCGGCTTCACCGGCGCCGGCCTCAACCTCACGATCTCGAACGCCGTCGGCGAGAAGGCCGTGATGGAGGCGATCCGCGAGGTCTGGGCGTCGCCGTTCACCGATCGCTCGTACGCCTGGCGCCAGTCGCTGATGGAGCAGCCCGAGTACGTGTTCCCGGCCGTGCTGCTGCAGCGCGCGTTTGCCTCGGAGAAATCGGGCGTCCTGGTGACGGCCGACGTCGAGGGCGGGCGCGAGGGCTTCGTCTCGATCGCGACGAACGAGGGCGTGAGCGGCGCGGTCGACGGGCAGGCGGCCGAGTCGCTGCTCGTCGGCGCCGGCGGCCGCGACGTCCGCTACCTCGCGCAGGCGACCGCGCCGTACCGCAAGGAGCTCTCGCCGGCGGGAGGGA
>JAYRMX010000228.1:0-28223 GCA_041912475.1 Myxococcota bacterium
CGCCTTTCGCGAGCAGGTCGACGAGGCGGCGCGTGAGGTCGCGCGTCGAGGCCTCGAGCCCGCGGTAGCTCCACCAGCGTTCGAGGACGATCGCGAGCGCGACGACCGATGCCACCGCCATCGGGTACGTCGTGATCCACGCCTGGTTGAGCATGTGGAGCAGCGTGCCGGCGTCCATCGAGGAGCCGAGCTGCGCGACCGCTTCCGCACCCTGGGCGGCCGTCTGCGCCGTCGCTTCGGTGACCGGATCCAAGACCGCTCCTTCCGTGCGCGCGCAGCGCCGCGGCCGGCGCGCCATCCGCGCGCGCACGCTAGCCGATCGCAACCGGGGGTGCAGCGCCGCGAAGCGCGCGTTGACCCTCCGAATCCCGTGCCGTAGCATCGCTGCCGCGGGTGCTGTGAGCGTGCCGTCGAATCCTGCGCCGATCGCCAGCGTCCAACCGCGTGCCGCGCGGTGTGTGCGCTGTTGCCCATCGCAGCCAGCGCGCAGCCTGCTGGCAGACGCCGCGCGAACAGGGGCGCACGAGAAGCGATGAGGGGCCAGATCGAGGTCCGCCGGCGCCGGGTGAGGCCGACGCCGCTCCGCACGCGGCGGCTCGCGTTCGGCGGCGCCGCGCCGCCGCTTCCGGCCGGCGCCTTCCCCGGCTTCGCCGAAGTGTCGGACGACGACCGCCGCAGCCGCTGGCTCTCGGGCTCGCTCGCCGCCTTCCTGCACGGCGGCGCCCTCGCGGGCCTGCTGCTCTACGCGTGGCTGAACCCTCCGGTAATCGAAGAGGTCATCCCGATCCAGCTCCTCGAGGAGCAGAGGCCGAAGCCGCCCCCTCCCCCTCCGGTGGCAAAGGCGGAGCCGAAGCCCGCTCCCGCACCCTCGCCGTCTCCGGCGCCTCCCAAGGAGACGCCCGCGCCGGTGCCGAAGGAGAACCCGGCTCCTGCGCCGAAGGCGCTCGCCGAGCGCCGCACCGCGACGTTCGCGCCGCAAGCGCAGGCCATCGCGCCGCAGGTCGTGAATCCGTCGGTCGTCGCGACTGCGGCGCCCGCGATCGACGCGAAGAAGCTCGAGGGCGTCGGCGCGGCGGTCGCGCCGCGCGAGATCGCGCATCCGGCTTCGGTGGCGTCGGTATCCCCGCTGCCGTCGATCGCGCCGGCGCAGGCGAGCAAGATCGACCTCGGCGGCGCAGCGGCGCCGGCGCTTCGCGGTCCGATCGAAGCCGCCGCGCCGGTCGGCCAGTCGGTCGGCCCGCGACAGGTGGTGACCTCCGGGGGCACGGTCGGGACGGGAACGCAGGTGACGAACCTCGGCGGATCGTCCGTTCGCGAGGGCATCGTGACCGGGCGCGACGTGGTCGGCTCTCCCGACGGGCCGCGCCTCGCGAGCATCAACACCCGCGTCGGCACCGGGAACATGCAGGGCGACGGCGGGACGGGCGCCGGCCAGGGCGGAGGCGGCGGCGGAGCGGGCTGCACCGAGACGCCCGAGGCCGAGGCCTACAAGGAGCAGGTACGCGTTCGCATGCTGAGCCGCTGGACGCTGCCCGACGGCGTCGAGAGCAACCAGGCCGTTCGCATCCGCTTCAAGCTCGACGCGGCCGGCTCGGTGCTCTCGGCCGAGGTCGTCGGCAGCGGCGACCCTCGCCTCAACCAGAGCGCCGTCGACGCGCTGCGGTCGGCGTCGCCGTTCCCGCCGATGAGCGACCGCGTGCGCTGCATGGCCGGCCAGTCGCTCACCGGCACGTTCAAGAACCCGCGGGTCGCGAACTAGGCCCGCGTGCGTAGCCGCACCGTCACGCTCCTCGCGGCCCTCGTCGTGACGGCCGCTCCGGCTTCCGCACAGCAGGCCGGCAAGATCGTCCTCGAGTACGACGATCAGGAGCGCCTCGCAAAGAAGCTGACCGACACGGACGGTGACGGGAAGCCCGACGAGATCGTCTACTACAAGGCCGGCGTCCCCGACCACGCCGAGAGCGACAGCAACCACGACGGCCGCGTCGACGTCTGGCTCTACTTCGACGCGCAGGGAAGCGCGACTCGGCAGGAGCGCGATACGAACGGCGACGGCAAGCCCGACCAGTGGATCACGTTCGCGGGAGGCAAGCCCGCCGTCCAGAAGGACGACCGGAACTTCGACGGCAAGCCCGATTCGATCCTCACGTTCGAGAATGGCGAGCCGGTTCGCGAAGAGACCGACGCCGACGGCGACGGCAAGCCCGACCGCGTCGTCACCTACCGCGACGGCAAGCCCGAGTCGGTCGAGGAGACGTCGGCGAAGGGAACGAAGACGCGACTGCACGCCGAGTTCAACGCGGACGGCAGCAAGAAGCTCGAGACGCAGGACACGAACGGCGACGGCAAGATCGACGTCACGATCTTCTACGAGAACGGAAAGAAGGTCCGTGTCGAGGAGGACCCCGACGGGCGCGGCAGGCCGTCGATCATCACGACCTACGACGGCGACCAGATCGTCAGGAAGGAGGCCGACGTCACCGGAGACGGACGCATCGACACCGTCTCGAGCTACGAGAACGGTCGCGAGAAGCGCCAGGAGCGCGACGAAAACGGCGACGGCAAGCCCGAGCTCGTCGTCTTCTTCGGTCCCGACGGCGTGAAGGTCCGCGAGGAGATCGACGCGAAGAAGTCCGGAAGGCTCGACCTCGTCCGCATCTACGAAGGCGGTCGCAAGGTGCGCGAAGAAGAGGACACGAACGGCGACGGGCGGCCCGACGTCGTCACTGCCTTCGCCGGCGACCTTCCCGTGAAGAGCGAGGCCGACACCAACGGCGACGGAAGGCCCGACACGTTCGTCGAGTACCGCGACGGGCACAAGGCGCTCCAGCAGGAGGACCGCAACGGCGACGGGAAGATCGACGCCGAGTACGCCTTCGACGCGGTCGGCAACGTCGTCTCCGAGAAGGTCGACGCGAACTTCGACGGCGTCTTCGAGACCACCGCGCAGTACGAGGGCGGCAAGGTCGTGAGCCGCGCGACGGGCGCCGAGGGCGCGAAGGAGCGGATCGAGGTCTACGGCGAGGGCCGGCTCGTCCGCGTCGAGCTCGACGAGAACAAGGACGGCCGGATCGACCTGTGGAACTTCTACGATCCGCAGGGGCGGCTCGAGAAGCAGGAGCAGGATTCCGACCACGACGGGCGCGTCGACACCTGGGTGACGCTCGACCCCGCGACGGGCAAGGAGACGCGCGTCCTCGAGGACACCAATGGAGACGGGAAAGTCGACAACTGGCGCACCAACGACGCCAGCGGCGCCACGGTGAAGGTGGAGGAAGACAAGAACTTCGACGGCAAGCCCGACCGCGTCGTCGAGTTCGAAGGCGGCCGCGCCGCGCGCTTCGCCGAGGACACGAACGGCGACGGCAAGCCCGACCTGCGCGGCGAGCTCGACGCTGCGGGAAGCGTGACGCGCGAGGAGCGCGACACGACCGGCAAGGGCTTCTTCGACGTCGTCACGACCTTCGAGAACGGAAAGCCCGTTCGCCAGCAGCGCGACACCGCCGGCAAGGGCCGCTACGACGCGGTGACGCTCTACGAGAACGGCCGGGAGGTCGGGCAGCAGATCGACACGAACGGAGACGGCAAGCCCGACGCGACCATCACGTTCGACGCCAGCGGCAAGCCCGCGCGCGAGGAGATCGACACCAACGGCGACGGGAAGTCCGACGCGGTGAAGGTGTACGAAGGCGGCGTTCTCGTTCGAGAGGAGCTCGACCGCAACGCCGACGGCCGCTTCGAGGTCGTGACGTCGTACGCGAACGGCGCGCTGGTGCGCTCCGAGGAGGACACCAACGGCGACGGCCGGCCCGACGTGGTCGTCGAGTACGAGGGAGGCCGCCCCGCCCGCCAGACCGAGGACAAGAACGGCGACGGCCGGCCCGACCTCGTCACGACCTTCGGCGCCGACGGAAAGCCCGCGAAGACCGAGGCCGATCTCGATGCCGACGGCCGGCTCGAGACGACGACGATCTTCGAGGGCGGCGTCATCGCCCGCGTCGAGAAGGACACGAACGGCGACGGGCGCCCGGACGTCTTCGCGATCTACGAAAACGGAAAGCTCGCCCGCGTCGAGCAGGACACGAACTTCGACGGCACGATCGACCGCCGGAGCGTCGCGGGCGAAGGCGGCGCGCAGGTGGCGGAGAGCGACGCCAACGGCGACGGGCGGCCGGACACGTGGACCGTGACGGACGCCTCGGGCGCGGTCGTTCGAATCGAAGAAGACAAGAACGGAGACGGCGCACGCGACACGTTCACCTTCTTCGAAAACGGCAAGCCCGTGCGCCAGGCGCAGGACACGAAGGGGACCGGACAGCCCGACGTGCTGCTGATCCTCGACCCGTCCGGCCGGGCCGTCGCACAGGAGGTGGCGTCGTCGGGTGCGCGGCCCGACAAGAAGCTCTTCCTCGACGCCGCAGGAAACGTCGTTCGGCAGTGCCTCGACACCGACGGCAACGGCAGCCTCGACGCGCAGGCCGAGGTCGAGAACGGCGCCGTCACGGCGGTCCTGCTCGACACGAAGGGCAAGGGCCGCGCCGATCAGCGCGAGATCTACGCGGGCGGAGAGCGCGTCCAGCTCCAGGCCGACACCAACGGCGACGGCCGGGTCGACGTGATCCAGACCTTCTCGGGCGGACAGCTCGCTCGCCAGGACGAAGACGCGAACGGCGACGGCCGCATCGATCGCAGCTTCGCCGGCGGCGCGTCCGTTCCCGTCGAAGGGGCGGCGGCCGTGCCCGCCGAGCCTCTCCCGCGCCTCGACTGCGGCAGCTTCGACGCGTTCTGGAAGACGCGAAAGTAGAGCCGCCGCGCCGGCCCTACTCCGCCGCGCGGCGCGCCGGCGCCTGCGCCGCGAACAGGCCCGGCGCGATTCCGCGCAGCGCGAGCGCGACCATCGGTCCCGCCATCTTCGGCCCCACGCGGCGTCCCGTGAAGAAGAGCCGCACGCCGATCGGGCCGACGATGAGGTCCGCCGCCAGATCGAGGTCGATGTCCGGCGCGATCTCGCCGCGCGCGACCGCCCGCTCGAGCGTGCGGCGTAGCGGCTGGCGCCGGTGCCGCAGGAGCGGATCGATCAGCTCGGCGAGCTCGGGGTTGTGCAGGCGCTCGCCGACGAGGCTCGGCAGAACGGCCGCGAGCGGCGTCGCGTTGAAGCGCTCGAGGTAGTTGCGGAGCATCTCGGTGAGGTCGGCCTGCAGGTCGCCGGAGTCGACCTCCTCGAACGCAGGAAGGCCTCCGAAGGCCTCGATCACGAGCGGGAGCTTCGACGGCCAGCGCCGATAGATCGTCGCCTTGCCGACCCCGGCCCGGCTCGCGACGCCTTCGACCGTGAGCGCCGAATAGCCCTGCTCCGAGAGCAGGACGAGCGTCGCGTCGAGGATCGCCTGGTGCGCCTCTTCGCTGCGCGGCCGTCCGGCCCCCGGGGCGGCCGAATCGGGGCCACGCCGGCTCCCGCGCCGCGCCGCCGCGCCTCGTCCTCCGTCGCCGTGCGCGCGCTGCCTCGGCTTCGCGTCCTCGCTCACGACCTGCTCCGGCGCCGGCCGCAGCGGCCGGCCGCATTCCGAAACTACACGTTCCGTTCCGGTTTCTGCAATCGACCCCGGCTCACGCCGGGGTGAGCGGGGAGCCGCGGTAGCCCGCGTCGCCATCGAGCACCGACGCCGCAATGCGCTCTTCGAGCGCGCGCGCGTCCCACCACGTCATCTGGAGCTGCTTCGCGCGCCGGAAGTAGAGCTGGATGTCGTACTCGATCGTGAAGCCGTAACCGCCGAAGACCTGCTGGCACATCGCGGTGACGTCGCGGTAGGTCTGGCACGCGAAGAGCTTCGCCATCGGCGCGAGGCGCTGCGCCGAGCGACCCGTCGCCCGCGCCCACGCCGCCTCCCAGACGAGCGTGCGGCCGCCATCGACGAGCGTCGCGGCGTCCGCGAGATAGTGCGAGATCGCCTGGAAGGCGCCGAGCGGCTTGTCGAACTGCACGCGCTCGCGCGCGTACGCAACCGTGATCTCGAGCGCGCGGTCCGCTCCTCCCATGGCGAGCGCGGCGAGGAGGATCGCGCCGTCGTGCAAGACGGCCTCCCAGGTCTTCCAGCCGGAGCGGGCGGCGCCGATGCGATCCGACACCGGAACGCGTACGTCGTCGAGCCGCACCCGGTACTGCGCGTCGCCCGCGAGGCTTCGCCGCTGCTCGAGCGTGACGCCGGGTGCCTGCGGATCGACGAGAAAGAGGTCGACGTCGCCGTCCGCGGCTCCCGTTCGCGCGAGGACGACGAGCCGCGTCGCGGCGCTCGCGAACGGCACGTGCTCCTTGGTCCCCGTGAGGCGGAACTCTCCGGCGTTCTCGCGAGCGGCGAGCTGCACGCCGCGCGCGCCGAACCCGCGCCGCGGCTCGAGCCAGGCCGGCGCGAGGATCGCCTCGCCGGACGCGATCCGCGGCAGCCACGCCGCCTGCTGCGCGGCGCCGCCCGCCGCGAGCAGAGCGCCCGCGCAGACGACGCAGCTCGGAAAGTGCGGCGACGGACTGAGCGCGCGGCCGAGCTCCTCGTACACGATCGCCGCCTCGACCATCGTCTGGCCCGCGCCGCCGTACGCCTCGGGGATCAGGAGCCCCGGAAGGCCGAGCTCGGAGAGCTTGCTCCAGAAGGCGCCGGGATAGCCCGTCGGGTCGTCTTCCATGGCGCGAACGACCGAGAGCGGCGCGAGCTCCGCGCACACGCCCCGCACCATGTCGCGCAGCAGCTCCTGCTCCTGCGTGAAATCGAGATCCATCGTGCCTCCCGGTGCGGCGCGCCCTCACGGCGCCCGCTTCGAGCGCTCAGGGCTTCCAGCGGTCGCCCTTGCGCGCCCAGGGGTTGTCATCGTCGCTCACCGGCACGGCGACGCGCGCCGTGCACTCGGTCATCGTCTTGTCGCCGACGGTGAGCCGGAGCGCGAGCTGCACCCAGCCGCACCCCACCTCGTCGGTTTCGACCTTCTCGACGGCGCCGCGCAGCAGCATCGTCTCGCCGGGAAAGACCGAATCGCGCATGCGGAACTTCATGCGGCCGAGCCGCCCGCGCGGCCCGGTCCAGTCCTCGACGTAACGCTCGAACCACGCGGCCTGGTTGGGCGTGTTGAGGAAGATGTCCTTCACGCCGTTTCGCTGCTGGGCGAAGTCGCGATCGTGGTGCATCGGCCGCCAGTCGCGCGTTGCGAGCGCTCCCAGGATGACGGTCGTCGCCGTGACGTCGTGCGCGAGCGGCGGGATCTCGTCGCCGACGCGGACATCGGAGAGCAGCAGATGCGCTGCGTGCGGAGTCATCACCCCTTCCCCTTCACGTAGCCGAAGCCGGTGTAGCTCTCGCGGCCGGCGAGCTCGCCGCGCTGGTTCATGTATTCGACGTCGATCACCCAGAAGCGCCCGGTCCCGATCCGGGTCGTCTTCGGCGCGCTCACGCTCCGCAGGATCTGCCGCGTCGTGAGCCGGTCGCCCGGCCGCACCGGCTCGTAGAAGACGATCTCGTTGTCGGTCATGACCGCCTCGGGAAGGCCGAGGACGCGCTTCAGGTCGAAGTGGACCTGCAACGGCTGCTTCGGTTCGGCGCGGCCCGGTGCCCAGAAGTGCGGCCGGAACCAGAGCGAGAGCGTTGTCGGCGGAGCGATCCAGCCGCCGGTGAGCTCCCGCGCCACGCGCTCGTCCCAGAACAGCGGGTTTCCGTTCTCGACCGAGGCGAGGCTCGTGAGCGCGTAGCCGCGCTCGATGTCGAACTCTCCCGCTTCTTCGTAGCGCGGCTGCCCGATCCAGCCCGCGACCTCCGACGGAAGCTCGTCGGTCATGCGATCACCCCTTCCTGCTGCAAACGCTCGATCTCCGTCGCGCCGAGCCCCGCCGCCCGCAGCAGCTCGAGCGTGTCGGTCTCGTCCGGGCCGCGCAGGGCCACGGGCCCCGGCTCACGCACCGAGCCGGCGAGGAGCGGCGCGAGCTGCCGGAAGCTCCCGCGCTCCGGGTGCTCGGCGCGAACGAACGCGCCGCGCGCGGCGAGCTGCGAGTCGTCCGCCAGCTCGGCCACCGAGAGAACCGGCGCGACGCAGGTGTCGGCCGCGGCGAGCCGCCGCGTCCATTCGTCGCGCGGCCGCGCCGCGAAGGCCGCCCGCAGGTCGGCGCGGATCGCGTCCTGCGCCGCGTCGTCGAGCTGGCGAGACGTCCAGCGATCGAGGCCGAGCTCGCGGCACAGGTTCGCCCAGAAGGCCGGCTCGATCGCCGCGACCGCGAGCCACTTGCCGTCGCCGGCCTCGTAGACGTCGTAGCAGGCGTAGCGCCCGGAGAGCAGATCGCCGCCCGGCGCCAGCTCCTCGCCTGTCGCGAGGTGCTGGTCGACCGCGAGCGCCATCAGCGAGACGACGCCGTCGGCGACCGACACGTCGAGGCACGCGCCCCGGCCCGTCGCGCCGCGGCGAACGAGCGCGGCGAGGATCGCGATCGCGGCGTGCATGCCGCCGGCCGCCGCGTCGGCGATCGTCGCGCCGGGAAGCGCGGGGCCGCCGTCGGCGCGCCGCCCGCTCATGTGCAGAAACCCGCCGACGGCGAGGTAATCGAGGTCGTGCCCCGCCCACCGCGCGCGGTCGCCCTGCTGGCCGTAGCCGCTCGTCGAGCAGTAGACGATGCGATCGTTCACCCGCCGAACGTCGTCGTAGCCGACGCCGAGCCGCGACGCGACTCCCGGGCGAAAGCTCTCGATCACGACGTCGGCACCAGCCGCGAGGCGCAGTACGGCGGCGCGGCCCGCCTCGGCCTTCAAGTCCACGCGCACGCGCTTCATCCCGCGGCCGCCCGCGTACGCGTGGAACGGCGGCTCGATCTGCACCGCGCCGGCGCGCCGCGGCGCGCCCACCTTCACCACCGTCGCGCCGTAGTCGGCGAGGATCCTCGCGCAGCGCGCGGCGGGCCCTACGCTCGAGAAGTCGAGCACGGTGACGCCTCCGAGCGCCGCGCAGGCTTCCATCGCCCCGCCCTAGAAGTTCTTCGGCAGGCCGAGCTTGCGGCGCGCGATGATGTTCTTCTGGATCTCGGAAGCGCCGCCGCCGATGGTGTCGATCACCGTGTAGCGGTACGTGCGTTCGGCGCGTCCGCGAAGCGGAGCATCCGAGGAGTGGACGCGGAGCTGCCCGCCCGCTCCGACGACATCGAGCGTCGCGTTCGCGAGCCGCTGCGAGAACCCCGTCGCGTAGAGCTTGTACTCGGAGGCCTCGACCGTCGGCGGCTTCCCGCCCTTGAGCGCCTTCGCGAGGAACCGCAGGCCGAGCACGCGCGCCACCTCGGTCTGCGTCACGAGCTGTGCGATCGTCTTGCGAACGTGCGGGTCCTCGCGCAGCGGATCTCCGTCGCGCTCCTCGCTCCGCACGTGGTCGACGAGCTCCTCGAGCCGCTGCTGGATCGGAGAGAACGTGAACATCGTGAAGCGCTCGAGGTCGAGCGCCTCCGAGACGTATTGGAAGCCGCGGTTCAGCTCGCCGACGACGGCGTCGTCAGGGACGAAGACGTCGTCGAAGAAGACCTGGTTCGTGAGCTCGTCGCCGATCGTCGGCATCGCCTGGATCGTGACGCCCGGCTGCCGCATCGGGATCAGGAACAGCGTGATCCCGTCGTGCTTCGCCTTCGCCGGATCGGTTCGCGCAGCGACCCAGTACCAGTCGGCGAAGTGCGCCGACGTCGTGAAGATCTTCTGGCCGGCGAGCCGCCAGCCCGCGCCGTCGCGCGTCGCGCGGAGCTGCATGTTCGCCGCGTCGGAGCCGGCCTGCGGCTCGCTGTAGCCGATCGCGAACTCGATCTCGGCGCGCAGGATCTTCGGCAGGAACTCGCGCTTCATCTTCTCGCTGCCGTGGCGGATGATCGTCTTGCCGACGATTCCGACGCCCTTGCCGATCTGCGGGGCGCCGCGCCGCGCGAGGCACTCGTTCAGCAGGTACTCGTAGACGCCCGAGCGCTCGCCGCCGCCGTACTCCTTCGGCCAGGTCATGCCGAGCCAGCCGCGCGCGGCGATCTTCTTCATGAACGCGCGCCGAGCGGGTGTGTCGACGAGCTGCGCCATGTTCTCGCGCGTCGGGTCCATGACCTCGGGGTCCGCGTTCTCGTCGAGGAACTTCTCGACCTCCTCGACGAACGCCTTCTCGGCTGCGGAGAACTCGAAGTCCACGCCCGTCCTCCCCAAGACTGCCCGGAGCCGCGAGGCGCCGCCGGCCCCGCTTTGAATATATACGAGACGTAGCGTATAGTAAATCGGTCGGCGGGGGGCGGGAATGACGCGGGCGGCCAGAGCGGCGCGGGAGCGGCAGGCGACGGTCGTCGGAATCCACGCCCTGCCCTACGCGAAGAACATCGGCATGACCGAACGCAGCGCGGGCGCGCGCGCGATCCTCGCCGCGCTCCGCGACGCCGGCCTCGGCGTCGCCGACGTCGACGGCATGTTCCGGTACGTGTGGGAAGGCACGACCGAGATGGAGATGGCGCGCATCCTCGGCGTGCGGAACCTGCGGGCGTTCGGCGAGGTCGACTACGGCGGAGGCGCCGGCGCTCCGACCGTCGCGCTCGCCGCGCTCGCGATCGAGCACGGGCTCGCCGACGTCGTCGTCTGCTGGCGCGCCCGCAACCGCTCGTCGGGCGGCCGCCCGTGGGTGAGCCAGTACCACGCGACGGGCCAGGACCAGTTCGAGCGCCCGTATCACGTCGTGCGGCCCGTCGACGGCATGGCCTTTCACGCGCGGCACTGGATCCATCGCTACGGCTGGAAGCCGGAGCTCACCGGCGGCGTCGCGATCACGATCCGCGAGCACGCGCGCCGCAACCCGATGGCGATGATGCGAAAGCCGCTCTCGATGGACGAGTATCTCTCGGCGCGAATGATCGCCGACCCGCTGCGCCTGTACGACTGCTGCCTCGAGACCGACGCCGCGCTCGCGATGGTGCTGACGACCGCCGAGCGCGCACGCGACCTTCCCTCCTGCCCTGCCTACGTGCAGGGCTACGCGATGGGGTCGGGCCCCGAGATGACGGCGATGACCTTCTTCTACGGCGACGAGATCGGATCGACGCCGAATCGCTGGGTCGCTCCCGAGCTGTGGCGCAACACGGGCCTCTCGCCGCGCGACATCGACGTCGTCCAGTTCTACGACGCCTTCACCTTCCAGATCCCGATCGCGTTCCAGGAGTACGGCTTCTGCGGCGACGGCGAGGCGGCGGCCTATCTCTCGAGCGGCGAGCACCCGCCGTACAACACGAGCGGCGGCGGCCTCTCGGAGGCCTACACGCACGGGTTCAACCTGCTCGTCGAAGGCGTTCGCCAGGTTCGGGGCACGTCGACCGGCCAGGCGCCTCGCGTCCGACACAGCATGGTGACGAGCGGAAACGTCGTCCCGACCGGCGCGATCGTGTTCTCGAAGGAGCCGTGGTGAGCGCCGCCGCCGATCCCGCACCGTCGTTTCCGGTCCCGGTCGCGGACGCCGACACGCAGCCGTTCTGGGACGGCTGCCGGCGCGGCGAGCTCCTCGTCCAGTGCTGCGCGAGCTGCGGCCGCTGGCTGTGGCAGCCGCGCCCGATCTGCTCGCGCTGCCAGACGCCCGACCCCGTGTGGACGCGCGTCTCGGGGACCGGCGCCGTCGCGTCGTGGACCGTCATTCGGCCGCCGACGCTCCCGGCGTACGCGGAGATGGTGCCGTTCGTCGTGCTGCTCGTTCAGCTCGACGAGGGCGTTCGGCTGCTCGGCTATCTCGTCGACGGCGAAGGGCACCTCCTGCGCACGGACGGCGTCGCCGAGGGCGTCGCGATCGGCTCGCGCGTCGCGCTGCGCTTCCACGAGCAGGCCGGGACGATCCTCCCGTGCTGGACGCTCGCGGCGTGAGGAGCGCGCAGTGAGGATCGGCCTCACGATCTTCGCGACCGACCGCACGATCGATCTCGCGACGCTCGCGCGCGAGGCCGAGGCGCGCGGCTTCGCGTCGCTCTACGTTCCGGAGCACACGCACATCCCGGTGAGCCGCCGAACGCCGCCGCCGACGGGCGACGCCGAGCTCGCCGACGAGTACCGCCGAACGCTCGACCCCTTCGTCGCCCTCGCCGCGGCGGCGGCCGTCACGTCGAAGATCCGCCTCGGAACCGCGATCGCGCTCGTCGCGCAGCGCGATCCGATCCTGCTCGCGAAGGAGGTCGCGACGCTCGACCTCGTGTCGCAGGGGCGCGCCGTCCTCGGCGTCGGCTACGGCTGGAACGTCGAGGAGATGGAGAGCCACGGCGTCGCGTACGCCTCACGCCGGCGTCTCGTCCGCGAGAAGATGCTCGCGGTCGAGGCGCTGTGGACGCAGGACGTCGCAGCGTACGACGGCGAGCTCGTCCGGATCGCGCCGAGCTGGCAGTGGCCGAAGCCCGTGCAGAGGCCGAGGCCGCCGGTGCTGATCGGCGGCGGGCCGGGTCCGAAGCTCTTCGCCGACGTCGCCGAGTGGGCCGACGGCTGGATGCCGATCGGCGGCAAGGGGCTCGGCGAGGCCCTCCCGCAGCTCCGCGCCGCGATGCAGAAGCGCGGCCGCGACCCGCGCGCGCTCGAAGTCGTCGCGCTCGGCGTCGTCCCCACGCGAGGCAAGCTCGACCACTACGCGTCGATCGGCGTCACCGAGGTCGCGCTGCGCCTTCCCGCGGCATCGGCCGCCGAAGTCCTTCGCGAGCTCGACGCGCACGCGGCGTTCCTGTCGTAGCTACCGCTTCGCCAGCACCGCGGAGCCGTGTCCGAACAGGCCCTGGTTGACGGCGATGCCGAGCCGCGCGCCTTCGACCTGCCGGCCGGCCGCCTGCCCGCGGAGCTGCCACGTGAGCTCGCAGAGCTGCGAGATCGCCTGCGCGGGGATCGCCTCGCCGAAGCTGGCGAGGCCGCCGCTCGCGTTCACGGGGATCCGTCCGCCGAGCGTCGTCTCGCCGTCTCGCAGCAGCTTCTCGGCGCCGCCCGGCTTCGCGATACCGATGTTCTCGTACCAGTCGAGCTCGAGGGCGGTCGAGAGATCGTAGACCTCGGCGAGGTCGAGATCCTCGGGGCCGACACCGGCGGCCTCGTACGCGCGCCGCGCGATCGAGTCCTTGAACGGAACGTCCGGCGCCGGGACGGCCGCCGCCGAGTCGGTCGAAAAGTTCGGCATCTCGATGATCGTGTTCGGAAAGCGCGGCGTCACCGTCGAGACGGCCGCGATCGTGACCGGGCTCGCCGCGCGGCGGCGCGCGAACTCCATGCTCGAGAGCACGACCGCGGCGCCGCCGTCGCTCGTCGCGCAGATGTCGAGCAGGCGAAGCGGATCCGAGACGATCGGCGACGCCATCACCTCGTCCAGCGAGACCGCCTTTCGATAGCGCGCGTTCGGGTTCGCGAGGCCGTGGCGGCTGTTCTTCACCTTGACGCACGCGAAATCCTCGAGCGTCGCTCCGAAGACCTCCATGCGGCGCCGCGCGTAGAGGCCGAAATAGATCGGGTTCGTCGCACCGAGCAGCCGAAAGCGCAGCCAGTCGGGATCGCTCGGCCGGTCGCCGCCGGCCGGCGCGAAGAAGCCCTTCGGTGTGGTGTCCGCTCCGACCACGAGCGCCACGTCGCACAGGCCGGCGAGGATTCGCGCGCGAGCGAGGTCGATCGCCTGCGCTCCCGTCGCGCAGGCGCCGTACGTGCTCGCGACGTCGACGCCCGTCCATCCGAGCGCCTGCGCGAAGGTCGCCCCCGCCACGTAGCCGGGGTAGCCGTTGCGGATCGTGTCGCCGCCCGCAACGAACTGCACGTCCTTCCATGCGATGCCGGCGTCGGCGAGCGCCGCGCGCGCGGCCGCGACGCCGTACTCGACGAAGCTGCGGCCCCACTTGCCCCACGGATGCATGCCCACGCCGAGGACTGCGACCGGCTCCACCGCTCCCGCCATCCGCCTCTCCTCCTCGCGCGCTAGGCCGCGACCGGCCGCCACTTCCAGACGACGACCTCGTTCGCGCCCTCCTCGAAGAGCGTGTCGAGGACGAGCTCCATCTCCTGCCCGACCCGAAACGCCGACGTGTCGGCTCCGGAGGCGACCTGACCGAGCACGACCATCTTCTCGGCTTCGAGCTCGACGGCGGCGATCGTGTACGGCTCGAACGGCTGCTTCGCAACGAACGGAGGCGGCGGCGCGTAGCGGTTGTCGGTCCACGACCAGAGGCGCCCGCGCCGCGAGAGCGGCGTCTCCTCGAGATCGGAGCCGCCGCAGCCGGGGTTCCGGCAGAAAGGCTCTTTGGGGAAGTAGACCGTTCCGCACGCGCGGCAGCGAGCGCCGAGCAGGCACGGCGCAGCGCCGTCCATTCGGAACCAGCCCTCGACCGCAGGGACCCGCGTCTTCGCGCCCGACATCGCCGCTCCTCGCCGGCCTCCGCCGCACGCGGGGAGGCTGGCCCTATACGAGACGTAGCGTATCATAACTCCCCGCCGCGCGTTTCCGGGCCCCGCGCCGCTGCCCTCGGCAGCTCCCGGCGCCCTGCCGAACGCTGCGGCCCGGCTCGCCGACCGCGAGGAGGACCGATGGACAAGCGCGCGACCGCGGACGAGGTGGTGCGCGAGATCCGCGACGGGATGACTGTCGGAATCGGCGGCTGGGGATCGCGCAGGAAGCCGATGGCGCTCGTTCGCGCGCTGCTGCGCTCGCCCGCGAAGGATCTCACGATCGTCTCGTACGGCGGCCCCGACGTGGGGCTGCTGTGCGCGGCGGGCAAGGTGCGCCGCGTCGTCTACGGCTTCGTCTCGCTCGACTCGATCCCGCTCGAGCCGCACTTTCGAAGGGCGCGCGAGGCGGGCAGCGTCGAGGCCGTCGAGTACGACGAGGGCATGCTTCAGTGGGGACTCTACGCGGCGGCGCTGCGCCTTCCGTTCCTGCCGACGCGTGCGGGCCTCGGGTCGGACGTGCTGCGTCTCAATCCGCAGCTCGCGACGGTGCGCTCGCCGTACGAGGACGGCGAGGAGCTGGTCGCGATGCCGGCGCTCCCGCTCGACGTCGCGCTGGTCCACATGAGCCGCGCCGACGCGCGCGGCAACGCGCAGTACCTCGGCCCCGACCTCTACTTCGACGACCTCTTCTGCATGGCCGCAAGCCGCCGCTTCGTCTCGTGCGAGCGCGTCGTCGAGACGCCGGATCTGCTGAAGTCCGGCCCCGTCCACACGCTGCGCCTCAACCGCACGATGGTCGACGCCGTCGTCGAGGCGCCGCGCGGCGCGCACTTCACCGAGTGCCCGCCCGATTACGCGAGAGACGAGGCCTTCCAGCGCGCGTACGCCGCGACCGCAAAGAGCCCCGAAGCCTTCGCCGCCTTCCGCGCGAAGTATCTCGACGTCCCGGAGAGCGAGTACCAGCGCCTCGTCCGGGAGGAAGCGCCGCGATGAGGCGCTCGTTCGCACGCCCGCCCCTCGCGCACCGGGCGCTCGGAGGCGCCGGCCGATGAGCGAGGCTCGGCGCGACGAGGTCTGCGCGGTCGCGATCGCCGAGATCTTCCGCGGCGACGGCGAGATCCTCGCGAGCGCGATGGGGACGCTGCCGATGATCGGCGCCCGCCTCGCGAAGATGACCTTCGAGCCGGATCTGCTGATCGGCGACGGCTTCGCGTACCTGCTCGCCGAGGTGCCTCCGCTGGGCGCGCCTGCCGAGCCCGTGGTCGAGGGCTGGCTGCCGTTTCGCAGCGTCTTCGATCTGCTGTGGTCGGGGCGGCGCCACGTGCTGATGGGCGCGACGCAGATCGACCGCTTCGGCAACCAGAACATCTCGTGCATCGGCGATTTTCGCCGCCCCTCCGTGCAGCTCATCGGGACGCGCGGCGCGCCCGGCAACACGCTGCACCACAAGACGAGCTACTGGATCCCGAACCACTCGAAGAAGGTCTTCGTCGAGAAGGTCGACGTCGTCTGCGGCGTCGGCTACGACCGCGCCGCCGCGCTCGGGCCGGTGTCGTCGCGCTTCCATTCGATCCCGCGCGTCGTCTCGAACCTCGGCGTCTTCGACTTCGAGACGCCGGAGCGCCGCATGCGGCTGCGCTCGCTCCACCCGGGCGTCTCGCTCGAAGATGTCGTCGAGAGCACGGGCTTCGAGCTCGCGATCCCCGGCGACGTTCCCGAGACGCGCTCCCCCACGGCCGAGGAGCTGCACCTGCTGCGCGAGCACATCGATCCGCAGGGCCTCGGCATGCGCGAGCTGAGGAGCTGACCCTGCACCCCGCCCTGCACACGCGGCTGTGCGACCGGCTCGGGATCCGCGTCCCGGTGCTGCAGACGGCGATGGGCTGGGTCGCGACGCCGGAGCTCGTCGCGGCGTCGTGCAATGCCGGCGCGATGGGCTTTCTCGCAACGGCGACGATCGCGCCGGACGAGGTCGACCGCGCCATCGCTCGCGTCGCAGAGCTCACCGACCGCCCCTTCGGCGTGAACTTCCTGATGGAGGCGCCGGGCGCCGAGAAGACCGTCGAGGCGATCGTTCGCCACCGCGTGAAAGCCGCGAGCTACGGCCGGGGTCCGCGCAAAGACTTCATCCAGCGCATGAAGGACGCGGGGGTCGTCTGCATCCCGACCGTCGGCGCGCCGCGGCACGCCGAGAAGGCCGCCGCGCTCGGCGCCGACGTGATCGTCATCCAGGGCTCGGAGGGCGGTGGCCACACCGGGTCGGTTCCGACCACCCTCCTCCTGCCGCAGGTGCTCGACCGCGTGCAGGTGCCCGTCGTCGCGGCCGGCGGCTTCTACGACGGGCGCGGCCTCGCGGCCGCGCTCGCATGGGGCGCCGACGGCGTCGCGATGGGGACGCGCTTCCTGCTCACGGCCGAGAGCCCCGTCCCGGCCGAAACGCTCGCGCGCTACTTCGCCGCGAGCGTCGACGAGATCCGCATCACGACCGAGGTCGACGGCCTTCCTCAGCGCGTGATCGTGAACGACTTCGTTCGCAGGCTCGAGTCGGGCAGCGCTCCCGCGCGTCTGCTCCGCGCGCTGCGAAGCGCCCTCGCCTACCGCAGCCTCACCGGCGCCTCGGCGCGCGAGCTGCTGCGAAGCGCCGTCGCGCTTCGCGAGGGCGAGAAGCTGACGCGCACGCAGACGCTCATGGCGGCGAACGCGCCGATCCTCATCCGGCGCGCGATGGTCGAGGGCGTTCCCGACGAGGGCGTCCTGCCGAGCGGACAGGTCGCGGGCCTGCTCCGCGACCGCCCGCCGGTGAAGGATCTCGTCGAGCGAATCGTCGCCGAAGCCTCGGAGCGCCTCACCGCGCTCGCAACGCCGGGAGGACCCCCGTGTACGTGAAGACGTCGATCGAGAACGGGATCGCCGAGGTGCTTCTCGCGCACCCGCCGGTGAACGCGCTTCCGAGCGCGGGGTGGATTCATCTCGCCGAGACACTCGGCGCGCTCGGACGCAACGACGCCGTTCGCGTCGTCGTGCTCGCGGCCGAAGGCCGCGGCTTCTGCGCGGGCGTCGACATCAAGGAGCTCGCCGCCGACGCGCGCCGCATCACGCAGGTGAACCGAGGCTGCTACGCCGCCTTCGCGGCGGTCTACGACTGCGCCGTCCCGGTGATCGCCGCCGTCCACGGCTTCGTCCTCGGCGGCGGAATCGGCCTCGCCGGGGCGAGCGACGTCGTCTTCGCTTCGGAGGACGCGAGCTTCGGCCTTCCCGAGATCGACCGCGGCGCGCTCGGCGCGGCGACGCACCTGCTCCGGATGTTCGGGATGCAGAAGACCCGGCGCATGCTCTACACCGGCGAGCCGATCGGCGCCGCGGAGGCGTACCGGCTCGGCGCGCTCGAGCAGGTCGTTGCGCGCGACGCCCTGCTCCCGGCCGCGCGCGACCTCGCGGCGAAGATCGCGGGCAAGAGCCCGCGCGCCGTTCGCCTCGCGAAGGAGTCGCTCAACGGCATCGAGCTCCTCGACGTGAAGCAGAGCTACCGCTTCGAGCAGGGCTTCACCTTCGAGCTCTACACGTCGCCCGATTCGCAGGAGGCGCGCGACGCCTTCGTCGAGAAACGCGACGCTCGCTTCGCCGACGAGAAGAAGGGCTGATCTCGTGGATCTCGCCTACACCGACGAACAGAAGCGGTTCCGCGCCGAGGCGCGCGCCTGGCTCGAGGCGAACGTCCCGCGCGAGCCCCTCGCCTCGTTCGACACGCGCGAGGGCTTCGAGTCGCACCGCGCGTGGGAGCGGCGCCTCAACGCCGGCGGGTGGGCGATGGTGTCGTGGCCGCGCGAGTACGGCGGCCGCGGTGCGAACCTGCTCGAGTGGCTCGTGTTCGAGGAGGAGTACTACCGCGCGGGCGCGCCGAAGCGCGTCAACCAGAACGGCCTCTTTCTCCTCGGCCCGACCATCATGGAGTACGGGACTCCCGAGCAGAAGGCGCGCTTTCTGCCGAAGATCGCGTCGAGCGAAGAGGTCTGGTGCCAGGGCTGGAGCGAGCCCAACGCGGGCAGCGACATGGCCGCGATCCAGGCGACCGCGATCCGCGACGGCGACCGCTACGTGATCAACGGCCAGAAGACGTGGGCGTCGCGCGGCGCGTTCGCCGACTGGACCTTCGGCCTCTTTCGCACCGACCCCGCCTCCGAGCGCCACCGCGGCCTCACGTTCGTGCTCGTTCCGCTGGATGCGAAGGGCGTCACCGTCCGCCCGATCGCGCAGCTCGACGGCGAGACGGGATTCGCCGAGATCTTCTTCGACGACGTCGAGGTGCCGGTGGCGAACCGGCTCGGCGACGAAGGCAAGGGCTGGAACGTCGCGATGGCGACGGCCGGCTTCGAGCGCGGCCTCATGCTGCGAAGCCCCGCGCGCTTCCAGACCACCGCCGCGCGGCTGGTCGCGCTCTACCGCGAGAACGCGCTGGCGTGCGACGCCACGCTGCGCGACGAGGTCGTCGCCTGCTGGATGGACGCCGAGGCCTACGCGCTCGAGACGTACCGCACCGTCTCGCGCCTTCTCGCCGGCGGCAAGATCGGCGCCGAGGCGAGCCTCAACAAGATCTTCTGGTCGGAGCTCGACCTGCGCATGCACGAGACCGCGCTGCGGATCCTCGGCGACCGCGCGGACCTGCTCCCCGAAGCGCCGTCCGCTGCAGCCTGCGGCGACTGGCTCGACGGCTGGCTCTTCTCGCTCTCCGGGCCGATCTACGCCGGAACGAACGAGATCCAGCGCAACGTGATCGCCGAGCGAATCCTCGGCCTGCCCCGGAGCTGACGATGCGCTTCGGCTTCACCGACGAACAGCTCCTGCTGCAGAGCACGCTGCGCGACTTCCTCGCGAAGGAATGCGCTCCGGCCGTCGTTCGCGCGCTGTGGCAGAGCGACACGGGCCACGACGCGGCGCTCTGGACGAAGCTCGCCGAGCTCGGCGCTGCGGGCCTTCTCGTTCCCGAGGCGCACGGCGGGCTCGGCCGCGACGAGATCGACCTCGTCCTGCTCCTCGAAGAGGCCGGCCGCGCGGCGCTGTGCGGGCCGATCGTCTCGACCGCCGCCGTCGGCGCGCCGCTGCTCGCGGAGCTGCCCGCGCCCGAGCTGCACGCGCGCTGGCTCGCGCGGATCGCGCAGGGCGCGGCGCGGCTCGCCGTGGGGCTCCCGGGGCTGCGCTTCGTTCCCGATGCCGCCGGAGCCGATCTCCTCCTGCTCCCGAGCGGAGACGAGCTCCACGCGCTCGCTCCGGGCGACGTGACGCTCACGCGAGAGCCGGCGAACGATCCCTCACGCCGCATCTTCAGCGTCCGCTTCGCGGCGTCGGCCGCGACGCGTGTCGCGTCGGGAGACGCCACGCGGCGAGCGCTCGCGGCCGCGTTCGACCGCGCCGCGCTCGCCGCCGCCGCGCAGGCGATCGGCGTCGCGGACCGCCTCGTCGAGATGACGTGCGCGTACGCGCGCGAGCGCAGGCAGTTCGACGCGCCGATCGGATCGTTCCAGGCCGTGAAGCACATGCTCGCCGGCGTCTCCGTTCGCCTCGAGTACGCGCGCCCGGTCGTCCACCGCGCGGCCCACTCGGTCGCGCGCCGCCTCGCGACCCGCGCGACCGACGTATCGCATGCGAAGCTCGCAGCCACCGGTGCGGCGCGCCTCGCGGCGCGGATCGCGCTGCAGGTGCACGGCGCGATCGGCTACACGTGGGAGCAGGACCTCCACCTCTGGCTGCGCCGCGCGTGGAGCCTCGATCTCGACGCGGGCGGCGAGCCGCTGCACCGCGCGCGCGTCGCGGAAGCCGTCCTCGCGGACGGCGCGCGGATCGGCCCTGGCGAGACCTTCGCGGAAGGAGCGTAGATGGAAGAAGCGTACATCGTCGATGCGGTACGGACGCCCGTCGGGCGTCGCGGCGGCAGCCTCGCGCGGATCCACCCCGCCGACCTCGGCGCGCACGCGATCGCGGCGCTCGTCGCGCGCACCGGGATCGACCCGCGCGCGGTCGAAGACGTCGTCTTCGGCTGCGTCGACACGATCGGCCCGCAGGCCGGCGACGTCGCCCGCACGTGCTGGCTCGCGGCCGGCCTTCCCGACGAGGTGCCGGGCGTCACCGTCGACCGCCAGTGCGGATCCTCGCAGCAGGCGATCCACTTCGCCGCGCAGGCCGTGATGAGCGGGACGAGCGACCTCGTCGTCGCGGGCGGCGTGCAGAACATGAGCGCGATTCCGATCTCGTCCGCGATGCTCGCCGGCCAGCCGCTCGGCTTCGCCGATCCCTTCACCGGATCGAAGGGCTGGGTCGCCCGCTACGGCACGCAGGAGGTCTCGCAGTTCCGCTCGGCCGAGATGATCGCCGAGAAGTGGGACTGCACGCGCGAAGCGATGGAGCGCTTCGCGTTCGAGAGCCACCGCCGCGCGATCCGCGCGATCGACGAGGGGCGCTTCGAGCGCGAGATCGCACCGATCGAGGGCGCCTCGCGCGACGAAGGGCCGCGCCGCGACACCTCGCTCGAGAAGATGGCGAACCTCGAGCCCCTCACCGAGGGCGGCCGGCTCACGGCCGCCGTCGCGAGCCAGATCTCGGACGGTGCGGCTGCGCTGCTCATCGCGTCGGAGGCCGCGGTGAAGACGCACGGCCTTCGCCCGCGCGCGCGGATCCATCACCTCTCGTGCCGCGGCGCCGACCCGATCTGGATGCTGACGGCGCCGATCCCGGCGACGCGCCACGCGCTCGAGAAGACGGGGATGAAGATGTCCGACATCGCCGCGGTCGAGATCAACGAAGCGTTCGCTCCCGTCGTGATGGCGTGGCTGAAGGAGAGCGGCGCCGACCCCGCGATCGTGAACCCGAACGGCGGCGCGATCGCGCTCGGACATCCGCTCGGCGCGACGGGCGCGCGCCTCATGACGACGCTCCTCCACGAGCTCGAGCGGACGGGCGGCCGGTTCGGCCTGCAGACCATGTGCGAGGGCGGCGGGCAGGCGAACGTCACGATCATCGAGCGGCTCTCGTCGTGAGGAGCGCGGTGCCGGGCCTCTGCGAAGGTCGCGCCGTCATCGTCACCGGGGCCGGCCGCGGCCTCGGCCGCGCGCACGCGCTCGCCTTCGCGCGCGAAGGAGCGAAGGTCGTCGTCAACGACCTCGGCGTCTCGCTCGACGGCCGCGACCCGTCCGGCGGTCCCGCCGCTGCGGTGGTCGACGAGATCCGCGCCGCGGGCGGCGAAGCGATCGCGAGCACCGCGGACATCGCCGACTGGGAGCAGTCGGCAGGCCTCGTGAGAGCCGCGCTCACCGCCTTCGGCCGCCTCGACGTCGTCGTGAACAACGCGGGCTTCGTCCGCGACCGCATGTTCGCGAACGCGACCGAGGACGAGTGGGACGCCGTGATGCGGGTGCACCTCAAGGGCCACTTCTGCCTCTCCCGGCACGCCGCCGCCCACTGGCGTGACGAGGCGAAGGCCGGCCGGCCCGTCGACGCGCGAATCGTCAACACCAGCTCGGGCGCGGGTCTGCAGGGAAGCGTCGGGCAGAGCGCGTACTCGGCCGCGAAGGGCGGCATCGCTGCATTGACGCTCGTGCAGGCCGCCGAGCTCGCCCGCTACGGCGTCACGGCGAACGCGATCGCGCCCTCGGCGCGAACGCGAATGACCGAGACGGTCTTCGCCGACATGATGAAGAAGCCCGAGCAGGGCTTCGACGTCATGGATCCCGCGAACGTCTCTCCGCTCGTGGTCTGGCTGGGAAGCGCCGCGTCGCGCGAGGTGACCGGCCGCGTCTTCGAAGTGGCCGGCGGGAGCATCAGCCTCGCCGACGGCTGGCGAACCGGCCCGCGCGCGGAGCGCGAGGCGCGCTGGGAGCCGGCCGAGGTCGGCGACGCCGTGCGCGAGCTGATCGCGAAAGCTGCTCCGCCGCAGAAGGTCTACGGCACCTGACGCCGTTCCGGGGTTCGCGTGGACTTCGCCTTCACCGAAGAGCAGGAGCAGCTTCGCGAGGCCGCGAGCGGCTTTCTCGCGGCGCACGCCGGCTCGGAGAGCGTGCGTCGCGCGATGCAGACCGAATCGGGATTCGATCCCGGCGTGTGGAAGCGCATCGCCGGCGAGCTCGGCTGGCCGGCGATCCTCGTCCCCGAGGCGTACGGCGGGCTCGGGCTCGGCTGGGTCGAAGTCGCTGCGCTCCTCGAGCTCACCGGTGCGTCGCTGCTCTGCGCGCCGCTCTTCTCGACGCTCTGCCTCGGCATCCCGGCGCTCCTGCTCGCGGGCAGCGACGAGCAGCGCGCGGCGTGGCTTCCCGCGCTCGCGGGCGGCCGCGCGACCGCGACGCTCGCCTTCCAGGAGAGCGCGAGCGAGGCCAACTCGGCCTCGCTCGCTCCGTCGGCTGCGCCGGGCTCGCCCGCAACCACGGCGCGCACCGCGGGCGGCGGCTCCGTCCTCACCGGCAAGAAGCGCTGGGTGCTCGACGGCGCGAGCGCCGACGCACTCGTGATCCCGGCACGCGACGAGCCCGGCGGCGCCGTCGCCCTCTTCCTCGTTCCCGGCGACACCGAAGGGCTGGTTCGCCGCACGGTCCCGACGCTCGATGCGACGCGCCGCTTCGCCGAGATCGAGCTGCACGGCGTTCGGCTGCCCGCGAACGCGCGAATGCCCGGCGGCGCGGCCGCGCTCGCGAAGACGCTCGACCTCGCGGCGATCGGCCTCGCCGCCGAGCAGACGGGCGGCGCGCAGCGCTGCCTCGACCTCGCCGTCGCGTACGCGAAGACCCGCGTGCAGTTCGGCCGGCCGATCGGATCGTTCCAGGCGATCCAGCACGCGTGCGCCGATCTGCTACTGCTCGTCGAGTCGTCTCGCTCGGCGAGCTACTACGCCGCGTGCGTCGCGGCCGAGGATGCCCCGGATCTGTCGGCCGCCGCGTCGCTCGCGAAGGCGTACTGCTCCGACGCATACTTTCGCTGCGCGGCCGACTGCCTCCAGATCCACGGCGGCGTGGGCTTCACGTGGGAGTACGACGTGCACCTCCACCTCAAGCGCGCGAAGGCCGGCGAGCACTTCCTCGGAAGCCCGTCGTCGCACCGCGAACGCATCGCGAAGCACATGGGTCTCTGACGTGGAGCCGGGCGCGCTCGACCTGCGGGGCAAGGTCGCGATCGTTACGGGCGGGTCGCGCGGCGTCGGCCGCGGAATCACGCTGCGCCTTCTCGAGGCCGGAGCCGAGGTCGTGATCTGCGGCCGAAGCGACCCCGAGCAGATCCCCGAGGCGCAGGGGCGGCGCGCCGTCTTCGTTTCGGCAGACGTCCGCGTCCCCGAGCAGATCGACCCCGTGATCGAGGCGGCGGTGCGCCGCTTCGGTCGGCTCGATCTGCTCGTCAACAACGCCGGCGGCTCTCCCCCCGCCGATGCGGCGACGGCCTCGCCGCGCTTCTCGGACGCGATCCTCCGTTTGAACCTTTTCGCTCCGCTCGTCTTCTCGCAGAAGGCGAACGCCGTCATGCAGGCGCAGGACGGCGGCGGCTGCATCGTCAACGTCGCGAGCGTCTCCGGCGTTCGCGCCTCTCCGGGAACGGCAGCGTATGGCGCCGCGAAGGCGGGCCTGCTCTCACTCACGCAGTCGCTCGCGATCGAGTGGGCGCCAAAGGTCCGCGTGAACGCGATCGTCGCGGGCCTGCTCCGCACCGAGCAGGCGGGCCTTCACTACGGCGACGAAGCCGGCATCGCGCGCGTCGCGGCGACCGTCCCGCTCGGGCGCCTCGGCGAGCCCGTCGACGTCGCGAACGCGTGTCTGTTTCTCGCTTCCCCGCTCGCCGCCTACGTCACCGGCGCAGCGCTCCTCGTCCACGGCGGCGGTGAGCGGCCCGCGTTTCTCGCGGCGGCGCGAGAGCCGTAACGGCGCCGCGGACGGCCCGCCGGCGCGCGCTGCGCCCGCCCTCGCGCCGGCGCTACCGCAGCTTCGAGAAGACCCAGAGCGCCGCGGACAGGATGGCGCTCAGCAGCAGGCACGTCGTGATCGGCGCGTAGATCCGCAGACCCGGGCGCTCGATGCGAAGGTCTCCCGGGAGCCTCCCGAGCCACGGGAGCGACGGGGCGACGTAGAGGAGCACGCCGATCGCGGCGAGCGCGAGCCCCGCGACGACGAAGATGCGGCCCAGGCTCTGCACCGGGGCGAGCATAGCCTCCGCGGTGTACGCTGCGCCCCGGCGCGCCGGAGGCCCGAATGACGTACCAGGAGTTCAAGCGCTGGCTCTATCGCGGAAACCGCCCGCACGGTCTCGCCCGCTTCCTCAACCGCGCGTGGGCGACCCTCCACGCGCTCGGGATCGCGCCCAACTATCTCGTTGCGCTCGAGGTCGTCGGGCGCCGCTCCGGGCGCACGATCTCGTTCCCGCTCGTGATGTCCGTCCTGGGCGACCAGCGTTATCTCGTCTCGATGCTCGGCACCGACGTCGCGTGGGTTCGCAACGTGCGCGCCGCCGGAGGCGCGGCCGTACTGCGCCACGGCCGCACCGAGCGCGTTCGGCTCGAGGAGATCCCCGTCGCGGAGCGCGCGCCGGTGCTGAAGGACTACCTGCAGCGCGCGCCCGGCGCGCGGCCGCACGTCCCCATCGACAAGGACGCTCCGCTCGAGGCGTTCGCGGAGATCGCGCCGAGGATCCCCGTCTTTCGCGTGGTCGCCGCGGGCTGAGACCGCGGCGCTGCGGCCGGCCCGTGGCCGCCGTGAATGCTTCGGTCCGCCGCGCTGCCTCGCGTCAGCGCCGCTCGGCGATCACGACTTCGCTCGGCACTCCGAAGCGAGAGAGCGCGGCGTGATGCATCACCGGGAACCGATCCTCCGGCACGTGCGCGCGCAGGTCGAGGGGACGGCAGCCGCCCGTGAGCGCAGGGCTCCACGCGTGCACGAAGGCCCAGCCGCGCGCGACGACTCGCGAGAGCGAGTCCGCTCCAATCGCGAGGCTCGTCAGACACAGCAGCCCGCCGGGCTCGAGGATCCGGTGCGCCTCGCCGATCACCGCGGAGATGTCGTCCTCGGAGAGGAGGTCGAGGACGAAGTTCGAGATGAAGCGGTCGCACGAGGCGCCGGGCTCATCTTTGGGCGGCGAGCCGTCCGTGAGCGCCACCTCGGCGCGCGACCCGAACGGCGCCAGGCGCTCGCGCGCAAGACGCACCATCGTGGGACTGAGGTCGAGCCCCCGATACCGCGCCGCCGGCGGCAGCTCGCTTGCGAGCAGGCCCTTCGCGAAGCGTCCCGTTCCGCAGCCGAGTTCGAAGACGCGCTGCGCGCTGCCGAACCGCCCGTTTCGCACGAGCACGTCGGTCGCGCAGTCCTCGTAGAACGACTGGCTGTCGAGCAGTGCTCCGATCCGGTCGTAGACACGCCGCGCCTGCTCGTGAGACAGTGCGGACACGCGGCCCTCTCCTCTCCCCTGCTCGCCCTCGCTTGGTCAGCGACTCGGCTGGGCTCACGACGTAGCCTACCACGCTGGCCCGCCGGACCAGACGCTACGAGGGCTGCTCCCGGCGACTTCCGCGGACGAGGAGAGCCAGACACGCCACGTGCGAGATCACCATCACCGGCCCGGCAAAGACCGGGACGTACCACTGCGCGGCGAGGTGCGTGATCGCGCCGCTCGCGGCCGCGTGCGGAAACGCAACGAGAAGATCGAGCGTTCCGACGACCGTGCACGCCCACGCGAGCGCGCGCGCCCGCCGCCAGCCGCGACGCAGCCCGGTGAACGCGAGCGCCGCGAGCACCGCGGTGAGCGAATCGCCCGCCGCCGTGGCGACGGCGAAGTCGGCCGGCATTCCGGGCGAGAGATTTGGAACGAGCAGGCCGACGCCGAGGACGCGGAACATCTCCGGCGCAACCCAGAGGCTGAGCCGGACGTCGGGCGAGAAGCGCGCGGACCACGGCCACACCACCAGCCGCGCAAGGAGAGACCACGCAACGAGGAACCAGAGAAACTGGAGCACGAAGAGGACGAGGGGGTCCATCTGTCGTCTCGGCCGGCGCGCTTCGCCGTCAGGGCTCGAGCAGAGGCACTCGGCGGCGCAGGTAGACGCCGAACATCTCCCCCGCCAGCACGCTGCTCTCGCGCGTGGACGCGACGAACTCGAGCTGCCAGTCGCCCAGAAACGCCTCGATCTTGCCCGAGCCGAAGGCAGGGCGAATCTCGGCGACGACGCACTCGCACACGACGAGCGACCCGGCGGCGGCCGCCGTCCGCAGGGCCGCCTCCGAGCGGTCTGCAAACCCTTCCGCATCGACGATCACGTCGAGCAGGACGCTCGAGTCAATGGCCGTGCGCACGAGGCCCTCGCGCTCGCCGCAAGTGCTCGTCGACCGAGGCGCCTCCGAGGAGCTCTCCGCTCCCCCGCCACTTCTCGAGGACGTCGGGAGCGACGGACCTGGTTCCAACCAGCATGCCGGCTTCGTCGCGGAGCTCGAGGACTGTGCCGGGCCGCAGCCCGAGTCGGTCTCGGACGGCCTTCGGGATCGTCACGCGGCCCTTCTCGGAGACGACGGTCTTCATACCTCGACAGTAGGAATTCCTACCCGCGTCACAACCCCTTCAGCCCGCCGTCGCTCCCTCGCCCTCCTCGGCAACCAGCCGCGGCAGCAGCTCGCCGATCGGGCCGCGCAGCACGGCGTCGGCGATGTCGTCCATCGCCGTCGGCTCGCCGTTCACGATCACGATGCGCGCACCGGCGTCGCGCGCGAGCGGAACCACTCCCGCGACCGGATAGACCGAGAGCGTCGAGCCGATCGCGAGCAGGAGGTCGCACGTGAGCGCCGCACGCTGCGCGCGGCGAATGTCCTCGTCGACGAGGTTCTGCCCGAACGAGATCGTCGCCGACTTGAGGATGCCGCCGCAGCTCCGGCACGGCGGGTCTTCTTCGCCGGCGCGCACTCGCCCCAGCGCGCGCTCCATCGGCGCGCGCTCGCCGCAGTCGAGGCAGACCACCTCGTGGATCGTCCCGTGGATCTCGACGACTCGCTCGGGCGACGAGCCAGCGCGCTGGTGGAGGCCGTCGACGTTCTGCGTGATGAGCGTCGCCAGCTTGCCGCGGCGCTCGAGCTCGACGAGCGCGCGGTGCCCCGCGTTCGGGCTCGCCTGCCACGCCGCCGACTCGAGCCGCGCGCGCCACGCGCGCTTTCGCACCTCCGGGTCCGAGACGTAGTGCGAGATCGTCGCCAGCTTCTCGGCGTCCGGGTTCTTCGTCCACACGCCCTGCGGCCCGCGAAAGTCCGGGATCCCCGACTCCGTCGAGATCCCCGCCCCCGTGAGCGCCACCACGCAGCGCGCCTCGCGCAGCAGCGCGCGCGCCGCGGTGAGGGCGTCGGTCTCCGATCGGCTGCTCTGCATCTCGGGCTCCTCCGAATGTTCGGCTCACCGGTGCGCCGAGCCGCCCGACGGGCCAATCACCACCGCGCCGGGCAGGCCGTCGAAGTCCGCATCGGCGGTGACGAGCTCGGCACCGCTGCGCTGCGCCGTCGCGTAGACGATCGCGTCGGCCATGGCGAGGCCATGCGCGAGCGAAATGTCCGCCGCCTCGAGGGCCAGCGATGCATCGAGCGGAACAACCTGCGCGCGCTGCATGGCCGCCACCGCTTCGATGGCACGCTCCTCGGAGAAGTCGCGCCGGATCACCTTGTACACCTCGTAGATCTCGATGACCGAGACGACGAGGGGCTCGCGCCCTTCCAGATAGGCTGCAAAGCGGTCGGCGTTCGGGCGTTCCCCGACGTACTCGATCCAGCCGCTCGAATCGACCAGGATCAGAGGCGTTCCTTCTTCTCGCGGAGCCCGCGCTGGCTC
>JAYRMX010000229.1:0-4189 GCA_041912475.1 Myxococcota bacterium
CCCCATCCCCGTGCCGCCGCCCGTCACGACCGCGATCCGCCCCCGGAACTCCTTCATCGTGCACCTCCGTTCGCCGAAGCGGGGAGACTACCGCGAGACGCCATGGGGCCGCGCGTGCGCGAGCCCTCGCGGCTCGCGGGAGGCATCACCCGGACGCGACCCCGGTGCGCGGTGCCGCAGGACCCGGAAACCAGTGCCGCGTCCGGTTGCAGAACGCGCAGACCGAGAGCATCACGGGCACCTCGACGAGCACGCCGACCACGGTGGCGAGCGCGGCGCCCGACTCGGGCCCGAACAGGGCGATGGCCGTGGCGACGGCGAGCTCGAAGAAGTTGCTGGCGCCGATCAGCGCGCCCGGCGCTGCGACGTCGTACGGGACGCCCAGCCACCGCATGAGGCCATACGCCAGCCCCGCGTTGAAGTAGATCTGGAGCAGCAGCGGGATCGCGATCAGGACGACGTGGAAGAAACGCGCCGTCAGGTTGTCGGCCTGGAACGCGAAGATCAGCACGAGCGTCGCGAGCAGCGCGGCGACCGTCACCGGATGGAAGGCCGGAACGAACGTGCCCTCGAACCATTCGCGGCCACGAAGTCGCAGCAGCACGCTGCGGCTCGCGGCGCCGGCCGCGAGCGGGATCACGATGAACACGACGACGCTCGCGAGCAGTACGGGGAAGGGCACCGTGAGCGTGCTGGTGCCGGCTACGAGGAGGCCGACGATCGGAGCGAAGAGCGCGAGCATGAGCAAGTCGTTGAGCGAGACCTGCACCAGCGTGTAGGCGGGATCGCCATCGGTGAGGTACGACCAGACGAAGACCATCGCGGTGCACGGCGCGGCGGCGAGGATGATCGATCCGGCGAGATACTGATTGGCGAGCGCTTCTCCGAGGAAGGGCAGGAAGAGGACACGAAAGAACGCGTACCCGATCGCGGCCATCGAGAAGGGCTTCACCAGCCAGTTGACGAAGAGCGTCACCAGGATCCCGCGCGGCCGCTCGCGCACCGCGGCGATGCTGCCGAGGTCGACCTTCAGCATCATCGGGTAGATCATCAGCCAGATGAGGACCGCGATGGCGGCGTTGATCTGCGTCCCCTCGCCGACCTCGAGTCGTCGCACCGCGCCGGTGAAGCCGGGAAACGCCTTGCCAAGCAGGACTCCCGCGCCCATGCACAGCGCGACCCACAGCGACAGGTAGCGCTCGAAGACGTTGAGACGTTTGGGGGCGGCGCCCGCGCTCATCGGCGCTGCCGGCTCGCGGCGGCCGTCACGGCTCGCGGTCTCGGGCGAGCGCCCCTTCGGCCGCCAGCAGCCGCCGCACACGCTGCACGAGCTCGTCGCGCACGCGCCGGAATCGCGCGAGGCTCGCCTCCTCGTCCTCGTCGTGTCCTGCGGGGTCCGGAAGCGGCCAGTGAAGCCGGCGCACGCTCGCGAGGTAGACGGGGCAGACTTCGTCGGCGCAGAGCGTGATCACGACGCCGACCTGCGCGCGATCGACTTCGGCCACCGACTTCGACCGCTGGCCGGAGATGTCGATGCCGATCTCATCGAGCGCGCGAACGGCGAGCGGGTTCACGCGGGACGGCACCGACCCCGCGCTCTCGACCGGCAGCCGGCCGCCCGAGAGATGCCGGGCGATGCCCTCGGCCATCTGGCTGCGCGCCGAGTTGGCGACGCAGAGAAAGAGCAGACCGCACGCCGCGGGCTGCGCACTGCCGGGCTCTTCGTCCGTTCGCACCTGCGGATCTTCCACGGCGCCGATCATCGCAGCGCCGGCTGCGTGCGGCCAGCCGGGCAGCGCTGCGTCGCGCCGCGGCGGCCGTTTCGCCGTAGAATCGCGCGTCATGCTGCGGGCGGCTGCGGAGCGCGGAAGACGGAGCAACGGGCGGCGCGCCGCGCTGCTGCTTGCGGCCGCGGCGTTCGCGACGGGCTGCGTTCCCGCTTGGGACGAGCAGCCCCTCGGCGCGCTCGTCGGCACGCCGAGCCCGGCGTCGCAGCGCATCGGCTGCGAGCGAGCGGCGGAGCACGTCGTCCTCACCGCGCCCGCACACCTCGATCCCGCGTGCACGTACACGGGCGGCTTCGAGATCCGCGCATCGGGCGTCGTCCTCGACTGCCGCGGCGCGCGCATCGAGGACGTCTCGGGGAACCTCGGCCGCGGCATCCACGTCGCCGCGCCCGCCGACGCCTCCCTTTCGGACGTCACCGTCCGCAACTGCGTCGTCGCCGGCTTTCTCAACAACGTCCGCATCTCGCGCGAGGGCTTCGAGAACCTCGCGCCGGGCGCGGAGTACCTTGCTCCGCTTTCGAACATCGTCGTCGAGAACAGCCACCTCTACCGCTCGCGCGGGAGCGGCGTCTTCGTGAACGCGTACGTGACCGGCGTCGCGCTGCGCGACCTCGAGATCGCCGGGTCCGGGAGCGTCGGCGTCTATCTCGAAGCGGGCTCGCGCGAGAGCACGGTCGAGCGCAGCCGCATCCATCACAACGGCTTCGCCGACACCGGGCCCGAGGGCGTCGCCGTGACGGTCGAGGGCCTCGAGTTCCGCTACCACTCCACCGGGCGCGAGGGGATCGCCGTCGACGGCTCGCGCGCGAACCGGATCCGCGACAACGCCGTCTACTCCAACTCGGCGGGCGGGATCTTTCTCTACGAGAACTGCGGCGAGTTCTACACGCAGCGCCCCGAACAGTGGTGGCCGCGCCGGACCGGCGCCGACGACAACGTGATCGAGGGCAACGACATCGAGGACGAGGAGACCGGCGTCTGGATCGGGTCGCGAATGGCCGAGAACCAGTTCTTCATGGATTGCAGCGAGCCCGCGTACGTCTCGGCGTTCCTGCTCCGGATCCACCGCGATCACGCAGCGCGCAACGTCGTTCGCGGCAACCGCTTCTCGCGCGTCACCTACGGTGTTCGCGTCGAGGACGACGGCGCCCGCGTCGAGGGCAACCTGTTCCTCGCGAACGATCCCGCCGCGCGAGCGGTTCTCGTCGGGAGCAAGTGGCGGACGATCGTGCTCGGCGCCCCCGTCGCCGGTGTCGTGATCGAGAGCAACGACGCGGCTCTCATCGGGGTTGCCGCTCCGTACCGCTGGATCCACGGCCACGCGGACACCGCGTTCGCGGGCAATCGCGCGTTCGATGCCGCCGCCGGCGCGTTCGGCCCCGCGTCGCTCGTCGAAGGCGAGCAGCCGCCGATCGATCCGTTCCTGTTCGCGATCGACTTCTGGCGGCCGTAGCGCGGCGCCGGGAGACGGGGCCGAGCGCGCGATCGGCAACGCGTGCGCGTCTTCGCGGCCCCCTTGATGCGGCCGCGCCGCCGCCATAGCGTCACGGGCCGTGCCTGCTGCGCCGCCGCCCCCTCTGGAGCCCGTCGGGCTCCCCGTCTCGGTCGATCTGCTCCAGCGGGCCGACCGCCTCGTGTTCACGGCGGGCTGCTTCGTCCTCACGCTCGTTCGCAGGCTCCTGCCGGAGCCCGACCCGGGCAGCGCGCCGCGCCCGCGCGCGCTGCTCTTCGTGAAGCTGGCCGAGCAGGGCTCGACCATTCTCGCCGCACGCGCGATCCGGCGGGCCATCGCGTGGGTCGGTCGCGAGAACGTCTACTTCCTCGTCTTCGAAGAGAACCGCTTCATCCTCGACGTCCTCGGCCTCGTTCCCGAGAAGAACGTCTTCACGGTCTCGACGCGATCTCTTGGCGCGATGATCCTCGGCACGATCGCGGCGCTGCGCAGGATCCGGGCGCTCGGGATCGACGCCGCCGTCGATCTCGAGTTCTTCGCTCGCTTCTCGGCGACGATCACGTGGCTCTCGGGCGCACGCTGGCGCGCGGGGATGCACGCGTACTTCGCCGAGGGCCCGTACCGCGGGGACCTGTTCACGCATCGCGTGCTCTACAACGCGCACATCCACACCGGCGAGATGTTCCTCGCGCTCGTCGAGGCACTCGCGCGGCCTGCGCGGGGTCTTCCGACACTGCCGTGGGTCGCCGGGCCCGCCGCCGAGCCCGAGCCGATGTTCGAGCCTGCGCCAGAGGAGCGCGAGAAGATCGAGCGGCTCGTTCGCGAGGTGACGGGGAGCGCCTCGCTTCCCGCGCTCATCCTGCTGAACGCGAACGCCAGCGACCTGTTGCCGCTGCGTCGCTGGCCGATCGAGCGCTACGCCGAGCTCGCGGCGCGGCTGCTCGATCGG
>JAYRMX010000230.1:0-6083 GCA_041912475.1 Myxococcota bacterium
CGCGCGGCGCCCCGGGGGGACGCCGCGCCGGCTCACTCGTAGAAGGTCTTCGCGATGCCCTGGCCGTAGAAGAGGAGCTTCTCGGGCGTCATGCCGTAGGCCGGAGGAACGAGGCACATCGAGTCGGCGACGGTCCACGCGCGCTCGAGCCGCTCGCGCACCGCGTCCGCCTTCCCGCACAGCACGAACGCCTTCACCATCTCGTCGGGGACGAGGTGCCCCGAAGCGAGCGCCTGCTTGCTCTTCACGGCCTCCTGCAGCCGCCTGGCCTCGCGGCCGAAGCCGTGCGCTTCGAAGAACGACTCGTACTGCTCGACGCCGGCGTAGAACGCGATCGTCGCGCGCGAATCCTCGATCGCCTGCTTCTCGTCGGGGTTGATCGCAACCCAGAGCCAGAGGTTGAGGTCGATGTCCTCGCGCTTCCTTCCGGCCTTCGCGAGGCCGGCGCGAAGGTCGGGCTGGATCTTCTCGACGGCCCAGTCGATCGACCACATCGGGTGCCCCATCACGCCCTGCCCGATCTCGGCGGCGAGACGCACGAGCGGGCCTCGCAGCGCGGCGATCCAGATCGGGATCTCTTCCCGAACCGGCGGAGCCGTTCCCTGCAGCTCGCGAAAGCTCGCGCGGAAGTACTGCCCTTCGAACGGCGTGAGGCCCTTGTGCGCGCCGCGGATCACGTGACGCACCGCCGCGACGGTCTCGCGCAGGTGCGCGAGCGGCTTGTGGTCGGGCGCGCCGAAGATGTCGCGCGTCCACGCGAGCACGCTCGCGCCGAGGCCGAGGACGAAGCGGCCTCCCGAGATGCGGTCGAGATCGAGCGCCGCCATCGCCGTCTCGAACGGGCTTCGCGCGGCGGCGATCGCGATCCCGCTCGCGAGCAGGACGCGCTCGGTCACCATCGCCGCCGCGGCGAGCGGAACGAACGGCGGCCCGTAGACCTGCGGCGCGAACAGGCCCGTGAGACCCTGCGCCTCGGCCCCCTTCGCGATCATGCCGAGCAGGGGGGCCGGCATGGGATTCACGAAGCCCCAGTAGCGACGCTTCTTCGAGGCTGCGGACATCACTCGCCCTCCCGCGGCCGAGCGCGCGAGTGCGGCGTCCCGCCCGCGCCCGGCCGCCTCAGCGCACCTTCTCGACGTCCACCCGCACCGCGCGGTCGGCCGGAATCGGCTGCCACGAGAGGATGCGGTAGTTCAGGTGACCGTAGCCCGCCGCGAGACCGAGGGGCTTCACGTGTCCGGGCTCGAGGTCCGACTGGCTCGACCAGCCCTCGTGCATGTACGGCTCGAAGCCGTTGTACACGATCACCTGGTTCGGCCGGACGGCCGGCGAGACCTTCGCCGCGTAGCGCGCCTCGCCGACGTTGCTGACGAGCTTCACCCGGTCGCCGTTCTCGATTCCGAGCGACTTCGCGTCGCGATCGTTGATGAAGACGAACGGCTCGCCGCGGTGCGTGTTGAGGATCACGTTGTTCGTCATGTTCATCGAGTGAATGCTCCAGCGGTTGTGGCCGCTGGTCATCTGGAAGCGCCGCTTCCCGCCGCCCTGCTTCGGCGGCTCCTTGTGCGTCGGAAGCTCTTCACCGCACTCGAGGAACCACTCGTGGTCGATGTAGAACTGCGCGCGGCGCACGAGCGTGTCGTACGGAACCTTGTCCTCGGTGTGCCAGCGCAGCGGGTTGTGCACCTCGTCGGGCCGGATCGTCGACGCCTGCGACGTGCCGTGCAGCACGTGACCCCAGTTCGTCCAGCGGACGAAGCCCTTCTCGCGCAGCGTGTCGAGGCTCGTTCCCTTGGGCAGCACGCCGTAGACCGCGCTGTCGCGGATCCCTTCGTCCGCCCGCTTCTCCTCGTCGCGCAGCGCGCCCTTGTGGCTGATGTGATCGACGAGCCCGGCGATCGGCCGGTTCTGACCGCGCGCGTCGACGAACTCCTTCATCCCCCGCGCGGCCGCCCGCTCCTCGATCTTCTCGAGCAGCCGGAAGCCGATCTCGAGGTCGGGAAGCGCTTCGCCGACCGGCGCCGCCGCGCGGTCGCAGAGCACGTAGTTGAGGTGGTGCACCGACGGCATCGAGTGGCCGAGCTTCTCGTAGTGCTGCGCGGCCGGCAGGATGTAGTCGGAGTAGAGGCCGGTCGTCGTCATGCGGTAGTCGACCGAGACGATGAGATCGAGCTTCGGCCACAGATGCTCGAGCAGGAGCTTCTGCCCGCCGCGCTGGCGGCGCAGCACGTTGCCTCCGGCCTCGAACAGCACGCGCGGCTTCGTGTTCTGGTAGACCTTCGCGAAGCGCGGGTCCCACCAGCCCTTCTCGATCGCGAGGTTCACGTACTCGTCGAACGATCGCGGATACGAGGGATCGTGGTTCTCGGGGTCGTTCCAGCGCTCCTTGTAGCCGTACTGGTAGTACCAGAGGAACGCCGGCGGCATGCCGAAGCCCGGCCCCTGCGGCATGTCGTTCGCGAGCGCCATCATGCGGTTCTGGATCATCTCGAGCGTGAGCGTCGGATCGCTCGCCGTGAGCAGCCTGCGCATCGCGATCAGGCCCGCGATCTGCCTCTGCGCGGCCTCCTGCCCCGGCGACTCCTTGCCGGGGATGAAGATCTCGCCGTCCATGGCCGAGATCGCCCACGAGCGCGTTCCGGTGCCCTTCTTGCCCCAGTTGCCCGTGAGGCCGAGGAGCAGCGCCATCGCTCGCTCCATCAGGTCGCCGTGGTAGTACTTGCCCGAGTTCCAGCCGATGAAGATCTTGGTCTTCCGCGTCGCCACCTTGCGGGCGAGCGCGCGGATGTTGTCGGGATGCACCTCGCAGATCGCCGCGGCCTTCTCGGGGGTGTACTCCTCGAGGTGCCGGCGAAGCCGCGCGAAGACGGGCTCGACCTCGACCGTCGTTCCGTTCACGAGCGTCACGGTGAAGCGGCCTTCGAGGGCGGGATCGACTCCCATCGTCGCGAGCGTGTGCCGCGGCGCGGGAGACAGGGTCCCGGCGAGCGTGTCCCACCAGAAGAACTGGTCCTCGCGCTCTCCGGCGAAGACTTCGGGGCCGCGGAGGAAGCGGCCGTCGTCGCAGCGAACGAGGAGCGGGAGGTCGGTCTGCTCCTGGACGAACTGCTTCTTGTAGAGGCCCGCGTCGATGATCGCCTTGCACATCGAGAGCGCGAGCGCTGCGTCGGTGCCGATGCGCACCGGCAGGTGGTAGTCGGCATGGATCGCCGACGGGCTGTAATCCGGCGCGATGGTGACGACTTCGCCGCCGTTGTACCGGGACTCGGCGACGTAGTGGTACCAGTGGATGTTCGTGTAGACGGGATTCGCATGCCAGATGAGCGTGAGGTCCGCGAGGAACCAGTCGTCCATCGACGACGTCGGATTGAACAGGCCCCACGTGAGATGCCAGCCGGGGCTGAAGTCCTGGAACTCGGCGTTGCCGTCGGTCATCGGCAGGCCGAGCGCCTCGGAGAACATGCGCGCCGGCGCGGCGCCGGGCTCGGGGGTGAACAGATTGATGATCGACGCGGCGCCCTCGCCCTGGATCGCGTCGAGCACGCCGTCGGCGATCGCGGTGAGCGCCTGGTCCCACGAGACCTTCTCGAACTTGCCCTCGCCCCGCTCGCCGACGCGCTTCAAGGGGTGCGTCACGCGGTCGGGCGAGTAGTGGCAGTGGCTCCAGCTCGCGCCCTTCTGGCACCCCATCGGGTTCATGTCGGGCACGCCTTCCTCGATGGTCGAGAACGTGCCGGACTGCTCCTCGCGCAGGATGCGTCCATCTTTCGTGTAGACCCGCCACGGGCACCCGCCCGGGTAGCAGTCGACCGAGTGGCTACCCCACGTCACCTTGTCCCACGTCCACTTGCTCCGGTACGCATCCGCCCAGACGCCCTGCGTCTTCGCCACGAAGAGTCCTCCTGCATCTCGTCAGGTCGAGGCTTCGGGATCGTCGGCGTCCCCGGGCCCCGCTCGTTATGACGGCGGTCATGCGCCGCGCACCACGGGCGCCGCCCCGCAGGGCTCGCCCCCCGGCACGCGGCGAGGATCAGGCGCTGACCGGCGCGGTCTCCGGCTTCGCCCGCTCGGGCGGGCGCATCGCGAATGCAACGGCCACGCCCGCCAGCATGGTCGCGACCCAGAACACGACCGCGCCCGAGTAGCTTCCGGTCTTGTCGAAGAACAGACCGGGGATCACGGGTGCGAGGCCGATCGCCACCGTCGACGCGAGCTGCAGGAGGCCATAGAGGGTCGCGAACCGGGACTCTCCGAAGACGCGCAGCGCGAGGACGGGCGTCACGGCGACCTCGGTCCCGACCGCGACGCCGTGGAGCACGAGAAAGACGCCCAGCACCGGCAGCGCGGCGGTGAGCGGCAGCAGACAGAGCGCGATCGCCTGCACCACGAGCGCGAGACGAAGCGCCTGCAGCGGACCGATCCGATCGCCGACCATGCCCCCCGCGACCTTGCCGACCGCCGAGACGCCGACGGCGACACCGAGCGCCGTCGCGGCGATTGTCGCGCCGTGCCCGACGGCTGCGAGGTAAGGAACGATGTGCACCTGGAAGCCGAAGTTCACGAGGCCCGGGACGACGAGAAGCGCCGCGAGCGGACGCACGCCCGGCCGGCGAAGCTCGCGGCGAAGGTCGAGCGGCGGCGGCTTCGCAGCGCTCTCGCCCGCGCCGCCGCGCTGGAGACGCCCCTTCGGCAGCGCCGCGAGCGCGACGAGCGGAACGCCCACGACCCCGGCGCCGAGCACGGCGTACGTCGCCCGCCATCCGTACGCGTCGATGAGCGCTTGCAGGCCCGGGGCGAGAACGAGCGCGCCGGCGCTCGCGCCGGCCGAGACGATGCCGAGCGCGAGGGCCGTTCGCTGCGGAATGCGCACCGTCACCGCGATGGTGATCGGGAGCATCGCGGCGCCTGCGAAGCCGGGCCCGAGCAGCACGTTCGCCACGACGAAGTGCCAGGCCTCGTGCATCGCGCCGAGGACGCCGAAGCCTGCGGCGAGCAGCGCCGCGCCGATCGCGATCGGAACGCGGACCCCGAAGCGATCGATGAGCATCCCGACCGCGGGCGTCGCCATTCCGGCGCAGACGACGCCGACGCCGATCCCGGCCGAGAGCGTCCCGCGCGGCCAGCCATTCGCCTTCGCGAGCGCGTTGAGGAAGACGCTCACCGTGTCGACGCCGCCGCCGAGAACGATGAACTGGATCGCGAACCCGGCGGCAATGAGCGGAAGGGCGGCGCCGGGGCCGGAGGCGGATCGTTGCGTGTCCGTTCGCGTGCTCCCGCGGTCGAGCGCTCGCGGGAGCGCAGCGTCGTGCGGGTGAGTATGCGCCCTCCGCGCGGTGCGACGGGATGATCCCTGTCATACCCCGAACGCCGAGCGGACGCGGTGCCCGTCCGCGCTCGCGCGGAAGGGGCGGAGCGGCCTCCCTCCCGTCCGTGAGGAAGCGCCGCTCCGCCCGGAGCGACCGTCCGCTGCCGAATGCCGACGGTCGTTCACGAGTCCGCGCCGCCGGCGCGCCGCAGCGCGCCGGCGGCGGCGCTCATTCGCCGCGCACGGCTGGCTCCCTCCCGGCCTCGCCGTCGCCTCGCGAGACGCGCCCAGCCGAGTGCCGCGTCGCTCTTCGGTGTCGCACGCTCATCGCAGCCGGAACTCGATCGGAACGACGAACCACAGCCCGCTCCAGCTCGCTCCGGGAGGCGGAGCATCGAAGCGCCAGCGACGAACGGCGGCGAGCGCTGCGTCGTCGAGCCGCTCGTCGCCGGCCGAGCGGTGGAGCCTCACCTCTTCGACGCGGCCGCTCGCCGCAAGTCGAAGCGCGACGTGCGAAGTGCCTTCGACGCCGCGCCGTCGCGCGCCGTCGGGATACGCGGGCCGCGGCTGAACGCCGCCGCGCGGCATCCAGCCCGCGACGCCGGCTGCGCCGACGCCGCCCGCCGCTCCGCCCGGGCGCGCGGCCTGCGCGCCTCCCGCGGCGCCGTCGTTCCCTCCCGCCGGCGCAGCGTCGGCCCCGTCGTCGGCGGCGTCCGCCTGCTGCGCGCTCGCCGCCGGGGCCACCTCGGTCGCGTCACCGCTCGTGTCGTCGGCCGGA
>JAYRMX010000231.1:0-3888 GCA_041912475.1 Myxococcota bacterium
CCGGAGCCCGCATGCACTTCCGCACCGACGACCTGCGCATCCGGAACCTGAAGCCCCTCATCCCGCCGGCGATCCTCATGGAGGAGCTGCCGCTCGACGACGAGGGGTCGGCGACCGTCGCGCGCAGCCGCGAGCAGGTGATCGACATCCTCACGGGGCGCGACGACCGGATGCTCGTGGTCGTCGGCCCGTGCTCGATCCACGACCCGGCGGCCGGCCTCGAGTACGCCGAGCGCCTGCGCAAGGTCGCCGACACGCACCGCGCGGACCTGTTCGTCGTGATGCGCGTCTATTTCGAGAAGCCGCGCAGCACCGTCGGCTGGAAGGGCCTCATCAACGATCCCCATCTCGACGGCAGCTTCGCGATCAACCAGGGCCTGCGCAGGGCAAGGCGCTTCCTGCTCGACGTGACGCGGCTCGGCCTTCCGGCCGGCTGCGAGTTCCTCGATCCGATCTCGCCGCAGTTCCTCGCCGACGTCGTCTCGTGGGGCGCGATCGGCGCGCGCACGTCCGAGAGCCAGATCCACCGCGAGCTCGCGTCGGGTCTGTCGATGCCCGTCGGCTTCAAGAACGGAACCGACGGCAAGGTCCAGATTGCGATCGACGCGATTCTCGCGAGCGCGCATCCGCACCACTTCCTCTCGGTGACGAAGCAGGGCGTGGCCGCGATCTTCGAGACCGGGGGAAACCCCGACTGCCACGTCATCCTGCGCGGCGGCAGCGCGGGCCCGAACTACGGGCCCGAGCACGTCGCGCACGCCGTCGATGCGCTCGCGCGCCTCGGGCTCCCGCCGCGCGTCATGGTGGATTGCAGCCACGGCAACAGCGCCAAGGACCCGCGCCGCCAGCCCGAGGTCGTCCAGAACCTCGCCGAGCAGGTCGCCGCGGGCAGCCGGCACATCTTCGGCGTCATGCTCGAGAGCTTCCTCGTCGAAGGCCGGCAGGAGCTCGAACCGGGCAAGTCCCCCGTCTTCGGCCAGAGCATCACGGACGCGTGCATGGGGTGGGAGCGAACGCTTCCGCTCTTCGGCCAGCTCGCCGAGGCCGTCCGCGAGCGCCGCCGCACGGCGTAACGCTCCGTCCCCGTCCTGCCGACAAGCCTCCCGGCCCTGCGGCCGGGGCCTCGTTCGCCCGGCCGCGCGCGAAGGAGGATGGATGGGCACCGATGGAGTCGCGTTCGATCGGGAAGCCATGCTCGCCGAGCTCGACGGCGACGAGGATCTGCTCGCCGAGCTCGTCGAGACCATGAAGGTCGAGGCGCCGAAGCTGCTGCACGAGGTGCGCGTCGCCGCCGGCGCCGCCGACGCCGCGCTCGTCGCGCGCGCCGCGCACACGCTGAAGGGCGCGGTCTCGAACTTCGGCGCGCGCGCGGCCGCCGAAGCGGCGCTGCGCCTCGAGCAGATGGGCCGCGCCGGAGACCTCGCCGGCCTCGCGCCCGCGCTCGCGACGCTCGAGGCCGAGATGGACGCGCTCGTCCGCGAGCTCGAGGCGGCGTAGCGCGCCGGCCCCGGGGCGCGCGCCGCCCGCGATCAGGTCAGCATCTGCCCGCCGTCGACGACGAGCGTCACGCCGGTGATCCAGCGCGCGGCGTCCGACGCGAGGAAGACGACGGCGTTCGCGACCTCTTCGGGCGCGCCGAGGCGCTTCCACGGGATCCGCCGCAGTGTGCCCTCGTACATCTTCGGGTTCGCCTTCTTGATCATGTCCCAGCTTCCGCCCGGAAACTCGATCGCGCCGGGCGCCACCGCGTTCACGCGGATCTTCTTCGGAGCGAGCGTCATCGCGAGCGACGTCGCGTGGCTGATGACGGCCGCCTTCGCCGCGCCGTAGGGCACGGTGACCCCCGCGCCGAGCCCCGAGATCGACGAGATGTTCACGATCGCGCCGCCGCCCGCGGCCTCGATCCACGGCACGGCCTTCCAGCAAGCGCGAACCGTCGCCATCACGTCGACGTCGAAGCCGGCCTTCCAGCCCTGCTCGCTGTCCATGATGCCGAAGCCCGACGCGTTGTTGACGAGCACGTGCACCGCGCCGAGCGCCTCGCGCGCGCCGTCGAGGAACGACTCGAGCGCTGCGCGGTCGGCGATGTCGCAGGGAGCCGCGTGCACCTTTGCGCCGAGCGCGCGGATCTCGGCCGCCACGCGATCGAGCGCCTCCTGGCCCCGTGCGCAGATCGCCACGGCTGCGCCTTCTCGTGCGAAGCCGAGCGCGATCTCGCGGCCGATGCCGCGGCTCGCGCCGGTGACGATCACTGCCTTGCCGGTGAGTCCGAGATCCATTTCTCCCTCCTCGCTCGCGACGGCCCTTCGGGGTCCGCTGCACGGAGCCGGTCTCCCCGAGCATGACGCCACGGGAACCCGCCGCAAGAGCGGCGCCGAGGGGGGCCGCGTGCCGACGAGTGGAACGCGGCGACACAAGCTGCGCGCCGGCTGCGGCCGGCAGGCGATGCGGCGGCCGTGCGCAGGTGCGCGCGCAAGTCGTGCGGCCGCGCGCCGGTAGGGGCCGAGCGCGCAGGCGGCCGAGGGCGCTGGCACCCGGGTTGCACTCTCCGGGTGCGCCTCACTGGGAACCGGATACGCGGCTTTCTGAACACCATCCGGACCCGCAGGCCGGCGAGCGCCGGCAGAGCGGGTGGATGATGCGAAGGAAGTGCGCCATGACCCGCTCCCGGTCGCTCTTGCTCCCGCTCTGCGCCGCGCTCGGCCTTTCCCTCGCGCCGATCACGGCCGGCGCGTTCACGATCGACACCACCGACATTCCGTCGTTCACGACCTTCGTCGACCTCGGCTACGCCACGGCGACCGCGGGCGGCGGCGAGTTCATCCACAAGGTCTCGGGCGGCTACGACTCGGTCGGCGTCTTCAGCGGCTACGAGTACGGCGAGATCGATCTCTCGGGCCCCGAGTCGATCACGTTCGCCTTCACGGAAGCGCAGATCGTCACCGAGCTCAGCCTCGGCAAGCTCTACGCCGCGCTCGAAGAAGACGACGTCTACGACGAGCAGGCGCTGGTGACGGCGACCTTCGCCGACGGTTCGAGCGCGAGCTACGTGCTCGCGGTGACGAGCGGAACGACGGCCGCGTGGACGGGCGCCGGCACCGTGTCGAACGTCTCGCCGGGCCTTTTCGGCATGGGCGGCGTGTGGAGCCTCGCCGACCCGTTCGGCAGCGCCGCGGTGAAGGCGATCACGCTCTCGCCGATCGGCCCCGACCTGCCGGCGAGCTACCGGAACAACGACTACGGCTTCGTGTCGCTCTCGACGACCGCGGTGCCGGAGTCGGAGACGATGGCCCTCATGAGCCTCGGCCTCGCGGGCCTCGCGCTCATGGGCCGCAAGCGGGCGAGCGCGTAGCCTCCACGCCTCCCTGGGAGACGAGCGCTCCGGCCGCGCTGCCGGGGCGCTCTTTCTCTTTTCGGGGTCAGCGAAACAGCGCCCGCGCCAGCGCGCTGCGGTAGCGCTGCGTGAGCGGGTGGTCGGCGCCGAGCAGCGCGAACAGGTCGAGCATCGCGCGACGCGCCGCCTCGTCGCGGTGCCTGGGATCGCGACGAACGGCCTCGAGGAGCGTCTCGAGCGCCTCCTCGTTCCGGCCGGTCGCAGCGAGACCGATGCCGAGGTCCACGCGCGCGTCGAGGTCGCCCTCCTGCGCGGCGAGGCGCGCGCGCAGGCCGGCCTCATCGAAGTGCGCCACTGCGCCGCGGGTGCGCAGCGCGGCGGCGAGCCGCTCCGCCGCTTCCGATTCGGGAAGCCCGGGCCCGACGCGCTCGATCAGCTCGAGGGCTGCCGCCGTCTCGCCGCCTTCGCCGAGCACGCCGTCCCGGAGCACGAGGGCTAGGTGATGTCGCGCGTCGAGGGCGAGCGCTTCGCGATAGCGGTCCTCGGCGGCGTTC
>JAYRMX010000232.1:0-9335 GCA_041912475.1 Myxococcota bacterium
CGCGCTCGCGAGGCGGCGCGCCGCCTTCTTGCGCGCCGCAGAAAGTGCGGCCGCGCGCTTCGCGAGATCCGCCCTCACACGTTCCTGCTCCGCAGCGAGCACGGCTTCGCGGCTCTCGGCGCCCGCGATCGCGCCCAGCTCGGCCGCCGCAGATTCGCGGAACGCGAGGACGTCCTGCTCGCCGGGGCCGTACTTGCGAGCGAGGCGCTCGATGAGCGCGAGCCGATCTTCGAGCGCGCCGAGGCGCGCCGGATCGGCTTCGAGGCCGCGACCGTACCGCTCGACGTCGCGGGCCACGTCGTCGAGCTCCGCGTGCGCCCCACGAAGGCGCGCCGCGACCTCTTCGAGCGCCGGGGCGAGCCGCGCCGCGCCTTCGATGCGGCGCAGCGCCTCCGAGAGCAGCGTCGCCGCACCCGGAGCGTCGTCGCGCGCGCCCGCGCCCGTCCGCAGCGCGACGGTCGCGGCCGCGTCGGCCTCGAGGCGCTCGGCGTGCGCGAGCCGCGCGCGCTCGGCGGCGAGCGCCGCGCGCTCTCCGGGGACGAGCTTCGCCTCGTCGATCTCGCGCACCTGGAACGAGAGGAAATCCTGCCGCCGCTCGCGCTCCGCCGCGGCCGCGGCGAGCCGCGAGCGCTCGTCGGCGACGCTGCGCAGCGCGTCGTGCCCCTGCTTCACGGCGGCGCGCAGCGCGAGGCAATCGCCGAAGGCGTCGAGCAGCAGGCCGTGCGTTTCCGGGCGAAGCAGCGCCTGCGATTCGTGCTGACTCGAAATCTCGAGCCTTCCCTCGAAGAGCTCGGCGAGCAGCGAGACCGGAACGAGCTGACCCGCGACCTGCGCGCGGCTGCGGCCGCCTCGCGAGACGGTGCGCCGCACGACGAGCTCGTGCTCGCCCGCCGCGAGTCCGCGGCGCGCGAGCTCCGTCTCGAGCTCGGGCAGCGCATCGGTGCGAAAGATCGCCTCGACCACCGCCTCGTCGGCGCCGTCGCGAACCGAGTCGGCCGACGCGCGCGCGCCGGCGAGCAGCGCGAGCGCGCCGAGAACGATCGACTTGCCGGCGCCCGTCTCGCCCGTCAGCACGTTGAGCCCCGGCCCGAACGAGATCTCGGCGCGCTCGACGACGGCGAGGTTCTCGATGCGGAGCAGCTCGATCACCGCGCGCCCCAGCGAAGCTTCTCGCGCAGGATCTCGAAGCGATCGCGGACGGGCGACGAGACGAGCAGCAGCGGATGGTCCGAGCGCTTCACGACGACGCGATCGCCCTCCTGCAGGGCGTGCCCTTCCTGCCCGTCGGCCGTGACGCGAACGCCCTCGCCGCGCGAGCGCACGATGATCTCGACCGTCGATGACTGCGGGACGACGAGGGGCCGCTGCGTGAGCGTGTGCGGGCAGATCGGCGTCAGCACCATCGCCTCGACCTCGGGCAGCAGGATCGGCCCGCCGGCCGAGAGCGAGTACGCGGTCGACCCGGTCGGCGTCGAGACGATGAGGCCGTCGGCGTGGTACGTCGTGACGTCGAGCCCGTCGGCGCGCGTCTCGAGATCGATCATGCGCGCGAGCGCGGCGCCCGAGATGACGGCGTCGTTGAGCGCGAGATAGCGGCCGAGCGGCGCCCCTCCCCGCTCGGCGACGACGTCGAGGCGCATCCGCGTCTCGATGCGGACGTCGCCCGCGAGCACCTGCTCGAGCGTCGCGAAGAGCTCGTCGAGCGTGATCTCCGTGAGGAAGCCGAGCGTCCCGAGGTTGACGCCGAGGATGGGCACCGCGCGGCTCCCGGCCGAGCGCGAGACCGAGAGCAGCGTTCCGTCGCCGCCGAGGACGACGATGAGATCGACGGCGGCCGCCAGCGCGGCGCGCGGAAGCCCCGCGTTGCCGACCCACTCGGCCGCCTCTTCGTCGAGGAGCACCGTGAGCCCGCGGCCGACGAGCCACTTCTCGAGACCGCGGACGATTCCCGCGGCCTGCGGCTGCGCGCGCTTGAGGCACACCCCGATCGAGCGCGGCGGTCGCAGCGGTGCGTCGGACGGCTTCGTCACGGTCGCCTCTGCGGGGGTGGAGCGCGGGCGAATGTAGCGTGGCGCGGCAAGCGCGACCCCGACCGCGCTTTCGCGCCGCCCTCCGCGCACGGGGCCGTGTCGTGACGCGGCGCCCTCCCCCGCCCGCGGCGCGCCGGCCGGCGGGCTCCTACCTTCCCGCCATGCCCCCTGGCGAGTCCCTCGAGCTCTTCGCCGAGGCGCCCGGGCGAAGGCCCGAGCCGGGCGCGCCGCTCGCCGCGCGCATGCGCCCGCGGAGCCTCGACGAGGTGGTCGGGCAGTCGCACCTGCTCGGCCCCGGCGCTCCGCTCCGTGCGCTCGCCGAGCGCTCGGCGCTCCCGTCGATCGTCCTCTGGGGCCCGCCCGGATGCGGAAAGACGACGATCGCAGGGCTTCTCGCCGCGTGCGGCCCGCCGCCGCCCGCGCACTTCCTGCCCTTCTCGGCGGTGACGGTCGGCGTGAAGGAGATCCGTGAGCTGGCCGAGCGCGCACGGCGCGATGCTCCGGCGGGGCGGCGAACGGTGCTGTTCCTCGACGAGATCCACCGCTTCAATCGCGCGCAGCAGGACGCGCTCCTGCCCCACGTCGAGGCCGGAACGCTCACGCTGATCGGCGCTACGACCGAGAACCCGTCGTTCGAGGTGAACGGCGCGCTGCTCTCGCGCTGCCGCGTCTTCACGCTGCGCGCGCTCGGAGAGGACGACCTGCGAACGCTCGTCCTGCGCGCCCTCGGCGACTGCGAACGAGGCCTCGGAAACAGGGGGCTCGCGCTCGCTCCCGAAGCGCTCGGCGCCCTCGCAACGCTCGCCGACGGCGATGCGCGCCGCGTGCTCGGGCTGCTCGAGGCGGCCGCGGCGCTGCACCGGGGCGCCGAACCGCTCTCGCCCGAGACCGTCCAGCGCGCCGCGGGCCAGCGCGTGCTGCTGCACGACCGGGACCGCGAGGAGCACTACAACGTCGTCTCGGCGCTCATCAAGAGCCTGCGTGCGAGCGACCCCGACGCGGCGCTCTACTACCTCGCGCGCCTGCTCGAAGCCGGCGACGACCCGCTCTTCGTCGCGCGCCGCCTCGTGATCTTCGCCGCCGAGGACATCGGCAACGCCGAGCCGGCCGCGCTCGGGCTCGCGACGGCGACCTTCGCCGCGCTCGAGCGCATCGGGATGCCCGAGGGAAGGATCCCGCTCGCGCAGGCCGTCACCTTCCTCGCGTGCGCACCGAAGAGCAACGCGTCGTATCTCGGCATCGAGCGCGCCGCCGCGGCGGTCGCGGAGCACGGCGCGCTTCCCGTTCCGCTTCACCTTCGAAACGCGCCGACTCCGCTCCTGCGCGAGCTCGGCTACGCCGAGGGCTACCGCTATCCGCACGACGCCCCCGGTCGCTTCGTCGCAGACCCCAATCTGCCCGAGCGACTTCGCGGCGCGCGCTTCTACGAGCCGACGCAAGAGGGCGCCGAGGCCGATCTCGCCGGCCGCCTCGCGCGCTGGCGCCGGCAGCGCGACGAGCCGCCCGAAGGAACCGGGCGCTAGCGCGCGGAGTCCCTTCTCAAGTGTTGCCGGCGAGCTGCCGATCCCGAACGTGCTGCGTGCGGGGACGCCCCGCGGCGAGCCCGGCGCGCGGCGGGGGACGAGCATGGCGCAGGGGGGCGCTACGAGGCTCGCGCAGCACGCGGCGATCGCCGTGATGGCGATCCTGCTCGGCGCCGCAGGCGCCGCCGCCCAGGACGCGAGCGCTGCCCCCGGCTCCGCGGAGATCTCGCCCGCGCTGCGGCGTGCCGCCGAGGCCGCGCTCCCGCCGAGCGCCGGAGCGCTCGCGGCCAGCTCCCTGTTCGCCGCAGCGCTGCCCCCGCTCCGAGGCGCGTTCTACGCGTCGCGCCCGGGCCCGGGGCCCGCGCCAGGCGAGGACGTCCTCTCCGCTGCAGCCACGCGGCACGGCGGCGCGCCGCTCTACGGCGTGCTCGCCGGGCAGGCGCTGCTCTCGGCGCTGCACCTGCACGGCGACCTGCCGGCGCACATGACGCCGTGGTTCGACGCCGATCGCGACCGCATGCTCGCCGGCTTCGAGCTTTCGTTCTGATCCCGCTCGCCTACGCTGCGCGCGTGCCGCTTGGTCGCCTCGCCCGGATGGCTCTGCTCGTCGCGCTCGCCGCGGCGCCGGCGCGCGCGCAGACCGATCGCGCGCTTCCCGCTGCGGCGGGCACGGCGGCGATCGAGCTGCGTTACGAAGGGACCGAGCTCGTCGAGATCGTCCGCGCAGTCTCGCAGGCCACGGGCGCCGCGTTCGCGTTCGACGACCGCCTGCGCGGCCGCGTCACGATCACGGCGCCTCGTCCCGTGAGCAGCGCCGAGGCCGTCGAGGTCCTCGTCGCCGCGCTGCGCATGGCCGGCTTCGCGGTCGTGAGCGGCAAGGGCGGCGTTCGCGAGATCGTCCCCATCTCCGACACGGCGGGCCGGGTCGACGTCTCGCTCGCGACGCCGCGCGCGTTCGTCGACCTGCCCGTCACGACGCTGCTCCCGCTGCACGCCGCGAAGGCAGAGGACCTCGTTCCGGTGGTGCAGCCGCTTCTCGGCGGCAACGCCGTCCTGCAGGCCTTCGCGCCGACCAACGTCCTCATCCTCTCGGCGACGGAGGCGCAGCTCCAGCGCGTCCTGCTCCTCGCGCGCGCGCTCGACCGCGCGGCCGAGCGGCGTCTCGCGATCGTCCGGCCGCGCTACCGCGACGCCGCAGAGCTGCTCCCCATCGTCGAGGCGACGTTTCCCGAGAGCCGGCGCGCGTCGGAGAGCCTTCGCGTCTTCGCCGACGCGCGAAGCAACGCGCTCGTCCTCGAGGGATCGCCCGAGCTCACGGGCGAGGTGAAGGAGTTCGTGCGCAGCGTCGATCTTCCGGTCGCGGGCCAGGGAAGGATCCACGTCGTTCGGATCCGGCACGCCGACGCCGAGGAGCTCGCGGAGGTCGTCCAGCAGGCGACGCAGCCCGCCAGCGGCAAGGCGGGCAAGAGCGCCGTTGCAGGCGCCGACGCGGCCGGCGAGGCCCTCGCCGGCCGCGAGCTCGCGATCTCGGTCGACAAGGCGACGAACTCGCTCGTGATCCGCACCGATCCCGAGACCTTCCAGATCGTCGCCCGGCTGATTGCCGAGCTCGACGTCGACGCGCCGAGCGTGAGCGTGAAGGCAACGCTCCTCGAGATCGAGGACACCGGCTCGCTCTCGGTGTCCGTCGACACGCTCCTGCCGTTTCTGCGGCCGGGAACGCCGAGCGAAGGCAACGGATTCGTTCGGCTCGTGAACAGCGGAGACCCGGCCCTGCTGACCGCGCAGCCCAGGGACGATTCCGAGTCGTTCCTCCTGCGCTTCTTCAAGGACCCGGTCACGTACACGAGGATCGGCCCGGACGGACAGACCGTGACGCAGACCGTTCCGAGCTACGCCGTCGACGTGAAGGCGACGCAGACCGGCGGCAATACGCGCCTCGTCGCCGAGCCACAGCTCCTCGCCCGCAGCGGCGAGGAGCAGGAGCTCTTCGTCGGCAACAACATCCCGATCATCTCCGCGACGCAGACTTCGGCCGCCGGGACGACGCCCTCCGTGTCGACCGCCGACCCGCTCACGATCTCGCAGAACGTCGAGCGGCAGGACGTGGGCGTCACGCTCCGCGTCGAGCCGACGGTTCCCGAGCAGGGGCCCGTTCGGCTCGAACTGCGCCTCGAGTTCACGGCGCTCACGGCGCCCGTCGCCGGCAACGTCGCGGCCGTCGGCCCAACGCTCATCAAGCAGAGCGTCGAATCGACGATCTATCTCGATGACGGCGCCGGCGCCGTGATCGGCGTTCGGGGCCAGCCGACCGAGGAGGTGCAGCGGACGGGAACGCCGTTCCTGATGGACGTTCCCGGCCTCGGCTGGCTCTTCGGCTCGACTTCACGCCAGACGGTGCGCAAGGACATGGTGCTCGCGGTGCAGATCCAGGTGGTTCGGTCGGCGGACGATCTCGCGCTCGAATCGATCCGCCGGCGCATCGCGCTCGAGCGCAGCCTTGCCGGCCTCGACCGGCTCCCGGTGTCTCCGGAGGAGGCGCCCTTCGCCGTATGGGTCGCGACCACGAGCACCCGGGAGGCGGCGGACGCCGTTGCGGCGGGGCTCGATCTCGGTTCGCAGCGCGCGCAGGTCGTCGCGTGGAAGGGAGCGCCGCCGCAGCGCTTCGATGTCTACGTGCTGGGCTTCGACCGCTACGCCGACGCGATGAAGACCTGCCTCGACGTGGGCGGCCGGGGCTTCTCACCGGAGGTGGTGGCTTTACCGGGACTCTCCCGGTAGGATTGCGTCGTGGGCGCCTCGCAGGGGCGAGGCGCACCCCGGCGCCGGCGGCAGACGCGGCCCGGGAGAGGTAGCCGGCAGCCCACAGCGACCGGGCCCGGCCGACCCGCTGGCGGGTCGACGGGCTGACGTGCTGGTTGGGCGGCCCCGCGAGCGGCATCCGACGTGCCGCCACCGGAGCCGGCCCCCGCTGCGCCCCGGGGCGACGCAAGGGCGATCGGGAAGCACCGAGTGACGCAAGACGAGACGCCTCCGCGCCGGAGGTCCGCGCGAGCCAAGGGCTCGCCGCGCCGTGAACGGAAGGAGCCGGAGGCGATCCCGCCCGGCGACGAGCAAGCGGAGGCGCAGGGCGCCGAGCCCGCCGCGCAGGGCCGGCCGCGAAGAAGCGCTCGCGCGGCGAAGGCCGGGGCCTCGGACGCGCCGCCCGCCCCCCGCCGCAGGCGAAAGGCGGCCGCGCCCGAGGCGCCGCCGATCGAAGCCGCGGAGGACGCGGAAGCCGAAGCGCCCCCGGCCCTCGACCCGAGCGCCGTGGCCGGCGTCGCCGCCGAGCTCGAAGCCGCCGGAGCCGGCGCGGGGCTCTGGGACGACGAGGCGGCCGATGCGGAAGATCCGCTCGACTTCGTCCTCGACGCCGAGCCGGTCGATCTCTCCGATCCGGTGCAGGCCGCGGCGGCAAGGCTCGGCATCGAGCGCCTGCACCGCGAGCAGCGACGCGTGATCGACGCGGTGCTGGCCGGGCGCGACGTGCTCATGGTGCTTCCGACCGGCTTCGGCAAGTCGGCCTGTTACCAGATCCCGTCGATGGTGCTGCCGAAGCCCGTGCTCGTGATCTCGCCGCTGCTCGCGCTGATGCGCGACCAGTACGAAAAGCTCCTCAAGCGCGAGATCCCCGCCGTGCGCCTCGACGGAACCGTCCGCGGCCGAAACCGCGTCGCCGCGCTCGAGCGCATCGCGAAGGGCGGCTCGCTGCTCGTGATGACGACGCCCGAGACCCTCGCCACCGAGGACGCGGTGATGGCGCTCGGCAAGTCGGGCGTCTCGCTGGCCGCGATCGACGAGGCGCACTGCATCTCGGAGTGGGGCTACGACTTCCGGCCGACGTATCTGCAGCTCGGCGAGCGGCTGAGAAGGCTCGGGGCGCCGCCCGTGCTCGCGCTCACCGCGACGGCGACCGAGAAGGTGCGCACCGCGATCCAGCGCTTCGTCGGCATGCGCGACCCCGAGATCGTCGCGAGCTCGCCGCACCGCTCGAACCTCGCCTTCGACGTCTTGCGCTGCAGCGGCGACCAGCGGCTGCGCGCGCTCATGCGCCTCGTTCTGCGGCTTCGCCGTCCGGGAATCATCTACTGCTCGACGACGCGCGAGGTCGACGAGATCTACGCCCTGCTCCATCGCTTCGGAGCGCCCGCGCATCGCTATCACGGCAAGATGAACGCGGGAGACCGCGAGAAGCAGCAGGACGCCTTCATGCGTCGCGGCCGCCGCACCGTGATGGTCGCGACCAACGCCTTCGGCCTCGGCATCGACAAGCAGGACATCCGGTACGTGCTGCACTACCAGTCGCCGGCGTCGCTCGAGCAGTACGTCCAGGAGGCCGGCCGCGCGGGCCGCGACGGTCGCCGCGCGAACTGCATCCTGCTCTTCTCGCCCGAGGACCGGCTCATCCACGAGGCGCTCCTCTCGCGAAGCCGCGTACGGCCCGAGCAGCTCTACAAGCTCGCACGCGCCCTCGCGGGCTGGGCGGGCGAGGAGAAGGTGCCGACGCTCGAGGCGCTCGCGCTCTCCGCGGACCTCGGCGTGAAGGTCGCCGGCGCGCTGCTCGCCGTGCTCGAAGAAGCGACGCTCGTGAAGTGGGACGCGACGGCCGTCTTCGTGACGGTGCCGGCGAGCGAGATCGAGGCCGAGGCGCGCAAGCTCGCGGGCCAGTTCGCGACGCTGCGCAGCCAGGACGCGCGGCGCCTCGACTCGGTGGCCGCGTACGCGGAGGCGCAGGGCTGCCGCGCCGTGTTCCTGCGCGAGTACTTCGGCGAGGAGGGATCGGAGGCCTGCGGAATGTGCGACACCTGCCGCGGCTCGAGCGAGCGGCCCTCGGTGTTCTACGAGCCGCTCGAGGCCCCGCGCAATGCGCCGCGCCGGCCCGGCCGCCGGGCGGGCGGGATGCGCCGCCCGGATCGTCCGTCGGGCGAGCGCGGCGGGCGCGGACGCCGGCGCGGGCGTCCGCGAGGCCCGGGACCTGGCGCCGACGGCGGGCGCCCGGGCGCGGCGCCGTTCGGGCAGCGCGCGGCGGAGGGGGTCGTCCCGGCCGACGGCGAGCAGAGGCGGCGGCGCGGGCGCCGTGGCCGGCGTCGCGGGCGCGGCCGCGGGCCGGGCCCGGCGATCGGGCCGGAGGCAGCCGGGTCTGCCGCAGCGTTCGGCCACGAGGCGAGCAGCGGTGCGGGCGCAGGCAGCGTCGCCGGCCGTGAGCCGGGAGGCGGCGCGCCGCCGGGCCGATGGCCGAGCGCGGCCCCTCGTCCCGCAGGAGGTCCCGGCGAGGCGAGGCCCGGCGCAGACGGGCCGCCGGACGGCTTGCGGCGGCGACGGCGACGTCGCCGCGGACGGCGCCGGCGTGGCGGCCCCGGACCGGACGCGCCGCCCTCGCCCGGCGAAGGCGATCGGCCGGACCGCACGACGTGAACGCGCCGGCCGAGCGGCGCCGCCGGCGCGGCGCCCTGCTCTGGCTCGCCGCGGTCCTGCTCCTCGCCGCTCCCGCCGCCCACGCGGCGCGCGTCACGCTTCCGCTCGAGCTCGACTTCGCCTTCCTTCGCGACACACTCGTGCGTCAGATCTACACGGCGCCGGGGCCGAGCGCGCTCGTTCTCGACGACGGCCACGACTGCGCGCGTCTCGTCCTCTCCGATCCCCGCCTCGACGACGCGGCCGGGCGCATCCGCCTGCGAACGGTCGCGCACGCGCGCCTCGGAACCTGGCTGATGGAGCGCTGCACGCTTCCCACCGACTGGGA